>NZ_JBEOOW010000004.1:0-334933 GCF_040309505.1 Psychrobacter sp. TB55-MNA-CIBAN-0194 | reverse complement strand
ATGGCAGGGGTAGCTGGACTCGAACCAACGGATGTCAGGATCAAAACCTGATGCCTTACCAACTTGGCTATACCCCTGTAATGTCTAGGCTGTGTACGTCCGATTTCTAGCAGTAACTTTTAATAATTGTTACTTCTAGAATGGCGTTACGACCTTTCAGTTAACTACAAAACGGATAAACCGTTTAATATCTAACTTCCCCTAGCGGCGTTCATTGCGAACTATACCGAAACTGGGATGGCGTTGTCAATGGTAATACCATAAGTGACGATTTATAATTCACTTATAATGTATACATATCAAACGCTTCGAACTTAAAAATGGCAGGGGTAGCTGGACTCGAACCAACGGATGTCAGGATCAAAACCTGATGCCTTACCAACTTGGCTATACCCCTATTTAGGCGACCTATTATAAGTAATTTTTCAGATTTTGCAAGTCATTTGCGCCTTTTTATGGCTTTTATTCGTAATGAGGTAGGTTTGAGAGACTAAAGTTAAAGCTGATCACTGAATTAAAGCTAATTGCCTATGGTATTTTGAAGTATTGAGATTTTTTATTGGATAATAAAATACTTTTTAAAGTTGAATACAACAGGTAATGTTTCTAATCTCTTAGATTACAGTTAAAACTATAAGGGTATGGGAGTAATAATAAAAAATTATAAACTCCCAACCACGTATCCCTTACAAGGTGCTTCCGCAATCCACTTGGCTAAAAGTGCTTTGTCAGTAGTCACGCTTGCATCCAAAGGTAAAAACACTGCGCTACCAGAGCCAGTCATTCGTGCTGTACCCATCGCGTGCTGCTCTAACCTTTGTAAGTAACGTAAAGCCTCTTTAACAGCAGGTGCGAGGCTCGTCACCACTGGCGTAAAAACATTGTGATAGGGCGCAGTGAGCGTTTGTACATAATCAGCGTATTGGTTTTGAATGGTTTCAATCGATAGGGGCGTGATGCCTCGCTCTAGTTTTGGATGAGCGAAAAGTGTGGCAGTGTTGACGTGTGCATCAGGTGTCAGAATCAAATATTGCTGTTCTGGTAAATCAATGGCGGTCAGTTCCTCACCAATACCCATCGCAATCGCATCTTGCCCAAAGATAAATATGGGCACATCAGCGCCCACTTTTGCACCGATTTTTATAAGCTCATCACAAGTAAAGCCAAGCTGCCAAATCTCATTTAATACCAATACGGTGGTGGCAGCATTAGAGGAGCCACCACCCAATCCTGCACCCATTGGTAAATGTTTATCTAAAGTGACATTCACTGATGCTAACTGCTTAGGTAGCTTGTCAGATAGTACTGAAGCAGCTAATAATGCGTATGCTGCTTTAAAAATGAGATTGTCTTCTATGCTGGTCGTTATCGCTTCTGCGCCATTTAGTGATAGTAATTGATGGCAAAGATTCGTAGCTTCTAACGTGTTATCACTAGTATCAGCGTCGACATCACTGTCTATTGAAAAATGTAAATAATCACCCCAATCGAGCAAGCGAAAGACCGTTTGTAAATCATGATAGCCGTCAGCGCGCTTACCAGTGATATGCAAAAACAGATTAATCTTTGCAGGGGATAAGCGTGTGATAGTAGAGGCAGACGATGCGGCTATATTTTCAATCATAATGTACAGTCATAAAGTTTTCAGCCATAAACGGCTAGCTTAGTAAGCAACGGTGGCTTGATGGGTCATTGCTCTAACTAGTGAGTGATGTAATGAGCGATAGGTTAGTGATTAATCGTCATCACGACCTTGTTACCTTGAGGCTGCACAGCGCTGATTTTACTCGGTAGCTTATCAGTGCCCTTATAGGTGAAGCTAGCAGTCCACTCACCGTTAACTGAGCTGATTAAGCGCTTTTGGGCATCCATTTCTGGCGCACTGTCTGAAGGTGCTGGACGACCAGATATCCAATAAGGCATTTGTGAGATAGGAGCCTGCCAGCCGGTTGCTTTTTTCAATAGAGTCTCAGGATCATTGGCTGTCAATGACCCTGTTTTTTCACTGACTAGCGTGGCGGTTTGACCATCATATTCGATATTGGTTTTACCGATACCTAGCGCGCCAATCAGCTCGATAGCAAAGCGGTCTTCTTGTTGTCCCCACGCATAAAAGGCACTGCCACCTTGAGCGCCTGTGGTGTCGTTAGCAGGCATCGTTACACCAATTTTGCCAGTAATATTAAAGGTCTCAAGCTTTTGTGGTTGCTCTTGTATAGTTGTGGTTGGTTGGTTGGTAGTCGCACTCGCTGTTTTTAATGACTGACAACCAGATGTTATCACGAGCGCTGCTGCCATGGCCGTGAATAGAGTGACTCTATTAAGCTTATAAGAAGTAGTAACTACTGACATGATGTTTCCCCAATAATGAACAAATTTACAAAGATATTAGCTTAAGTGTTATTTGTTACTCAGTTATGCGTGGCTGTTAGCTTCTTATAAGTGCCTTGTAATTAAGTGCTCAGCAATCGTTGAACTGCTTTACCTACTATCAAAATGGATTATTGACCATGTATTTAATACAGCTGTATGCGATCATTAATATTATGCTGTCCGAATGAAAAGCGTTTCTGCAAGTCTGTAAGTAGTGTCTCGACTCTTTCATTATTACCTAGGCCTTGATACGCACGTAACAGTAAAGCACCTGAACGTAGCGTAGGCAACACGTCATAAGGTGTCTGTAGGTAGTCGATAACTTGCTGGTAGTTTTTGTTAGCCAGCGCATTGCTTGCTAGGATATTGAGTGCTTGTAGATGTAGCTCATTATCGTAACGTGGGTCATCATAGTGAATTTTAATGATCGCTGTCGCAAGCGCAAGACCTTGCTCAGAGCTGCGTTCGTTGGCCAATAGTAGCTGTGCATAACTGAGCTTATAAGACAGATTGCTAGGATCTAAAGCCTGTAAGTGGTTGAGTAGGGGCCGTTTTACGATATAGTCTTCTTTGTCATCGAGGAGCTGGGCACGTGCAAACAAGAGCATTTCATTATCAGGATAATTACGCGCAGCTTTCGTTAATAGGCTCAGCGCTTCGTCAGGTTTGTTTTGCTGCCATAAGATATCGGCTTGCATCACAAACGTGTCAGGTGCAAATACTTCAAAGTCTTTACGCAGCTTTTCTAAAACTGACATTGCCGCTTTAGTATTGTTATTGAGTAATTCAAATGCGACGACTTTTCTACGAGCTTCTAGCACTAAGTCTTCTTGCATGACACCATTGAGATAGTATTTGGCTTGTTCAAATTTCTGCTGGCGCTCAGCACTGATACCGAGATAGTAATAAGCCTGATTAAGATAAGCGGGTGTCTTTGCCAGCATATTGAGTAACTGATCGGCATTATCATATTTTTCGATATCCAAGCTCACTAATGCTGCTAATAAAGTAATCTCAGCATCATCATTAAAATGCTTATGTGCTTTTAGTAATAACTCCCACGCTTCTTGGCTTTGCTTTAAGTCCAACAAATAGCGGATTTCATACAAGTAAAGGTTCTTACTGTCTGGATTACGCAGTCGTGCTTGGCTGACATAATTGATTACTGTCTCAGCAGTAACGATTTTGCGCAATATGTCGGCCTTTAACGTAATAAAAGGCACATAGTCTGGTTGGCGTTCTAAAGCACGGTTGATATGGATAATGGCATTTTCAGGCTCATTAAATTGGTAAAGCAAGCCTGCTTTTAATACGGACAATGAAGCATTTTGCTCGCTATCTAGCGGCTGTAGCGCGGCAAGTAATTCACGCTTATCTTCATCATCGTTTGGATAGATACCGATAAGGATTTCGCTTAGGTCTGCTCTAGGGTCGTAACGCAAGATACGATTCAATGTCTCGCCAGCTAGCAAGTAGTCGTGTGCTCGTAGCGCCAAATGCGCCACATAAAACCAAGCAGGCACGTGATCGGGGTTTTGGTCTTGCCATGTTTTGGCAAACTGTAACGAATCCTCGACCCGTTCATTGCGCAAAGACAAGCTAAGCGCGCGCTCAAAGACTGCCGTCGCATCTTCTTTAAAAGATTGCTGCTTGTAGATAGTAATCGCGCGCTTTTTGTCATCACGATCTGCTGAAAATTCCGCATCTAGCAGCGCATATAAACTTGGCTCTTCGAGCTCAGGTTGCCATAGGCTTGCTGGGGCTAGGCCATCAATATTGGCAACCTTTCCTGTGGGCTGTATGCTTGTATGGATAGTTGTTGTAGTATGACTCGTCGCATTGTTATTCGATGCATTGTTGCTGTATGCGTTGTCGTCTATGATAGCTGCTGATACGCTGGGTCCAGTGGTCTGTAATAAGACGTTGGAAGGGTTTGCGTATACAGAAGAAGATCCTAGGCACAGACAGACGGCCAACGATAATGTTAGCTTATAGTGTTGCCATAGACGTTCAATAATGTCATGCCATAAAGCATGAAGATTCGATTGGGCGTCATGCGCAAGTTTTGATCGAAGTAATGACCCGAAAAAAATCATAGATAACCGTATTTGCCCATTATTTATCTATATCGATAAGATAAGCTATAGCCAAAGAATTCTAAAACGGGTACAAGGCAGCCGTCTGCAGATTGTACAAGCCGTACATCTAGGGAGGGTAACGCCGTAGCTGTTTAGCAGTTTTCTAACTATATGTTTTAATTATTTTAAACTAAATGTTGGTAACGAGTACCCATGACAAACATTATAAGAGTAGATAGCTGGTATAAACAATAGTGACCGTGTTACTCAGATAGTAGTATTAACTATTCTAACAATAGCTGGTGGGCAAAGCATGATTATCTGACTATCTATGACGATAATTCGCTATCAATATTGGTCAGCATATTATGAAAATATAACAATTTAATGCAGAGTAAGCGAATGGTTTGTGAGCATTTTTTAAACATTTGCTCAAATTCAAACATTGGCTTTACCAATCGTATGAGTAGTTGATTTGTGACATGCGCGCCCAGATACAAGCAAATAGTTATCATCGGTAGGCGAGTGTTAATTAAAGCTGGCAATAATGATATAATAAGCGGTTTTCAGATTATTTCTTTTAACGCTGTCGTCCAAAACTGTCTTTTAAAAATAATAAGATAGAGCGGTTGGCAGATGAGCATCATTTTTATGGTCTATCAATAATGAGATTAGTGGTCATTGGGGTCAATCACAAAACTGCACCAGTCGCTCTACGAGAGCGCTTGGCGTTAGTAGGTGACGATGTGAATATCGCGCTCAAACAGTTAGAAGCATTCACAGATGGTAGTGTGATTGTCTCTACCTGCAACCGTACCGAGATTTACGCCCTTGTACCACAAGCCTTAGCATCGCAAAATTCAACCTTACCGTCGTCAAATTTAACATCATCGTTAGATTCACAATTATCAGAATCCCAAAAGGCCGAGTCTACTGGGCAGGAAGTGGCTAGTAATGCTTTTACCAGTAGTAGCAAGCTCTCATCTGCTACCATCAGTGCTCATATTATCAAAATTAAAAGCTGGCTCGCTACTTTTAAGCAACTATCACTCTCTGAGATTGACTCGTATCTCTATGTGCATCGTGATACGCATGCTTTAACTCACTGGCTCAGGGTCGCCGCAGGGCTAGACTCTATGATATTGGGTGAGCCGCAGATACTCGGTCAAATTAAGCGCTCTGTACACCTCGCACAAGAGCAAAAAGTATTGAGTAATCAGCTCGGTTGGGTCGTCGATCAAGTGTTTGCGGCTGCTAAGCGTGTGCGTAATGAGACCAAAGTAGGTGCACAAGCGGTATCGCTCAGCTTTGCGGCGGCCAAACTCGTCACGCAAATATTTGATGATTTGCCTAGCCGAACTCTATTGGTTGTGGCAGCAGGCGAGATGAATAGATTGGTCGCGACGCACATTGCGGGGCTTGGGGTCGGGCGGGTTATCATTTGCAATCGTAATCCTGAACGGGCAGAAGCACTGGCGGCTGAGCTGCGCAACCCTAATCGCCGTGTGGAAGTCAGAACACTGCAAGAGCTACCGCAAGTGTTGGCAGAGGCTGATATTGTCAGTAGCTGTAGCGGCAGTATGGATTTGTTGATTGATAAAACCATGACATTGCAGGCGCTCAAGCGTCGCCGCTATCAGCCAATGTTGATGATTGACTTAGCAGTGCCGCGCGATATTGACTCCACCATTAGCCGTATAGATGATATCTATCTGTATTCTGTCGACGATCTGCAGCACGTGATTGCTGGTAACATCGAGCAGCGCAGACAAGCAGCGGTAGATGCGGAGCTACTGGTCAGCCAACTGGTCGTTGAGATGGATCGTAGTTTTCAAGTGCGCCAAGTCGGTAAAGATATAGAGCAATACCGTGCACGTACTCAGGATCAAGTAGACAAACTACTGCATGATTCTATCGCTCAGCTACAGCAGAGTGATGCCAGCCCTGAAGATATCCTCACCGAGCTGTCACGCCGTCTGACCCAGAAACTCACACATGCACCATCGAAGCTGCTGCGTAAAGCTGCCCGTGAAGGTGACAGCGAACTGTTAGACTTTGTGGTAGCAGGCTTGAATGAGTCACATCGCGGCCGTCGATAGTAGCCATTCCTTTATCAAAAAATCATAGATTCGCCAGTGCACGCATTGCGCGAACATATCGTTGTCAACCTGCATTATCAGTGCTAATATCGAGCTGTCATAAGCATATTAAGCGATGATAATCTGTCGGGATTCGCTGGCCATTATTCGATAAACGCCTTAGCGCACTTATGCTGGCTCAGTATCTATTCATGTCATTCCATCATCCGCGACCACTGTAATGAGTCTACCACTGTGTAGCATTTATATCGGTGCATATGTTTTGTACGATTTCGTCCCAAGTTAATAAAATCAATGCATGCAAGACACAATCATCAACGGCAATAGCACTAGGATAAAGCGCTATATCGTCAACCCTGCGTCGTACTCTCGATTATTACTCGATATTATATCCAAATGAATATTAGCTATAGTAGCCTCTAGCGACAGTGCTATTTCACTATAAAAGTATTACTGCTTTAACCTCACTTGAAGTATTAAACATACATCTACACTCGGTTGCCTTGTACTACTTTTAAATGGAATCAACTATAGTCTCTAGCAATAGTGCTATTTCACTATAAATAGTATTTGGCTAGGTTGGCATTTAGATTTTTGCACTTAGATTTTAGTATCTGCATTTTAATATTGAGGTTTTAGTGTCTGGAGCTTGCTGTAGCTACAGCTTAAGAATTATTAAATCATCTAACAATAAACTAGGAGCGCCCTATGACTGCATTACGTCAAGATATTGATCCAAACGGCTTATTAGAATACTCAGTGGTCTATACTGACCGCGCCCTCAATCACATGTCGAAAGTCTTTCAACAAGTGATGAATGACCTGTCTAGCGACCTGAAATCAGTCTATAACGCTGATGCAGTCGTGATTGTACCGGGTGCTGGTACTTATGGTATGGAAGCGGTTGCGCGTCAATTGGCAAACGATGAAGATTGCCTCATTATTCGTAATGGTTGGTTTAGCTATCGTTGGTCGCAAATCCTAGAAAAAGGCAAAATTGCCCAATCGACTACGGTCTTGACTGCTCATCGCGAAGAGGGTGATTCTCCAAAGCCGTTTTCACCTGTCGATATCGATGAGGCAGTGGCAAAGATTAAAGCAGAAAAACCAGCAGTGGTATTTGCGCCGCATGTTGAAACCTCATCAGGTATTATTCTGTCAGCGGATTACATTAAAGCTTTAAGCGCGGCCGTGCATAGTGTTGGTGGTTTACTGGTTATTGACTGTATTGCCTCAGGTTGTGTCTGGTTGGATATGCAAGATTTGGGGATTGATGTCCTTATTAGCGCGCCGCAAAAAGGTTGGAGTAGTACGCCATGCGCTGGCCTCGTCATGCTCAGCGATGCCGCTATCAAAAAAGTAGACAGTACAGAGTCTGATAGCTTCAGCTTAGATTTGAAGCAGTGGTTAAACATCATGCGTGCTTATGAGAATGGCGGTCATGCCTATCATGCGACCATGCCAACCGATAGCTTGCGTCAGTTCCGCGATACTATTTTAGAAGCTAAAAAAGTTGGCTTTGATACATTGTATGATGCACAGTGGGAATTGGGCAACCGCATCCGTCAAGTCTTTGCTGATAAAGGTATCGAGAGCGTGGCAGCTAAAGGTTTTGAAGCGCCAGGTGTTGTCGTGGTTTATACCGACCGTGATGATATGCATAAAGGTAGCGCCTTTGCAGAAGCTGGCATGCAGATTGCGTCTGGCGTACCACTAAAAGTGGGTGAGCCTGATAACTTTAAGACCTTCCGTTTGGGTCTATTTGGTTTAGATAAACTAACTGATATTGATGGCGCAGTGTCACGTTTTGAGTCAGCACTGGATAAAGTATTGGCTCAATAATACTTAGCATATGCCTTATCTAAAAGAATGCTGAGCCTGTTTAATATGGGTTCAGTATTTTTTTTGCCTTTTTATTATATTTAATAATATAATGTATTTATATAAGATAAATATAAGACTGGGTAAGCAATATGAGTATACAAATTGACGGGCAGGCATTTACACCCATCTCCTTAGTAGGCGGCTTAATACTAGGTGTGGCGACGGTCATACTACTATTGGGTATTGGGCGTATTGCTGGTATTAGCGGTATATTCTCTAGCTTGTTGAAACCCAAGCGCGTAGAGATGTGGCAGGTGCTCTTCATAGTAGGTTTAATCGTCTCGCCAATCTTATATAGTGTGGTCAGGCCGTTACCTGAGATTGCCATCAGTAGCTCTTTGCCGTTATTAATTGGTGCAGGGTTATTGGTTGGCTTTGGGACACGCTTAGGATCTGGCTGTACCAGTGGCCACGGCATCTGTGGTAATGCACGCTTGTCTCCACGCTCAATGGCAGCGACGGTAACCTTTATGCTGTTCGGTATTGTGACCGTTTATATCGGTCGGCATGTCTTAGGTTTGATTTAAACCGCTCGTTGCTAAGACAGTGTTGAATGCTATTTATAGCAGCTTGAATTAATATATTAGGTGCGAGAAAAACATGCTAAAAAATATAATTGGATTGCTGGCAGGGTTGTTATTTGGTTTAGGACTGCTGATATCTGGTATGACTGATCCTGTGAAGGTACAAGGGTTTTTGGATGTCTTTGGTGCATGGGATATCTCTCTTGCGCTGGTGATGGGCGGTGGATTAATCGTGGCAATCGTTGGTGTGCAATTGGCCAAGCGTCAACAGAGCAGTTGGATTGATACAGTGATAGAGATGCCGAGCAAAACCGTTATCAATAAAAAACTTCTTATTGGTGCGGTGCTATTTGGTATTGGTTGGGGGTTGGTTGGTATTTGCCCAGGGCCAGGCATCGTACTGCTCGGGACAGGGCAGTGGCAAGCGTATGTCTTCATCCCTGCCATGATAGTTGGCATGTTAATTTATCAATGGTTTGCGCCTAAGTTTGGTTAATAATAAGCGTGATTTATAAAGAACCGCATCACTCATTATTAATATAAGTAATAGTAAAAAAGGCCAGCCTAATTTAATTAGGCTGGCCTTTTTCATCAATAACAGTTTTTATGTTAAAAGCTTACTTTGCACTGACCGTAACTTTCGGTGTTTCATGTGCCAATGATTTGGCCGCTTGTCGCAGTTCAAACTTCTGAACTTTACCCGTACTGGTCTTTGGTATTTCAGCAAATACAATGTATTTAGGTACTTTAAATCCGGCTAAATGCTGCTTGCAATGTGCCATCACGGTATCGCGCTGCAAGGTGCTACTAGCATGAATCTCGATAAAGGCAACAGGAACTTCGCCCCATTTTTCATGTGGTGCAGCGACCACGGCGCAGCTTTGAATCTCAGGCATTTTATATAGGATGTTTTCTACCTCGATACTAGAGATGTTTTCACCACCTGAGATGATGATGTCTTTAAGCCTGTCCATGATTTTAATATAACCATCAGGGTATTTGACGCCCAAATCACCCGTGCGAAACCAGCCATCAGCAAAGGCCGCTTCGGTGGCCTTACGACTTTTGAGATAGCCTTTCATCACCATATTACCGCGTAATGCCAGCTCGCCCATCTCTTCACCGTCGGCGGCAACAGGTTCAGTTGTACCTTGCTTAAACACCTCAAACCCAGTCATCAAGTGTGAAGTCACACCTTGTCGTGATTTCTTTTGCGCACGTACGGTGACATCTAGCTCATCCCATTCTGCTTGCTCGGCACAGACAGTCACTGGCCCATACACTTCAGTGAGACCATAGACATGAGATATGTGAAACCCCATGGCTTCCATGGCGGCTAGCATAGTCTCAGATGGCGGCGCACCAGCGACCCAACCATTGACTTCGTGAGTAATCGCTTCTTTGTATTCAGACTTACCGCCTGCAATCATATTGTGTACCACAGGCGCTGAGCAATAATGGCTGACTTTGTACTTAGCAATCAGCTGTAAAATCAAATCTGCATCAATATTACGTAAGCAGACGTTGATACCGGCACGCTCAGCGATGGTCCATGGAAAGCACCAACCATTACAGTGAAATAACGGCAGCGTCCAGAGATACATAGGGTGCTTCGGTAGGTCCCAATCTAGAATATTGGATACAGCATTGAGCGTGGCACCGCGATGGTGGTAGACCACACCTTTGGGTTTGCCTGTGGTGCCAGAGGTATAATTCAGTGCAATCGCATCCCATTCGTCTGATGGTTTTTCCCAGTTATCCAAACTGTCTGAACTGGCAACCAATTCCTCATAACTCATTTGCCCAAATCGATCGACTTTGAGTGCCGCATCTGTTGAGTGAATAACAATTAGGTTAGGAAAGGTTTCATCAATAATCTCGGCATACTCTGCAAATTCACTGTCCAAAACCAGAACTTTAGCTTCGGAATGTTGTAGACAAAAGGTGAGGGCGTTGATATCTAGTCGGGTATTCAATGTACAGAGTACGCCACCTGACATCGGTACACCAAAGGCGCATTCAATCATCGCTGGCGTGTTCGGCATCATCACTGCCACGGTATCGTTTTTATCAATACCCAGTTTGCGCAGCCCATCAGCTAACTGCCTGCAACGATTATAGGTCTGTTGCCATGTTTGGGTGAAGTTATTATATTTTAGGTCGTCATAAATGATGGCGGTCTTGTCAGGGTACACCTGCGCACTGCGAATAATAAAATCAATAGGGGTAAGCGGCTGGTGGTTGGCTGCATTCTTGCCAAGACCAGTATGGAAGTCTGTCATTGTGATAATCCTTTATCATATATTTGAGATTCTTTGAGGTAATACTTTAGTCGATCGACTTTATCAGGGCATGTCATCAATTGAAAGTATTTGTATTTTTACCCTTATAATCTAATCGATTAATCCAGTCGATGCTACGTCTTAATACCTAATTATTATAGACAGTCGTCATTGATAATTGGACTGGTTTTGTCGTGTTTGTTTAACCGTATACTAGGAAGTCAGCTATTAAGCAAAGCCATTTGGTATGGTCATTAATAAATGTCCACTCATCAGTCGTTTGTCTGCGTAGCTGATGATAATAGCGGTGTGGTACGATACCAGTAACGTTAAACCCCGCAAGCCATTCATAAGGAAAATGATATGACCGCCAGCCGCACTGCCGCGCCGATTGAAACTGCCACTACCAATGAACATTACCCGCATTTATTTGAGCCACTTGATTTGGGTTTTACTACGCTCAAAAACCGTCTAGTGATGGGCTCTATGCATACTGGTCTTGAAGATCGTTTCTATAATTATGGCAAGTTGGCGGCATATTTCGAAGAGCGTGCCAAAGGCGGCGTGGCGATGATGATCACTGGCGGTATCTCGCCCAATCGCGAAGGGTGGTTGCTCCCTGCGGGCGGTACCATGAATACAAAGGCCGACGTCATCAATCACCAACGCGTGACCCGTGCTGTGCATAAACATGACAGTAAACTCATCATGCAAATCTTGCATAGTGGTCGTTACGGTTATCATCCATTCGTACTGTCATCAAGCCCGATTAAATCGCCAATCTCACCATTTAAACCGCGCAAGATGAGTATTAAAAACATCGAGCAAACGGTAAAAGACTATGCTCGTTCAGCCAAACTTGCCAAGCAAGCAGGCTATGATGGTGTCGAAATCATGGGCTCTGAAGGTTATCTACTCAACCAGTTTTTATCGAGCCATGTGAATAAGCGTAAAGACATTTATGGTGGTGATATTCACGCTCGTATGAAATTCGCCGTTGATGTGGTTAGAGCCGTTCGCGAGGCGACTGGTGAAGACTTCATTATTCTATTCCGCTTATCTGTTATCGATTTGGTCAAAGACGGTAACGTCATGGATGAAGTCATTACCGTGGCAAAAGCGCTAGAAGAAGCGGGCGTAACCATCATGAATACGGGCATTGGCTGGCATGAAGCGCGTGTCCCGACGATCGTGACCAGTGTGCCACGTGCAGCCTTTGTGGATTTCACCGCTGAAATCAAAAAGCACATTAGTATCCCAATGATGGCAGCCAACCGTATCAACATGCCAGAAACAGCAGAAGAAATCGTCGCGACTGGTCAAGCAGATATGATTCAGATGGCACGTCCATTCTTAGCTGATGCACATTGGGTCAATAAAGCCAAAAATGGTCAAGCAGACCGTATCAATACTTGTATCGCCTGTAACCAAGCCTGCCTAGATCATACTTTTGAAAACAAACGTTCGACTTGTTTGGTCAATCCACAAGCCTGTTATGAGACTGAATTGGTCTATAAGAAAGCGAAGAAGCCGAAAAAAGTTGCTGTCATCGGTGGCGGTGTTGCGGGTATGTCAGCCGCTCATGTGGCTGCACTGCGCGGTCATGATGTGACCTTGTTTGAAGCCAAAGACGTGTTGGGCGGTCAGTTCAACTATGCCAAAGTCATCCCTGGTAAAGAAGAGTTCTTTGAAACCATTCGCTACTATATTAATGAGCTTGAGCACTTGGGTGTCGACGTACAACTGAACACCAAAGTCGATAAAGACATGCTTGAAAAAGCCAAATTCCACCATGTCATCGTCGCAACGGGTGTCGTACCTAGAAGTCTAGCAGGTAAGCTTGAAGGTGCAGATTTGCCACAAGTGATGAGCTATGCTGAACTGCTATCTGGTGAGAAATCAGTTGGCAATACAGTTGCTGTCATCGGTGCTGGTGGTATTGGTTTTGATGTCAGTGAATATCTCACCGCCAAACATGGTCAACCACTTGATGAGCTAGATCCTGAGACGTTGAAAGATCCAAGCTATCGTCCAAAAGCCCAGTCAATTAGTGAGTGGCGCGAAGAGTGGGGCGTGACTAATGATGTCAATTATCAAACGGATGGTGGTCTGGTTAAGCCTGAGGCCATTAAACCTATTCGCCAAGTCTATCTCATGCAGCGCAGCAAAGGTCGCTTGGGCAGCGGACTCAATAAAACCTCTGGTTGGGTGCATCGTGCTCATATCAAATCACACGGCGTCATCCAAGTCGCTGGCGTGCAGTATGACAAAATTACCAATGAAGGTATTTGGGTGACCAATGGTCAAGGTCAAAGCCAGTTACTACGTGTCGATAGCGTCGTCGTCTGTGCAGGTCAAGAGTCAGTCGTTGAGCTAATGCCAAACGTTGGTGATGCGCCAGACGCGCAGTATCATTTAATCGGCGGCGCTAAGCTTGCAGCTGAGCTAGATGCTAAACGCGCGATTCGTGATGGGGCTGAGGTTGCTGTGCAGATTTAAACGATTGATTTAAAATCAGTGTCTAAAACTAGAAGACGGCAGGGGAGTGATCTCCTGCTGTTTTTTTATTTAGAGCTTAAATATTGCTCAAGGTTTTTATTTTAATTGAGATAAAATTTAGCTTATCATTGCTTCGAAGTTCGAAAACCTAACTCACCTCGTGCTCTAATATAATCCGGTCAAAATACCCTCGGACACCACAACGCCCTGAACTAAACTGATAATTAATGTCTCTTAATAATAGTTGATTCTTACCCTTATACATTGCTGGATATAATCTTAGCTCGACGGTTTCATCTGGCTGATCATCGTTAACGACCCAATGATTTTGTGACCACCTTGCAATGCTATCTTCAATACTACAGGTATGTAAATTATCAAAAATTAAGTCACTTTCAATTACAGAAAGATTAGGTTTTTTATCAACCTTATTAATCGACAAAGTATTCATTGCATTTTGCAACGTATTTTTGTGCTTACCATCTACATTAAATACTGAAATTTGAAAGTTTTTAGAAAATTCTCCAAACATATCCTTATTGGGAAATTCAGAAGAGTTTAGCTCATCTTCCCAATCATAATATGTATCTTCTTCGATATATTCTTTATACTCACGGATAAGGCACTTGGTATCTTTGCAAGTATTACGCTGAAAATTTAGCCATATGCGTTGATTAGCAATGAACCTATCTTTAAAAGCTTTGCTGTCTTCATAGTCAGAAGAGGTGACTAGATTACTTTTGTACTTTTCTGCCATGGCGTCATCAAGCTTAGAAAGCTCAGGATTTTCGCAAACAGTTTTTTCTACCCAACTAGCAGCTTTGTCGCAATCAAAACTTGCTGAATTTGCATAAGTGGAAAGTAAGCAAGTGCCTAAAATACTGATCGTAGTGATGCATAACTTTTTCATATTACCCTCATTTTTTAGAGCTTGATTGTATTTTAAGAAAGCTAAATTGTGATATACGTGTCATCATCATTTTCTGCAAAAAACGAATCAGTCCATCGATCCTAGCCCAGCTAGCTAGCCTCACTCATTTACCAACTGCCAACATTTTCCATCGAAATCCAAGGCTCGATAGGTTCTAGGTCTTCGCCACTTTGTAGCAGTTCAATTGAGATGTTGTTAGGGTCTTTAACAAAAGCCATATGGCCATCTTTAGGTGGTCTTAATATCTCGACCCCTGCCTGTATAAAGGTGTCGCACTGCGTGTATATATTGTCGACTTTAAAGGCAAAGTGCCCAAAATTATCGCCATTGGTATACTCTTTTTCATCCCAGTTGTGTGTCACCTCAATCTCTGGCGCACCCTCATGCGTTGCTAAAAAATATAAGCTGAATCTGCCTGATTCAGAGTCTCTCTTTCTTAGCAGTTGTAAGCCCATAAGGTCACAATAGAAAGATAACGTTTCTTCTAGTTTGTTGGTTCTAATCATTGCATGTAAGTACTTCATAAAAATGCCTTAATATTTATTGTTCATAAAAAATGGAGTAATGGTAGGGTGCTTGTTATGCATCATTAATATAAAAAATCTCAAATGGCGTCTGTATGATATCAATACCATTAACTATATAAAGCGCATTTGTGTCAGTAACTTTTTATCAAGCAGTGCAAGCGGCATACCCTGCAATACTTGCTAGATTAAATTTGACGTCGCAAAATCTAACCTTCCATCTCGCTAGTCAACCACTCAGATACGTCATTCACTTGCGCTGCTACATCAGGATGGGCTTTGCTTAGCTCATCGAACTTAGTTTTTACGTCACTGCGATTATATTTACTATCAGTCAAAGTTTCTTTTAACAGCTCAATCAAATCAACATTTAGCGCATCAGAGAAGATAACGACTTCACGAATCATTGCTTGCTTTACATCAAGGTGCAAATCGATAATGCCCCAATCAAAGCGTGTTTCAATATGGTGGGTAAACTCAGGGGTCTTGCCAAAGCGCCAATCCCAATCTGCCATTTGCTGATAGTATTTGTGCAAACTAGGCTGCTTGGTGAGACTGGCTTCATCTAACGCTTCTACTGGCGCAGTGTCGCCATAATCTTTGTCGCGATAGTATTCACAAAACGCCTCAATAATCGCATCAGACAGCGTGTCATGATTGATGTCTTTATTAAACTCAACCAAGTTTGCGACTCTTGCACGCACGGATTTTATACCTTTGGCTTTTAGCTTGAGTGGATGCGGATTGAGGTAGTCACTGAGTTTTTGCATATTGGCATTGACGAGTAATGTCCCATGATGAAAGCTGCGATCCGCTGTATGTTTAAAGGCACTGCCTGAGATTTTTTTATCACCCACTTGCATGTCATTACGCCCAGATAAGTCAGCATCTATGCCTAGTTTTTTCAGCGCATTGATGATGATGGTAAAGTTCGCTGCTTGGTCGTAGTCATCTTTGGGTGATAAAAAAGTAAAGTTGGTATTGCCCAAATCATGAAACACCGCACCGCCGCCACTTTGACGCCGTGCCAAAAACACATCGTCAGCTTCCATTTTATCAATTTTGCATTCCACCCATGGATTCTGCGAGCGTCCGATGACCACGGTCTCAGAATTACGCCACAAGAATAGCGTGTGCGAGTCTGGGTCGAGTGCTTGGAATATCCAATCCTCGGTCGCTAGGTTAAACCAAGGGTTGGTCACAGCAGATTTTAAGATACGCAGTTTCATTTTTTATCCTTTTGAGTAGAAGGTTATTTATTAGGTTTTATGAGTTGGCTTTTATATATAGGCATAACCATTCTTACCGATGCGAGGTTGGAATTTAATGATCGCGGTGATAAAGATATTGATTTTATTTTAGATAAGGTAAATTTATAAACAAAAGTGAGTGATGAGTATAGAAAAATAATCCCTTTTAAGCGATTAAAAAGTTATCATCGTGGTCTTTTTTTACGATATAACCTTTTTCACGACTGAGACCTTTTATAACGGTACATTTATCATAAATGACCATCTCTTATAAATAGGAAACAGCCGTCCCATGCTTGATAGGATTTTTTCATGACCAACCGCGACCTCATTATTTTCGTAACACTGTCCTTTATGTGGTCGCTGTCTTTTATATTTTATCGCGTGGGTGTGCCGGAGTTTGGCTCGTTGACCTTTGCCAGTTTACGGGTCATATTTGCTGGGCTGGTCATGCTGATCTTTGTATTAATTAGCAAGAAAAACAGAGAAGGCATCCGCGAAAATTGGAAAGTGTTGGCGCTTGTTGGATTATTCTCCGCTGCCGTGCCATTTATGCTGTTTTCTTTTTCTGCACGTTCGGTGAATGCGGGTGTTTTGGCAGTGCTCAATGCTTCTGTACCGATGCTGAGTGGATTTATCGCCAGTACGTTCTTTAAAGACAGACTATCAAAAAAGCAAATTTTGGGCCTCATTATTGGTGTTATCGGTGTGGTAATTTTGATGAGTGAGAGTTTGTTTGGTGGGCAGGATGCGACGTCGGGTTCGAGTCTGTTGCCGATGGGTTATGGGTTGTTGGCCTGTGTTGGTTATGCGCTAGGGGCGAACATTACTAGGAATTACTTGAATGATGTCTCTCCAGTGGCGATTACCGCAGGGTCACTCATTATTGCCAGTGTGATTATGCTGCCGGTTGCAATATATGAGTTCCCTTATGGCAAGAGTATCAGTGCTCAGGCTTGGGTTTCTGTTATCTGTATTGGTGTGTTTTCTACCGCCATTGCGCTGATTTTTATGAATCAATTAATCAAAAGTATTGGCCCTATGAGAGCAACGAGCATTACGCTAGTGATCCCAATTTTTGCGATTATTTTGGGCTATTTATTACTGGGTGAAGCATTGGATACACCTGCCATTATCGGTTCGGTGGTGATATTGTTTGGGACGTATTTGTCTTTAGAGTTGTCTGTTACTAGGATGATAAAGTCGTAAATTATGTACGGAATAATATGTGTATTTTGGCTTTACTGAGCGTTCTTACCCACACAAATAATGCCATTCAAACAATTTCTATTTTGAGTGACGGTCCATGGTGACGATAGGTCTAATGCTTTATGCAATTGATAGGGTGTGATGTTTCGCTCATCTATTTCACGACCGTTTTCATCTTTGTCAGGTATAGGGTATCGCTTAAGACGCTCGGTATCGGATTGCTCCATAAATATTAAAAAGTTTTGTACATTTTTAGCCAGTTTACTATTAGGGCGTTGATTCAGCTGCACCATCAGTTGTTCGTTATCTGAGTCATAGAATTCACGCATTTCTTCATCTGTCCATTGGGTATTCTCTGACCCAAAAAACAGTAGATAACGATACATATTGAATAACACGTTAGCATCGTTATAAAAGATACTCTGTGGATACTGGTGCATGAAATCTTCCCAGAAGACGGTACGCTCTACCAACTCCTCAAAAGAAAAAGCTATCGCTGCATCAAACCAAAATATTCCTTGGTTGTCTTGAGCCATTCGCTGGATAAAGGCAGCTTGATCCTCTGGTAGATAGGGAATGAATATATCTGCCATAGCCGTTAGGTCGTGATGAAACTCATAATCACCTTCGCCCAAATAGCGCACACTGACGTCAGACCTACTCATGATTAAGCTAACCAAATATCGAACATGAGAGTTCACTGCTTTTAATTGTGTCACCGAAACCTTTTTACCTTGTTCGATGGTGCGCATCAAGGCATAAAATGCGCTGTCGTCTATAGCGCTATCAACATTCAGAAAACGTGCATACATCTCCTGATACTCTGCTAGCCATTGCAATATTTCAGCGTTGTTGGCCACTGGCAAGCAAGCGGTTAACTGGTGCTGAACCGCATGAATGTCTTCGATTTCATTTTTATTATTGATAGCATTTATTGTGTCATTAAGCTTGCTACAAATCAGCCGCTCTTTTAATGTATCTTCCGATAATTTCACCAAGGCTTTAGTGAGTTCTTTTGGCGTCTTTGCTTCTGCGATAGGCTGTTCGCTTTGGATAGTTGTCGTTTGTGCTTCTGATGAAGTAGCTTTGTCAGAAGGAGGCTGGCAAGCAGTAAGGCCAAACACTAAGCTTGAACCTATGATGAGCGGTAGCTTTTTATTTTGTATAAGTGATAACGACTTCATTTTTTATTTCTATACCCGTAGCAGGAAAGAGTGAGTAGGACAGCCGCAACAGTCTAACAGACCCTAATAAAACAGCCATCTTGTATTTTATTTTAGGGCAAGCTCACAATCTTCTAAATTCTCATACACGTTTTTGTATACCTCTCTGTCGCTATAAATATCAATATTTGCGTTCTGGTGCCAATCAATGCTGAGGTTACATTCAAACTGCGAATACGCTTTTAGATTAGAAGGTTTACAGCTTGACGCTTGCTCGGAAGATTCGGTGTCGAGTTCCCAAACTTGCAAGTCGTTTTCAAGTTGCATTGCTCCCTGCATAGCAGAAGGGCAGGCATAAGCGAAATTTGATGAAATGTCTAGGCTATCAAGGTCTATCTGGTCAGTGCAAGAGATACCATTTAGGCAATCTCTATCATGCCGCACATCCCAAGGAGAAGGTATTTGTAATACTTGGTGTAATTGATAACGCACTTTGGACCAATCATGTATTTCATAACCATCTTCATCTGTGCTAGGTACAGGATATTTAATCTGTCGTTCGCTATCGGGTAACGCCAAGAAGCCAAGAAAAAGCTGAGCATTTTTGGCTAACATACTGTTGGGACGCTTGGCTAAATCAAGCATGATTTTTTTATAACTAGGTTCCATAAACCGATGGATAGCATCATCTGTCCATTGTGTATTGTCTGCGCCATAGAAAAGCACATAGCGATATAAGTTCAATAAAGTCTTGGCATCTTTTACAGCATAGCCATTTGGATATTGCTGTATATAAAGCTCCCAAAATGTTGCACGTTCGACCAATTCCTGAAAGGTGGTAGTCACTGATGCATCCATCCAAAAACTCTCTTGATTGTTCTGTGCCATACGTTGGATAAATGCTGCTTGGTCTTTTTGTAGATAAGGTATAAATATGTTTACCATCGCTAGCATGTCATGATCAAATGAAAATAGACCTTCTCCCAAGTCACGGAATCTCACATCGGCACCACTTTGTATTAGCCCAATCAAGTATTGTGCACGTGGGCTTAGGGTCGCTAGCTGCTTTGATGTTGCACTTTCTTCATAATATAAGTCATAGACAATGCTGTTAAAGCTTTCATCGTCTATATCAATATCACCTACTAGAAACTGTTTATACATTGACTCATAACTGCTCAATAATGCCATTACTTCAGCATTGCTGGCCGTCGGTAAGCAAGTATCTAATTGTTTTTGAATGGCATAAATATCTTCAATCTTGCTAGTACCATCCACTGTTTGCATTGTCTGATTCAGCTGTACACAAGTTTTCGCATCTACACCTAAGCTTTTTTTACTAGGTTCAGGTTTCTCTACGACCGTTGGTATGTTTGATTCTTCAATAGCTTGTGCTTGGGGTAATGGGGTATTCGAGGTTGGCTGGCATGCAGTGACAGTAACAGTGCTAACGAGCAGCAGGCTTGAACCTATGATGAATGACACTTGATTTTTTTGCACAGACTGTATCCTCTTAACATGCCGTAAAATATGAATATGTATAGTTTAAAATAAGTTCTAATAAACGAATAATAAAACTATTGTTTGCTTATGGTGATTTTACCCTTTAATAGGCTATCGAAATAGTGGCTATCATTCTTTATTAAATAAATATAAAGCAGTGTTTCTGTTTGTAAAGTTTACTTGAATAATAACGGACACTCCCTATAAAGATAACGGTCGTTCAATATGCGTCTTTGCTTAGCAAATAGGCAACGATATATTCTATTGACCCAATACTATTGATTCAATGGCTCGCATTTTTTTATGGTTCTAAGCCAGTTTTTTTTGAGGGCTTTAATGAATAGTCGAGCACTTTAATTAATAGTAATGAACCTCATAATAAAGAACAGTAACTTATAACGACAAACATAATAAGGCATAACATGGCACACGATAATTTATTTGAATCCGTAAAAATGGGCACGCAAACGCTAAAAAACCGTATCATTATGGCACCGTTGACGCGCCTGCGTTCAGTAGAGCCCGGTGATGTACCGACTGTACTTGCTAGCGAGTATTATTCACAGCGTGCTAGCTCAGGGCTTGTGATTACTGAAGCAACGCAGGTTTCTTTTCAAGCAAAAGGCTATGCAGGTGCACCTGGCGTTCATACCCAAGACCAAATCACCGCATGGAAAACCATCGTTGATAATGTCCATGCCAAAGGTGGCAAGATTGTGGTACAGCTATGGCATACCGGTCTGGTCTCGCATGAGAGCGTACAGCCGGATGGCAAAGCACCAATTTCTGCCTCTGATGTCCATGTCGGTATACGTACCTCATTGCGTGATAGCAATAACCAAGCCATCCGCGTTGAAGCAACGACGCCACGCCCAGCCACACTTGATGAAATCAAGCAAGTCATCGCTGACTTTGCACAAGCAACCAAAAACGCCAAAGAAGCGGGCTTTGATGGGGTTGAGATTCATGGTGCCCATGGTTATCTATTGCATCAATTCTGGGTTGAGCAAACCAACCAGCGTGAAGATGAATATGGTGGTAGCCGTGAGAACCGTGCGCGTCTAACATTAGATGTTATCGATGCTTGTGTGGATGCTTGGGATGCTGATCACGTTAGTATTCGTATCTCACCGCTTGGAACATTTAACAATGTAGAAGCTGGCTATAATGAAGATGAGAATATCTGGCTAATCGAGCAGATTAACAAGCGTGGCTTGATGTATCTACATCTGTCAGAGCCTGATTGGGCTGGTGGCACTCCTTATAGCGATGGATTCCGTCAACGTGTCCGCGCTGCTTTTGATAACTTGATTATCGCTGCTGGTGGTTATACTGCCGAAAAAGCAGAGAAAAATGTTAAAGCCGGATACATCGATGCGGTTGCTTTTGGTCGTGATTATATTGCCAATCCTGATTTGGCCGAGCGTATCCGTGAAGGCGCTGCGCTAAATGAACAGCATCCCGATAGCTTTTATGGTGGCGGTGCTGAAGGTTACACCGACTATCCGTTTTTAAACCAAGCGTAATATATAGTCGGTGAACTACTAAACGGCTACGGCGTTACCCTCCTTAGATGTACTAGTACAATCTACAGTCGGCTGCCTTGTACCCATTTTAGAGTTCTTTGACTATAGTTATCTCTATATAACTGACAATCGAAAGCCACCAGACGATAATCGTCTGGTGGCTTTTTTATGCATGATGATACATAGGTTTCGGCTACTTGAACTACTTCAGCTAATTGAGTTACTTAATAAAATTACCTGTCTGATAATCTCGAAACGTTTGGCGCAGTTCTTCTTGTGTGTTCATGACAAACGGTCCATAACCTGCTATTGGCTCACCAATAGGCTCACCGCTGAATAACAAAAGTTTGATAGGATTTAGTGTTGATTCTTCAGTGGTGATAATAGAGCAGTGTAGCTCAATGGTGTCAGTAGTCAGTGCTTGATCATCTTGAATGTCAGCACGATGTTGCGTGGGTGCTTCAAACTGGATCAGATTTCCTGCACTCACAGGCATATCATTTACCCGTAGTTCGCCTTCTTGCACTAGCAGCAGTGTATTGTGCGTGTTGGGTATTTGCAGTGTCGTTGAACCAGAGGCATACAGCTCGATATTCCAGATATTAATGGATGTAAAGGTACTGGCTGAACCTGTTACTCCTTGCCATTCGCCAGCGATGATAGCAGCTTTGCCAATAGTGGCTTGATTGCTACCGTCACTGTCGTCGCTGTTATCTATCAAGTCAACGAGAGGTATCTCTGCACGTTTGATGCTTTGGTATTTTGGATGGGTTAGTTTGTCTGCGCTCGGTAGATTGACCCACATTTGCACCATACTAAAGACGCCGCCACGCTGCCCAAACGCTGCTGAATGGAACTCCTCATGCATAATGCCGCGTCCTGCGGTCATCCACTGCACATCACCTTCTAGGATATCACCGCATCCACCGGTCGAGTCTGCATGGCTGATTTCGCCCGAATAGGCGATGGTGACCGTCTCAAAACCTTTGTGTGGATGCTTACCGATGCCGTGCGGTTCCGTCTGGTAATTAGGGTTCGGCTCAAAGGTGGTCGGTTCGCCATAATCGAATAACAGAAATGGATCAGTGTGCTCATAGTTAAAGTCAGCGTTTTCTTCGAGATGGTTGATGAAGGTTTTTACATAAAAGCCATCACCGACCCAATGCGGTGCTTTTTTACTATGAACGTTCTCAATCGGACGCATGTATTCCCCCATAAAATGAGATGTATAGTCAATCCTCTATAAATTGGATGCGGTGTCAGTCTCGCTGAGTCTACTACTTGTAGCCCTTTCGCTCGGCTTCCTTGTACTCAAATTATATTGAACCAACTATATTATTCTAATTTTTATTGTTGCTTTTCAAGCGTGAACACTAAACAGCTTCACTTTTGTCATGCTTCTTATTCTAGCAGTTATCAAACCTTTATTGAGTTAAAAATCAACTTAAGTAGAATAAAAAATTAAACATAGATGGTTATAGCGTGTTCAGAGTGCTCTAAAAACACGCCCTAATGCATCATCAAAATCATTGAACACGACTGATTTTTAAATAGACTAATGGCTAAACAGATGAGTTATTAAAAAATGAATCGTTAGACAATCTCGCCACTGACGAAACCGCTTGCCCACGCCCACTGGAAATTATAACCACCCAGCCAGCCTGTGACATCGAGCACCTCACCGATAAAGTACAGACCCTCTTGCAAATTACTCTGCATGGTTTTTGAGGATACTTCATCTGTTTTGACGCCGCCGCGCGTGACTTCAGCGGTACGATAGCCCTCGGTACCAGAGGGCTTCAGTTGCCAACCATTTAGACTCGCACCAAGCTCTGCCAAACGCTCATCTTTAATATTAGCAAGCTCGGTATCTTTTATGTCTTCCCACAGGTGAGTCTGCAGCGCAGTCAGCAGCTTTTTGGGTAATGCATTGTCTGTATAGTCAGCCAATACTGTACGAATCAGCTGCTTGGGGTGTGATTTTTTATGAGCCAATAATAGCGCTGTCGTATCTGTCTCTGGTAGCAGGTTAATGCTGATGGTTTCACCCGTATGCCAATAGTTGGATAGTTGCAGCATAGAAGGACCGGACAGTCCACGATGGGTGAACAGCAGCGGTAACTTAAAGGAAATGCGCTCATTACTGGCAATGACTGGCAAGCTAATGCCTGACAATGCTCGAATCAGTTCACCTGTTTTATCAGTGAAGGTAAAAGGCACGAGACTGGCATCAGTCGGTATGAGTGTATGCCCAAACTGCTGTGCCACCTCGTAGCCCAAGCCGCTAGCACCCATCGTTGGTATAGATAATCCGCCAGTGGCGACGACTAACGACTCACAGCGATAGCCTGTTTGTGGCAGCTTGGATAGATTTGCCGCCTCTTTTCTCTCTTGCTTTTCTTTTTTACTGAGTTGCTTGGTAGTCAATAATTGAAAACGAGCATTTTTATCATTTTCGACATTTTGAACACTTTCAATTTGAGCATTCAATTTTACTTGTACGCCTGCTGCTGCACACTCATCAAGGAGCATGCTCAAGATATCTTGTGCAGAGTCATCACAGAACAGCTGACCGTGCTCACGCTCATGGTAAGGAATTTTATGCGATTCAACCATACCGATAAACTCCCAACTGGGATAACGGCTGAGGGCTGATTTACAGAAATGTTGATTGGCACCAAGGAAATGCTCAGGCTCGACGAAGTAATTGGTAAAGTTACAGCGGCCACCACCTGACATGAGGATTTTTTTGCCCGCTTTATTGGCATGATCCAATACCAGTACGCGGCGACCACGGCGACCCGCAGTGAGCGCACAGTATAACCCTGACGCGCCAGCACCGATAATAATGACATCGTAGTGGGCGTATTGTGATGTATTGCGTTGATTGCTCATTGTGGTCTCATAAAATGATAGAGCCTGTCCACTATAAAATCGCTACAGGTATCAACCTCGCTCACTATCCAACGGTATAGCGGGCACTCAGTTTGTTGTATCGATAATAGGGTGAATTGACTATAGATATAAAATAGTAAAAATAAAGCCGATTGCTTATATTTAATAAAGTCGTGCTTCAAAAGAGTCAGTCGCTCTTAGCGTTCGCTTTAGAGTAGCTATTGTCCATATTTTATTTAAGGTTACAAGGATTAAATAGCTTATTGCCCTGTCCATAAATTTTATCATGCGTGCCCAATTATACAGCTGTACAGTGATATTGTTATGAATGGCGGTTGATGCCTTGCAACCATCCGGCTTATTTGTCAAACTAACCTTACGTGTCACGCATTATGGAAGATGGCTCTTATTACCTGTACAGACGGTCGTTATTGACGATTGGTACAGGTCATAATAATTAAAAAGGATGACTATTATGACTCAGAAATCATTTCCCCTTGCAGCCGAGTTCATCGCTGCTGCCAATACGACAGCCGAACAATACCGCACCGACTACCAGCAGTCTATCGAATCCCCTGAGTCTCATGATGCCTTTTGGGCGCAGCGTGCCGAGCTGATTGATTGGATAAAAAAACCAACCAAAATCAGCGACGTTAATTATGATTTAAAGGATTTTCGAATCAAGTGGTTCGAAGATGGTGAGCTGAATATTTCTGTTAATTGCCTTGATCGACACCTACAAAACAACCCTTACAAACCAGCGATTATTTGGGAAGGCGATCATCCTTCCTTACATAAAATTATCTCCTTTAAAGAACTGCACGAATCGGTCTGCCGCTTGGGTAACGCCATGCGTAAGCTGGGGGTCAAAAAAGGTGATCGCGTCACCTTATATATGCCGATGATACCGGAAGCGATGGTAGCGATGCTGGCATGTACGCGTATCGGTGCCGTGCATTCAGTGGTCTTCGGCGGGTTTTCTGCTGAGAGCTTGGGCAATCGTTTGATAGACAGTCGCTCGAAACTGGTTATCACTGCTGATGAAGGTTTACGTGGTAATAAACGTACGCCGCTCAAGGCGAATGTCGATCGTGCGCTCGATATGGATGGCACTGACAGCGTGACCAACGTCATCGTCGTCCATCGTACTGGTAACTCTGTCCCGATGAGTGGTCGCCGCGACCTTTGGTATCATAGTTTAATAGACGGTGAATCGCAGTATTGTGAGCCTGAAGTGATGAATGCCGAAGATCCGCTGTTTTTACTCTACACATCTGGCTCGACTGGTAAGCCTAAAGGTGTGTTGCATACGACTGGTGGCTATATCACTTATGCGCTCTCTACGTTTCGAGATGTTTTCGATATTAAAGACGATGATGTCTACTGGTGTACAGCTGATGTAGGCTGGATTACGGGTCATACTTATTCAACTTATGCGCCGCTCGCCAATGGGACGACGACAGTGATGTTCGAAGGTGTACCAGAATACCCAACGTGGGCACGCATCGGCCATATCATTGATAAGCACAATGTGACGGTCTTATACACCGCGCCGACAGCGATTCGAGCGATGATGAAGGAGGGGGATGCTTTTGTCCGTGAGTCTAATCGTTCTAGCCTGCGTTTGCTCGGAACCGTTGGGGAGCCGATCAATCCAGAAGCATGGGACTGGTACTATCATGTCGTCGGTGATAGTAAATGTCCAATCGTTGATACATGGTGGCAGACGGAGACTGGCGGTATCTTAATGGCGCCGATACCAGGTGCAGACGCACTCAAACCGGGTGCAGCTATGAACCCTCTATACGGTATAAAACCAGAAATCGTCGATAGGGATGACACTATATTAGAAGGCTCTGCTGAAGGTAACTTGCTGATTAATAGTAGCTGGCCGGGGCAAATGCGTACCATTTATAATGACCATGAGCGTTTTTTAGCGACCTACTTTAGCGATTATCCAGGCTATTATTTCACCGGTGATGGGGCGCAGCGTGACGAGGACGGACACTACTGGATTACGGGGCGTGTCGATGATGTGCTCAATGTTTCAGGGCATCGTCTAGGCACAGCCGAGATTGAAAGCGCCGTGGTCGCACATCCTGCCACGGCTGAGGCTGCGATTGTCGGTATGCCACATGAGATTCGAGGCACGGGTATTTGCGCCTTTATCATTCTAAAGTCGGGCGAAAAAGAGACAGAGTCACTGAAGGCTGAGCTGAATCGACATGTGCGCTCTGAGATTGGCCCCATTGCTAATTTAGATACTATTCATATCGTCAATGTACTACCAAAAACGCGCTCGGGTAAAATCATGCGCCGTATCTTGCGTAATCTAGCCGCTGGACAGTATGTTGGTTTAGGTGATTTATCCACCCTTGCAGACAGTTCTGTGATTAATCAATTGGTTGAGGTAGTCAAAGCTGAGCGCGGAGCATAGTCATTCCACTATAAAAGAGTTACTGCGTTAACCTCGCTTGAAGTATTACATATAGATCTACACTATCCTCGTTAGGCAATTAAAAAAAGCCATGTTATAGAAATAGCATGGCTTTTTTACGTAGACGATATTGATATGAATAGGTTTTAAAGGTTCAATGCTATTTAAAAGTTGAATACTAGTTAAAAGTGAATCGACTACAACAAACTGTTATTTTTATAAATATTATTTTCTGACCACATACCCTATAAGGCTTATTGTCATTATGACTCATCATCCTTTAAACCGTACCGATACTACTTTACCTAAAATCGCTATCATCGGCGGTGGTCTGACAGGGCTATTTACCGCCACATTATTAGAGCGTGCTTTTAGCCAAGGTAATGATAAAGATCTGATACCTAGCATCACTATTTTTGAAAAGTCTCGCAGTGTTGGGCGTTTAGCCACTCGTTATCGTACCGATAGTCAAACTGGTAAGAACTGGCAATGGGCATTTGGGGCACAGTTTTTTACGGCTAAAACAGCTAGCTTTCAACATTTCATTGCGCCTTGGCTAGAGTCAGGTTTATTGCAACCATGGTGTGCACAAGTGGTCAATCTAACACCAGCAAACGATAGCATTGAGTCATCCGATATCCAAAGCAAAGAGCAATGGAACATCACGCAAGCACGCTATATCAGTACCCCCAAAATGACCAGCTGGGGACGTGAATTGGCTGATGAATTGCAGCACACCACGATAAAGTTTAAAACTCGCGTTGCACCGCTGGCTCAATATGATGGTTCTATAACGGAAAAAGCTGATAAAAAAACGGAGTTATTTGACGATACTGGCGCGAGTCTCGGTTACTTTGACTGGGTGATTTGTACCGCACCTAATGGTCAGGCAGCCGAGCTGATGGCAGATAGCAACTTTGCTGCGCAATCAAGAATTACTGAGCCACAGATGCAGGCTTGTTATACATTGATGTTGGGGTGGAGCGATATTGCCGTATTACCGAAAGCGCTAAGTAAAGATGTTCAACCAGAATGGGATGTCGCTTATCTGATAGACTCTATTCTCGATAGGATATTTATCGAGCATCAAAAGCCTGCTCATGACGATCTGCTACCTAGTGTTACCATTCATGCTAGCAATCATTGGTCAGAGCAGCATGTCGATGATGATATCGAGACCGTCCAAGCACAGTTACTGCGAGCGGCACAGCAAGCACTGAACTGGGATGAAGCAAATGCACCTAGCCAAATAGACAGTCATCGTTGGCGTTATGCGGCAACGGTGGTTAATGACAGCGCTGATAAAGAGGCACCAAGCATCTTAGTCGATGAGCCACATCAATGGATTGTCAGTGGTGACTGGTGTGCACAGGGCAATATCGAAAGCTGCTATCAAATGGCACAACAGACGGTTGAGGCTATTTATAATCTTCGTAAAATAATATAAGAGTAAAGGAGTTGCTCATTGACTAGTGAGGTCTATTGGCATATTCAAGATATTAAATATGCATTTAAATGATCTAAACGCATTCGATAGAACTAATAGACCAACTCATGACGGGATGGGCAAAGTCATAAGAGATTAATTAGTGTTGTATTACTAAAATTATGTATATTAAAATTAATCCTTAAATTAAAAATAATGCTATTAAAACCTCTAATAAACAGATATATTTACCTATGGTAATATATGGAATGGTATAAAGCTAGAGGTGAATAAAGTGCTGATAGGAAGTGATTTAACCCGCGTGATGCTCGAAAATGGTTGTCAGGATATATGGTGTGCGGTAGATGATAATAGCGATGAAGATGCTATGAGAGATCAAATCGAGAATGATTTTACAGCGAGAATTGTATCTTGTGACAATGAAAAATTCTACTGTACAGCAGGTATAGCATGGTTATGTGCTGTGCCAATCAAAGTGTTGCCAATGACGTTAAGTGATGTGAAATTCGAAATATCGTAATTTATGTTATATCAGCTCAACAGGTTTATAACCTGTATTAAGAACCCACCGTTAAGTGGGTTTTTTAATTTAAGGCAGAGAAGATTCTGATAGGAATTTAATAACCAAAATGCTCAGATGGTTATAAAATGGCACTGTATGGATATAAATAGTAAAAATTTCTATTGATGAATAAATGTGGGCAAAAAAGAGCCCACAAAGGAGAAGCTGTGGGCTGAGGAAAACTGATCGTGTAGTAATAATTATAATGACTACAAGGGCAGTGATTGGGCGTTGTTGTTATTATAAAATTTCTATTATTGCTCTCTAAGATTAAAGTAGTAGCGGTTAATTCAATAGGTAGGTGTAGTTGCCTATTTATTTAAGTGTACAAGTGTTTTATTGGAATGACTATCATAGCGTAAACAGCCACTGTTTGGCTGTTTTGGTTACATGATATTACCTTTAAAAAAATATCTAGAGGAAGTATTTGATCAACCATACTGCTGATATGATGTCGAATGAAGATAGATGCTTTTCTGATTTTATGCGCACTACTAATAAATAATGTTAATAATTCGTAGTTATATGACGATTAAGGATGGATTTTAATATAATTAGTAACTGAGTAGCTAAAGAGATGGCATGACGACCTGCCTGAAAAATGCTAAGCTATCTGCCATTATTATGTCTATATGAAACTGGGTTTGCCATGACTGAAAATACGCATTTGCATACGCAGGAGCCATCAAGTACGCAAAATACCAAGAGTATTTTTAACTTGCCCAATAATCTGACTATTGCGCGAATATTAATGATTCCGCTATTTGTCGCCATTGCTTATTGGCCACCTTCCATGGGAATCGGCATGCCAGCCATCTCAGATAATGTGATTGCGCGGGTAGGCATGAGCGAGTTTAGCGATAGCTTGGTACGCCATTTATTATTGACGGGCGTTTTTATTATCGCTGCGATTACCGATTGGCTAGATGGTTACTTTGCGCGTAAGCTCAATGTGATGTCAGCTTTTGGGCGATTCTTGGATCCCGTCGCTGATAAACTGATGGTCGCGGTAGCGCTTATCATCTTAGTACAATGGCATCCCAATATCATAATGGCGATCGCTGCCATCGTGATTATCTCACGTGAAATCGCGGTATCTGCGTTGCGTGAGTGGATGGCAGAGTTGGGTAAAAGTACCAGTGTGGCTGTGTCTTATGTGGGTAAGCTTAAGACAACATTCCAGATGGTGGCAATTACCGTGCTATTGCTCAATTGGGAATCACTTGAAACCATTGGCTATGTGTTGATGGTAGCAGCTGTTGTTCTGACCTTATGGTCAATGATGATTTATCTAAGAGCCGCTTGGCCATATCTCAAGCAGAGTGGTTAAGCCATATTATTGATTGTAGTATCATAAAATTTAGATAAAAACGCCAGTCGCATTAGCCACTGGCGTTTTTTATTGTCTAGTATTCGCTTATGGGACGATCGATTTATTTTACTCTTTGATTGTACATACTGTTGATATATACTCAAAATTAGTAAACAAAATATAAGAGAATTGGCCGAAGTATGACGAGAGGTCATTCAAATAAGGAAGTAGGCATGACATCACATCAGAAAAAGTTGGGCGCTGCCGTATTACTATTGGCATTATTGACAGGGTGCTCTTCGGGCTCAAATATGCAAGAGCAGTCCACTTCAACTATTCAGCAAGAAAAATCCATTCAAACAGACTCTGTTGCAGAACGTTCTACTCAAGATGCTGCTGAATCAGAACGCTTAGGTACCAAATGGGGCGATGATGTTAATTCAGAGGTCACTACTGTTGACTTGCGCCGTACCAATCCTGAGCCTATTGAGCAGATGCAGGTTCGTTATGCAGACAAATCCTATACGGGCCGCGCCGTAAATAGCATGTCGCTACTGGCGGGCAAGGTTGACTTTTCAGCGGCAACCGATACTGGAAAACTATCGCTCTATCGTAATGCTGGCAATTACTACCTTCAAGGTCAGGCGGGTCAAGCCTATCGTTTGGTATATCATAACAACAGTGCCAACACTTATGAAATCGTTGCCAGTGTCGATGGTCTAAATGTATTGGATGGCAGTTCTGCCAGTCGCTATGACAGCGGATATGTGTTAGAGCCAAATGACGATTTGGTGATTGAGGGCTTCCGTAAGAGTCAGAGTTCGGTTGCTTCTTTTATCTTTAGTAAACCAGATGATGCTTATGCTGCCAATACTGAATCAGGCTCTATCAGTAATACTGGCGTGATTGGTACAGCTATTTATGAGTTGTATGATCCTACTAAGCCAAAGCCTCAACAGCCACAAGCCTATCCAGCTGACAATGGCTATGCAAAACCGCCACAATAATTATAACTTTTATTTTACTGTGAAATAAGAGACAAACTACCAAACATAAAAAACGCCAGTCGCATTAGCCACTGGCGTTTTTGTATTCTACTATTTTGCATTCAAATAATGGTTTTCTATAACATTACTAACTTTTATAAAGTGACTGAGTTGTTTTCACCTAGATTGGTCGCTTTTTTACCATCCATTACCGCAGCGGTGGTCATCTTAAACATGTTAACCACTGAGCTACCGCTTAGCCAGTATTCTGCACCATGTGGTACGACTTTAATTAATTGTATATTTGGATCTTCTTTACCTTGCTCATAAAACGCATTGTAGATCGGTGACCACAGCTCATCTAGCTTTTCTTGGTCTTCAACCAATTCTGCCTTACCGTTGATAGAGACATAATTCTTAGCATCTTGACTGACGTAGGCCAAGTTGACCTGCGGATTTCTTTCGATATCTTTGACCGTTTCAGTGGTCTTATCGCCGATGAACCAAATTTCTTTTGCACCGATACTGGTTTCGCTAGTGGTCATCGGGCAGGCATGTAGATGGTCTTCATGAGTGCGTGTGGTCATCATGGCAAATTTGATGTCTTTTACCAGTTCTTGCACTTTATCGATATGGTCTTGTCTACTCATAGTAAATTTCCTTTTCTTTGTAGTATTTAATTAACAGTTATGAAGTTTTTGTTAGGTAAATTTTTATTTATTAATTTTTAACTTTTTGACAATTCGTATTTAGAATACCGACAACCAGTGGTCTATTTATATAGGTTGCCAGTAATACGATGTGAAAGTTTGTAAGGAGTATAAGGGTTAAGTAAAAATTGTGACGTTATACTCATTTCACTATAAAAGTGTCACTGCGTTAACTTCGCTTGAAGTATTTAATGTACATCTACACTCAGTTGCCTTTCACTACTTTTAAATTGAATTGACTAATCGACTATATAGGTGCTCAAGCTTTCTGCTCTGAAAAAACGGTATGCAATATGATGTCGAAGATAGAAGCCTAAAGAGTAGATCAGGGAGAAGGTCAAAGGGAAGAACAAGGCAATTATTTGCTAACCGTTTGCGAGTTCGATAAATGCGCTTTTCGGCAATTTATCTTGGTTTAGACCTGCTTATTACAGGGCTTCTTGTTATAATACGCAGACCATTTACTTAGCATGGCAGAGATGCCTTGATCTTACGGATTATGCCTTTATGATGACCATCGCCGGACAACCGTTTCTTACCGATTTTCAGACGCAGCAACTCATCAGTCAGTTCCAGCAAAAAACCGAGCTCAATGTCAGTCAAATAAGTACCCAGCAAGTGTATGTGCTATCACGCAAGCTCGAAGGTGATGAACATAAAAAGGCGTTAGACCTACTCGCTGTTGACAGTGCGACAGTGCTGACTGGCCCGCAGGACAACCAATTACAAGTCATCGTTGGTCCACGTTTTGGCACGATTTCGCCATGGGCAAGTAAAGCGACTGATATCTTTAATAACTGTGAAATTGAAATCAATCGTGTTGAGCGTGTGGTTGTTTATACCTTAACAATTGATGGTGAAGCAGGCGAAAAACTACCAGTAGACGCTGAGCAGTTATTGTTTGACCGTATGACGCAGAGCTTGGTTTATGATTTGAATGATTTGAACGAATTGTTTGATGATGAGCAGCCAGCATCATTGAATCATATTGATGTTATCGGACAAGGTCAATCAGCGCTAGAGTCTGCCAATACCCAGTTTGGTTTTGCGTTATCAAGTGAAGACATTGATTATTTGATGAATGCGTATGTCAATGAGCTGAAACGTAACCCAACTGACGTTGAGCTAATGATGTTTGCACAGGCAAACTCAGAGCATTGCCGTCATAAGATTTTCAATGCTGAGTGGACAGTGGATGGTGCAGTACAGCCAAAGTCACTGTTCCAAATGATTAAGAATACTTACCAGTCGAATCCACAAGGTATCTTATCTGCCTATAAAGACAACGCTGCTGTGATGGCGGGGTCTGACGGCATGCGTTTTTACCCAATTCCAACTGATGCGATGGATGCAAACTCTGCCCATCCTTATGACTTCCATGAAGAAGCAATCGACATTTTGATGAAAGTCGAAACGCATAACCATCCAACGGCTATCGCGCCGTATGCGGGTGCAGCGACAGGTGCTGGTGGTGAGATTCGTGATGAAGGCGCAACAGGTCGTGGCGGTAAGCCAAAAGCAGGTTTGACAGGCTTTCACGTATCACACCTACATATCCCAGAGCTCGCTGAAAAATGGGAGCAGTCAGGTCAATTGAGTACTCAGGCTTATGGCACGCCAGATCGTATGGCAACCAGTCTTGAAATTATGACTGAAGCGCCACTCGGTTCAGCCAACTTTTCAAACGAGTTTGGTCGTCCTAACCTATGTGGTTACTTCCGTAGTTTCCAGCTTGATACGTCAGCGGCAAAAGACGGCAGCGAGATGCGCGGCTATCATAAGCCAATCATGCTGGCAGGTGGTTACGGCAATATCAAACGCAACCTCATTGAAAAAAACGCCATTCAACAAGGTGATTTATTAATCGTCCTTGGTGGCCCTGCGATGCAGATTGGTCTAGGCGGTGGTGCAGCGTCTTCCGTTGATAGTGGCTCACTTGATGAAGGCTTGGACTTTGCCTCGGTTCAGCGTGACAATGCTGAAATGGAGCGTCGTTGCCAAGAAGTGATGGATCGCTGCTGGGCACTAGCCGGTAATGATGTCGATGCGAGCAATAATGGCAAAGACGGCAACCCGATCGTATCATTGCATGATGTGGGCGCTGGCGGTATCTCTAATGCAATGCCAGAACTGGTCAATGACCACGAGATGGGCGCGATACTAAATCTGCGTAAAATTCCATCGCTAGAAGCTGGCATGTCACCAATGGCCATTTGGTCAAACGAAGCGCAAGAGCGTTATGTCCTCGCGATTCGCCCAGAAAGCGAAGCCCAGTTCGATGCGATCTGTGCGCGTGAGCGTTGCCCATATGCCATCTTGGGATCAGCCACGGATGTCCGTCAGCTGGTCGTTGACGATACCTTGCTCGCTGAGCAGCCTGTTGATATGCCGATGCAAGTATTGCTCGGTGGTACGCCGAAGATGAAGCGTAGCTTTGAGCGCCATGAAACCAGCTTACCTGCATTAGAGTTAGGCGAAGTCAATTTAGCTGAGTCTATCAAAGACGTCTTGCGTCACCCAACGGTCGCTAGCAAATCATTCTTGATCAGCATTGGTGACCGTTCTATCACGGGTATGGTCGTGCGTGATCAGTATGTAGGTCGCTATCAAGTGCCCGTGTCTGATTGTGCAGTGACGGCATCAGGTTTGATCGCGCTAGATGGTCAGGTGATGAGCGGCGAAGCGATGAGTATCGGTGAACGTACGCCAGTTGCGCTAATCAGTCCACAAGCGTCAGCACGCCTTGCAATTGGCGAAGCGGTTACCAACATCGCTGGTGCGCGTATTGCTCAGTTGTCTGATATCACGATGTCAGCGAACTGGATGGCAGCATGTGGTGATGATGCGGAAGACGCAGCCTTATTTGACGCGGTATATACAGTCGGCGAAGAGCTATGTCCAGCACTGGGTATCGCTATCCCAGTCGGTAAAGACTCGCTATCGATGCGTGCCAACTGGACTGACAGCAGTGAAGCAGGTGAGACGGATAAATCAGTCGTGTCACCAATGAGCTTGGTGATTACGGCCTTTGCTCCTGTGGTTGACGTGGCAAAAACGCTAACCCCTGAGCTAATCAATGGTGACAGCGCGTTCTACCGTATTGACTTGTCTAAAGGCAAGCTACGTCTAGGCGGTTCAATCCTTGCGCAAACGCTTAGCCAATTGGGTAACGATTGCCCAGATTTAGCACAGCCAAGCGACTTGGTTGATTTCTTTAACTTTGTCCAAGCGGGTAACGAGCAAGGCGTCATCAGCGCCTATCACGATATCGGTGATGGCGGTCTATTGGCGACTATCGCTGAGATGCAGTTCACCAGCCGTCAAGGTATCAAGCTGTCATTGACCGATGATAACTTACTCGGTCAACTGTTCAGTGAAGAGCTGGGTGCGGTCATCCAAGTATTACCAGAAAACGTCGCTGCTCTCATGCAATTGGCAGAAGAGTTTAACGTTGCTGATATGCTCAGCCTCGTTGGTCAAAGCTCGGAAGAAGACAGCTTACTTATCCAAACGCCAACGCTCATGGGTGCCGACACTTTACGCTTTAGCCGTACCGAATTACAGCAAGCGTGGACGCAGGTTAGCTATCAAATCGCGCGTCGCCGTGACAATCCTGCGTGCGTACAGCAAGAGTATGACTTGATTGCTGATGCGAGCCATAAAGGTCTTATCGCTGCGCCAAACTTTGATCTCAATCAAAAGGTTGAAGAACCATACTTAGCTAGTCGTGACAATAAACCAAGAGTCGCTATCTTGCGCGAGCAAGGCGTCAACGGTCAAACGGAAATGGCAGCAGGCTTTACCCAAGCTGGCTTTGAAGCGGTTGATGTACACATGAGCGATCTACTGAATGGTCGCATCAATCTACGTGACTTCGACGGTCTGGTCGCTTGTGGTGGCTTTAGTTATGGTGATGTACTGGGCGCAGGCTCTGGTTGGGCGAACTCTATCTTGTTCCATGACGAGCTACGCATGCAGTTTGTCCGCTTCTTTGCCCGTCCTGATACCTTCTCACTAGGCGTCTGTAACGGCTGCCAGATGATGGCTCAGTTAAAAGACCTCATCCCAGGTGCGGATAACTTCCCACGCTTCATCGCCAACCAATCGGCTCGTTTTGAAGCGCGTACGGTCAACGTAAAAGTCGAGCGTACCAAGTCTATCCTGTTCAAAGGCATGCAAGACAGCATCTTGCCAATCGCTGTGGCGCATGGTGAAGGCTATGCCACACTAGACAATACACAAATCGACGGTATGGCAAAACACGGTCAGCTTGCGATGCGTTATGTCGATAGCCAAGGTCATCCAACTGAGACTTATCCGCTCAATCCAAACGGTTCTGTCGGCGGTGTCACGGGTCTGTGTAGCACTGATGGTCGCGTCACCATCATGATGCCGCATCCTGAGCGTAACCTAAAAGCCTATAACCACAGCTGGAAACCAGAAGAGTGGGATGAGGACGGCGCGTGGATGCGTATGTTCCGTAACGCTCGCGCTTGGTTGCGCTAGGAAAATTTGAATTAATCTTAGATAATAAAAAAGGTGGGCTTCGGCTCACCTTTTTTGTGTTTAGCGCTAATATATATATTTGATTTTCACTTTAATAAAAAATTAATTTTAATATCTGAATTCTTGGAAAGGATGCTATATGTCAGAAAAATTTGGTAGCTTCTTGAATAATTTTCGTCCTCTATCTCATTATATTAATAACGAGATCAAAGAAACTTTACATAAAAATGAAGCTTATAAAGATAACCGCTCTAATTTTCTTGAAAAAAGTATAATTTCTTGGTCAAATCATTATAAAATATATCTATTCTTACTATTCCTTTTATGCTTTATGGTGGGTTGGAATGCTCATTGTTGGATGAGCTATATACCAGCATATATTAAGATTGAAAAAGATTCTAGTTTGTTAGGGGTGTTATTAACTGGTCAGATTACAATTATAGGTCTAATTTATCCTTTAGTAATTTCACTTGTTAGTATTTTGTTCCAAGACAAGGCAGGGAAAAAGGTCATTTTTTCTCTATATCAAAAATTCTCAGGTTTTATGTTTGCTGGTTTGAGTGGTCTATCATTAACCATTATTCTCGCATTTAGCTTGATTTTTAATAAAAATTTGACAGATAAACTAAGCTTCATATTAAATATAACTCTAACGTTTTGGTTTATCTTTAACTTATTCTTAATGATTTGGTTTTTTGTAAAGACATTAAGTGTTTTGGATGAAAGGAAGAAGGATGAGTTTATATTTCGATTTGTAACGAACCAAATTTGTGAATTTGATTTGAAAAAATTGATAAGAGATGTATATATTGAAGATCTATTTAAATATAATTTATTAAGAGCTAGAGGTAATGATTTATTAATAACTTCAAATGCTTTTATGTTAAAAGAACATGAAGGCGAAATTAATTATTGTACTAAAAGAAGTAAGGAATTACGTAATATTTCATTATGGAAAATAAATCTAGCACTATGGTTGCAAATAGAAATATTAAAACGTTCTAAAAGTAAAGTCGAACCGAGTGATTTTAATTTCCAGATCTGTATTCCTAAATCTACGTATAGAAGAAAGAAAGTAACTCTTGCAAAGTATTCTGGATTTAAGATCAATTGCTTTGTATTATTTTTAATAAGGAGTTCTGTAAAATATAAGAAAAATAATAATAGAACAGGTGTTGGGATATTATCTGCCTTAGAAGCATTTACTAGTCCTGTATATATTGCATTGGATAATAATGATGAAGGCTATTTTATCGAATCACTAAATAGATTGGTGAAATACCATATTCAATTAGTTGAGGTTTTAGATTTCGAAAGTCCCGATGGTGAGCCCAATAATTGGTTGTTTGTAGATAAAGGTGTTTGGAGTAGTTCTTATTTCACAGATTTTATAAGAAGTTATCATATTCTATTAGAAAAGACTATTAATAAAATCCCTACTAGTACGCAGTATTTTTCTTATGCGTTATATTTTTATAGGAATATTTATTCTGCTAGAGAAAATATAAATGATATCGAAACCAACGCTATTTTTAGAAATGTATTATATTTATGGAGTGCTCTTCTAAAATGGAAAAACCAATCTAACGATTCTAATATAGTAATTGAAAATAGTTTTAACGATGCTATACATAAATTTGTATCAGTTTGGGAACAATGGAAGAGTTTTTATATTATGCATAAATACAAGGACATTAATAAATCGTATCCAGTATTGTTTGAGCATATGAAATACACAGCTGAAATGGTAGTAGAATCATTAAGAATCGAAAACGATCAAGCGTTAGGGTGGTCTACCGATATGTTAGTACATTGGAAGAGTGGTATTTTAAAAGAAGGTTTTTATAATGAAAAAAAATCATGGCATTCAAAAGTTATTGATATTGAGATGCTATTTGAAGAAAATGCAGACTTATGGTTTAAGATTAGACGGGGTAATGTTGAGAACTTAGATTTTGCTATTAAGACAGCTCTAAAAAATGCGTATGTTGATATAAGGTTTCTAACAGTATGTTCCATATTAGCCAACAGCGATGATGTTCTAAGAGTCAAACCTTATATTGATGCATTACTACAAGAAAATAGAATATATCCTACTGGTACTAGCAATACTAAAGTGGAAGGTATTAGTCAGGCGAATCAGGTGCTAGGTATTTATATTAGATGCAAAAAATTTCATCTTGGTGGTATAGATATTGATTCTGAGTGGCAAGTTAGATTAATCGAAAATTCTAACCGTAAATTTAGCCAGAAAATGGTTTCTGGAAGAACGTACGCAGGGCGGCATAATGTAAGTATAGATAAGGAATTTATTCAACTGATTGTGTCTTACTCCTCAAACAAATGGAAGCTATCGGGAGATTGGCTGAATACTTTAAAATCAGATATCTATAGCTTTTCAAACAGAGAGGACATGACTCGTAATTTTAGAGGCTTAATTGATATTGCTCAAAAAACGTCTAAATACAAGTTATTATCTTCTGAAAAAACACACGAAGAGGTGGTGAAATATCGCACAAATTTTGTAGAGTCAATGGAAGAGCTGATTGATGAGATTGAGAAGATTAATAATAGTCATGTTATAAATTCTGGTGTCGATAAAAAAGTGCTTTATGAGATGGCTAAGGTGGCATCTAATGACTTCATAGCCTATGAAACGAAGTTTCCACTTAATATATTTGGCGCAATAAACAGAGATGGAGTTGAATTAATCAGTAATAATCAGGTTAGCGTAAGAGATTTTGAAAAATCTTATATCATGAGTGATGATAGACCTTCAATACATAGCTCAGTTGAAGGTTATGGTGAAGGAATAGCGAATAATCTAAGAAATGTTATATTAAGGAAAATATTCATTAACAAGCCAACAAGCTGTGAGTTGTTTGATTCTTTAGAGGATATGTTATTCTTTATTTTAAATGAGATTAAAACACCTGATGCTGTTCTTCTATGTCACCAAAGTATATCTGATTTGATATTTGACTTATTAAATGAAGATGAACAAAAGCTTGAAATACTGCAAATTACCAAGAACTATTCAGAAAATTACATCTGCAGAATTGGTGATTGTGAGGTTTATAGTAATAGTTTTGATATTTTAGATTCATGTATTCTTACAACGAAAAATAGATTCAAAGCCTTAGTTATCGAAGACTTTGAAGATGGTAATGTCGTCAATGTTGTCTTCAATGAGAATGAACAGGATAAAACAAAAGGTAATTTATCATTTGATTATAAATTAGATATTGAAACTGATAAAACTATACCATTTATTAAACTAAGTTTAACGCCAAAAAATATCGAGAGTGACGAAGAGGCCGTTGAAGAACATACTGATAACGTTATTCAAGAGGAGTTGCACGAAAACAAAGTACCACTTAAGATAAATAGGTTTTTAAAATTTCTCTCAACTTATCGAAGATAGATTGCCTACGGTGGGTTAGCAAGAATAGTCCACTATAAGTATATTAATTAGAGAAGTTCCTTTAAAGTACATTTTCGTCTTACTCTTCTAAATCATCCTTCTAAGCCTCGGCAAACACCTCATGAATCTCATCCCTTCTTAATATCCAAAAAAAACGGCACTGAAATCAGTGCCGTTTTATCAGTCGTGACAATTTAAACCCTAACCACGACTCCTCAAATGCTGAATCGCCAAAATTAATCCCAGCTTAAAATAACCTTACCGCATTGCCCACTTTCCATGATATCAAAGCCTTCTTGGAAGTCATTAATGTGCATGCGATGGGTAACGATGGGCGACAGATCAATACCGCTAATCAGCATTTGCTCCATCTGATACCACGTCTCCCACATCTCGCGGCCATAGATACCTTTTAGGGTTAACGCCTTGAAGATAATCTTGCTCCAATCCACCGTGGTGGTGTTAGGCAAAATGCCCAAGAGCGCAATTTTAGAGCCGTTATACATATTACTAATCATCGAATCAAACGCCTGAGGCGAGCCTGACATCTCAAGCCCAATATCAAAGCCGTGCATTTTTAACTCAGCAATGGCGCCTTCGATGGTTTCACCTTTGGCTGGGTTGATGGTCATCGTCGCGCCCATTTTTTTGGCAAGCTCTAGGCGATAATCGCTGATATCGCTGACCACGATATTACGCGCCCCTGCGAAACGGCAAATCGCTGTTGCCATCGATCCAATCAGACCTGCACCCGTAATCAGTACATCCTCACCAAGGACAGGGAATGAAAGGGCAGTATGCGTGGCATTGCCAAAGGGGTCCATAATGGCTGCCATCTCATCGCTAATACGCTCATCGAGTTTGATGACATTATCGGCAGGTATCACCAAATATTCGGCAAACGCGCCATCACGGTCGACGCCCACGCCGATGGTGTTTTCGCACACATGGAGCTTACCACGGCGGCAGTTACGGCAATGCCCGCAAGCGATGTGTCCTTCGCCAGTGACTCGATCACCCACTTCAAAATGCTTTACACCATCGCCCATTTCGCTAATGACACCGACGTATTCATGTCCGATAATCATCGGCGTCTTGATGGTTCTTTCTGACCACTCATCCCACTTATAAATGTGCAAATCTGTCCCACAAATGGCGGTTTTTTTAATTTTAATTTTAACGTCATTGATGCCAACCGTAGGTTCTGGCATGTCTTGCATCCAGATGCCTTTTTTAGCATGGGCTTTAACCAGTGCTTTCATACTTTTCTCTTATGTAGCTGCATTTTATTGTTGAATTTAGATAAATACTAAACGATGCTTAATCAATCACTTTCATTTGCTTGGCGACTTTGATAAATGCGGCGATACACTTATCTAGCTGCTCGCGAGTATGGGCAGCAGAGAGCTGGACACGGATGCGAGCCTCGTCCTTGGGTACGACAGGGTAGAAGAAGCCAATCACATAAATGCCTTCTTCAAGCAGTGCGTCTGCCATTTGCTGCGAGACATTGGCATCATAGAGCATTACTGCACAAATGGCCGATTCGGTAGGCTTGATATCGAAGCCCGCATCTTGCATTTGCTTCACAAAATAGGCGGTATTTTCATGCAATTGGTCTTGTAAGGTATTGTCTTGCGACAGCATCTCAAACGCTTTTACCCCAGCGGCAGCCACCATAGGAGGAATAGAGTTTGAAAACAGATACGGGCGTGAGCGTTGACGCAGCATCTCAATCATTTCTTTTTTACCCGTGGTAAAGCCGCCAATAGCACCGCCAAATGCCTTGCCTAATGTACCCGTGATCAGCTCAATATCACCACTTAGATCAAACAATTCAGTCACGCCGCCACCCGTGTGACCGACCACGCCTGCTGAATGCGACTCGTCAATCATCACCATGGCATCATATTTCTGTGCCAACGCATAAATCTCATCCATTGGCGCGACATTACCATCCATTGAAAACACACCATCGGTGACAATCAAACGAAAACGCTGTGCTTGCGCTGCTTGCAATTGCGTTTCTAAATCTTGCATATCCGCATTAGCATAACGATAACGGGCAGCTTTACACAGGCGCACACCGTCGATAATTGAGGCATGATTTAACGAATCAGAAATAATGGCATCATCGCTGGTCAGCAGTGGCTCAAAAGCACCGCCATTGGCATCGAAACAGGCCGCATAAAGAATCGTATCTTCAGTATTAAAAAACTTAGAAATTGCCGCTTCTAATTGCTTATGCAAATCTTGCGTACCACAAATAAAACGCACAGATGACATGCCATAACCTGAGTCTTCGATGGCTTTGATCGCCGCCTTTTTAATCTCAAGATGGTCAGACAGTCCAAGGTAGTTATTGGCACAGAAGTTAAGCATCTCACGACCATCGGCGATCTTGATGAGCGCATCTTGCGGAGAGGTGATAACGCGCTCGTTTTTATACAATCCTGCTGCGCGTATATCACTGATTTCTTGTTGTAGGTGTTTTTGAAAGGCTTGATACATAAAGATTCCTTTTTTAATATTATTAGCGTTTGTATTGATAATCCATATATTAGGACTGCTGATAGAACCAAACTATATTGCTTATTAGGGCGTGTCTTCATTTCAAAAATGGTGATAAAAATGAGATAAATTGCCGTCAAACAAGGAAAATAGCGCAGATAATATCGGTATATTAACCAGCTATTTGACGATGTTTGGCAAGATTTAGCCCATTGAGATGACTATCGAGTGAATTGAAGACACGCCCTAGTATGGACTAGCCACAAATTACTAAATACTGACGCACCACGTTATCCATGCCTTGCTCCAGCGACTCAATAGTAAAGGCATGACCAATCGACACCTCAGCGATATCACTAAGCGCGAGCAAGTCAGCCAAATTATCCAAATTCAAATCATGACCCGCATTGACGCGGATACCGTTTTGATTGGCTAGGTTGATACAGTCACTAAAGCGTTGCTTGACCTCATCGAAATCAATATTGTCATCGCTCTTACCATTACTGTAAGCGCGCGCCCATTCTTCGGTATACATCTCGATCGTCTGTACATCGCTCTCGATGACCGCTTTGATCTGTTCGATATCAGGGTCGATGAATACCGCACAGCGCGTACCGAAAGCTTCTAGCTCTTTGCTCAATGTTGATAAAAACTCATGATGTGTGATGATGTCAAAGCCATGATCAGAGGTCAGCTGATCATCACTGTCTGGCACGAGCGTACATTGATGTGGCTTTACTTCACGGATAATCTTCAAGAACTGCTCGTTCGGATTGCCTTCGATATTGAACTCAATCTCTGGATAATCCGCCAAAAACGCACTGATATCATAGACGTCTTGGTATCTGATATGACGCTCATCGGGTCTTGGGTGTACGGTAAAGCCTTTGACACCTAGGTCAATCAGCTTCTTCACAAAGGTCAATAGGTTAGGGTAGTCAGTACCGCGAGAGTTACGGATCAAAGCCAATTTATTCAAATTTACACTAAACAATGTGCTCATAGTATTTCCTTTTTCATTGTTGTTATGGACAGATTCTTGGTTGTTAATGGCTAATAAAAATCGTTGGTATCAGAATACTTCTTATTCAATGCCTTTAAAATAGCATAAGTCTCTAAGTCTACCGTTCCTGTTGGGTTACGGGGTCTAAAGTGTAGCTGAAACGCATAGACGACATCGCGACTGGCTTTGTCCCATTCGTCGCTACTGTTAATCTGATAGCCATAATCACGAAATTGCTGCTTCAGTTCAGGTATTGTAGCCGCTGCAAATGTGTCTATATCCATAAAAGCAAGCTTGTCAGCATCATTATACCAAGCGCCGATACCATATTGCTTATACAGCTGCTGCCAAGGGAACTTTGCACCGGGGTCTATCTTACGTGAGGGTGCCATATCAGAATGACCAATGATATTCTTTGGTGAAATGCCATATCTTGCCGTGATATCTTGCACCAGCTCCGCGACTTTTTTAATCTGTAACTCGTCAAAGGCGACATAATGGTCATAAGGATGATACGCCAGCTGGCCGTCTTTTAGGGCATTTTGATATTCAGGCACAATCCCTGCATTGACGATTTCTATGCCGATAGAGGTATCGTTTAATATCGTCCGTCCTGCAAAGCCGCCGTCACCCGCATGCCAAGCTCGTTCATTTTCTGGTACTAAATTATAAATTTTATCATCGTCATTATCTAAAATAAGATAATGAGCGCTGACCTTGCCCGTGGTCAGTGTGTTGATAGATCGGTCATTGTCTGAGACCGTATAGTGCAGCACAATGGTTTTGATGCGTTCGCTTTTGCCAGTGGCTTGATAGGTTTTGCTCTCCACGATGTAGCTCTTGGTGGTCGCTACTGGAGAGGTCGTGGTCACGCAGCCTGATAAAAACATCATGCCAAGAACAGTAGTAAGAAAGACGGTATTTTTTATCATATTATGTTTTGCTTAGAATAAATGATTTCATACATTTTAGTATCAGCCATTATGATAGCGAGAGTGTGACATTAAATCATAGTGGATTTTTGAATCGATAATATCTGCTACAAAAAATCCGCTAGGACTATAATCCGAGCGGAAACCATGATAAATCATTTTAAGTAGTTTGAGTGATGTGCTAAATGAAAAAAGTAATCAATGCACGTCGGACTATCTTCTTCTGAGAGTACCATCTGCACCTTGCGATCCATCTCTGCTATACCAAGCAAAGTTTGCCGTATTAGCACCAGTCTTAGTAATGACCGTATCACCATTATCGACACATGGGCCATAGGTTATCTTTTCCCTGAACTCCATCTTATCGGCAGTTGCATTCAACAGCGTCAATACTCCGCCACATTGCAATGAGGGATAGTCAATTTTATATTGACCGCCGACTATTGCAAGCTTGATAGTCCAACTTTCCTCAATGTCGTATTGGTAACCTTGACCCTCCCATATACCTTGAAAGCTATTGGTAGCTGATAAGGCCTGTAGATTTGAGTTCGCCTTAACCTTAGCAGTGTCGGACATCGCGATTTGGCTACAAGCGCTTAATGCCAAGATGGGGATGGTCAGTAATAGTTTTCTATTAAACACTGATGGCTCCATAATAATATTGACGTTCTATATAAATAATAATGAAACCACTAGCAGTTGTACATCAATAATGTTTTGTCATCATTCATAAAATGAAAGCTTGGCCGTATTTATCAGGGTCAGGTTTTATGGTTTTTGAACCTTCTTAGCCAAGACCTTTTTCCAACTATCTTCCAAACACTTAATCGCGAGCCATGGCTCAAGCAACTCTGCATCATATTTTTCTTTAGAATTGGCCAGTTGCCATAACTTTTCGAGCGTTGCAAACGGATAGGGGCGCTCGACTAAGTAAACTGGTAAATCCGCATTAATCAGACCATCACGTACGACTTGAAAGTACCAGCCAGAGATACCTTGTTTGCTGACCCATGCCGCGATATTTGGCACTTTGGTAAACTGTCCGATTTGGTCATTGATTTTGTAGCAGGGGCGACGCGGTTGAACGATGCGTAGCTGGACACTATCATCATTACTATTGTCTTGACCGTTCTCAAAATGTCCACCGTACTGAAAAACATCGCCAATGCAAACCGTAGACTCAGTCATTTCAGGCAGGCCATTGACAGCTTCGGTCGTGAGGTTTTCGCCCAATGTACCGACACGTACCTTTAGGCCAAACGCTGCATTGATTCTTTCATAAGTCGCAGGTGCCAGTTGATGCACGGCTTTTAGCGGGCCACCATGATGTTTGCGATCGGCTTGCTCATCAGTGGCGAGGCCCATGAAGTTGACAGCAACAGGCGCTTTGATTGGCGCTTTATCGATGGCACTCATTTCTTCACGGGCGAATGGCATCGCTTTACCAGCGCGGACGCAGGTTAAGTTGGCGATATGTAGTGGCAGGTCTTGGTTAAAGTCGGGCTTGCTTTGTGCCGTTGCTGGTAACGTAGATATCATCGGTTCTGTGCTCATAAGCCGCTCTGATGGTTGGTTATTTTTTAGGCAGTAATGCTGACTAGTTGCTGATATCTTAGCCTAATCTTGAACCATTTTCAGAATATTTACGAGAACATGTCTTAGACACAGAACCGCTTATTTTTACATAAAAAAAGACCAGAATAATCATCTGGTCTTTTTGGTGGTACGTTTTTCAATTTTGAACGAGTATCGTAATCAACAGTCTTATTTGTTTTTGTTACGACGACCTGCAGTTTTCTTTTCACGTGGCACAGCGACCAGCTCAGCCAACTGCTCTGGTGATGACCATAGGCCTTCTAAGTCATAGAACTCACGTGCTTGTGGCGTCATCATATGGACGACAACTGCGCCCAAATCGATCAACGTCCAATCAGAGTCGATACCGCCTTCACGGCCAAGTGGCATAAAGCCAGCTTGCTTGGCTTCAGCGCCGACACTGTCAGCCATCGCGCGTACGTGGCGCTTAGACGTACCATCAGCGATGATGATGCGTTCTGTTACGTCAGTCAAATCTTCTACATTCATCACGGTGATGTTTTTTGCTTTCATGTCGTCTAGAGCAGTTTCAACAACGGCTAAGCATTCTTTTAAGCGTTCTTCGGTCATGGTGTTGGTCATAAATTTTGATCTCTTGAATCGTAAATATTAAAAATAAAAAGGTAAATCGTCAATTTGCATGCGTTGGCATTGTCGAATGAACTAGATGTCGCCCGTCACATATACAGACAGGATAGGCAAAGTGACAAAGATAAGGCGATTTTAACGGAATTGAGCAGCAGAATATAGCTGATGGGCGATAATATATTGATAAACAGCAGGATTTAGCCATTTAGCTAATGGATTAAGTTCAGTATTGCACATGATATCATTTATTGGTTGCAAAGATGCGATTTGCATTTCGGCAGTATGCTTTATATTTAATGCGTGAGGGATTTTCTGAAGTTTTTGACGTACTTGCGTGCTGGATACGGCAGTCACAGGACGCGGGTCTATATAAATGTGACCTTGATAGTTATTTTTTAGAGCGCTTTTATTTACCAGTGCTTGAGCATTGGCCATTATCAATTCAGTCGGTGAGTCGATTACCAGACATTGTAGCGCCGCGGGTAGTTGTGACTGCAATTCAGCCATGTCTTGCGTTATGTGATTTTCGTCTACTAAATTTTTCGTATTTTCGGCAAAACTGTTATTTTTAACATTAACATTAACATTAACATTAACATCAGATAGGCTGTCACGATTAAAAATCCACAGATTGACGTAGTCGGTCAGCCCAAGTCCTTCTTTCCATTTGGTCAAACTCAGTGCACTGTCCATGCCAATGATGAATATTAAACGGTCATGCGGATAGCGCTGTCGTAACGTACGCACGCTATCGATCGTATAAACAGGTGGCGCTTGCCACAGTTCAAGTTCATCTATCTGTATTGGAGTATTGATTGTCGCCAGTTTTAACATGGCCAAACGATGCTTGGGATCGGTGCTTTGCTTTTTAAAAGGCGAGCGAGCATTGGGCAACAATGACACATGTAGGTCGCGCTGTTGCTGCTTCGCTATCGGCAATAAGTGCTGATAAACGTACATCGCTATTTGCAAATGACCCTTATGCACAGGATCAAATGAGCCACCAAGATAAGCACGGATGGCAGGTGTAGGGTGTTGAGTCTGTTTATGGTTAGTTATATTAAGCATAAATTGTCGGTCATATTAGGTATAAATAACGAGGTCAAATGGCTGGTAAGAAAAACGTGATGGTGGATTCAAAAGAAACGATAGCGCTATTGTAGTGGGCGGGTCAGCTTCTGTCATTAAAACGGTAATAAAAAGCCGACTATCATAGTGACAGTCGGCTTAGTTGTATATTGCTAATCACCAAAATTTTAATCAGCAAATTTCTTATCAATAAACAGTGTGACGATTAAATCAAATCGCTATGTGCCTGAATAGCAGTCAGCGCGATGGTATAGACAATATCGTCAACCAATGCACCACGTGACAAATCGTTTACTGGCTTATTCAAACCTTGTAGCATCGGCCCAACACTGATGACGTTGGCACTACGTTGTACCGCTTTATACGTGGTGTTACCCGTATTGAGATCTGGGAAGATAAAGACGTTGGCTTGTCCGGCAACGGGTGAATCAGGTGCTTTTTGTTTGCCCACACTCATGACCGATGCGGCGTCATACTGTAGTGGGCCATCAACAGCAAGCGTCGGCTCACGTTCACGAACGATTTGGGTCGCTCGGATGACTTTTTCGACATCCGCGCCCGTACCTGATGAGCCAGTAGAGTAGCTGATCATTGCCACTTTTGGTTCGATACCAAATGCTGCTGCAGACTGGGCAGATTGGATAGCGATTTCAGCCAGCTCTTCCGCCGTTGGGTCAGGGTTGATGGCGCAATCACCATACACCACGACTTGCTCAGGTAGCAGCATAAAGAAGATCGAAGATACCAATGAATACTGCGGTGCAGTCTTAATCAACTGGAATGCTGGGCGTACGGTGTTGGCAGTCGTGTGCACAGCACCTGAGACCAATCCATCCACTTCACCCATCTGTAGCATGATAGTACCTAAGAATACGGTGTCTTCAAGCTGTTCAGCAGCGACCAGTTCGGTTGTTTTGCCTTTACGACGTTCAACGACCGCAGCGATATACTTGCTCATATCAAGCGTGTCAGGATCCATAATCTCAATGCCTTCTGGCAAGATTAAGTCGCGATTTTTGGCAACTTGTTCCACTTCGCTGCGTTTTGCGAGCAGTACACAGTCAGCGATGCCGCGGCTTTGACAGATACAGGCAGCTTCTACCGTACGTGGTTCAGCACCTTCTGGTAATACAATGCGTTTCTTAGCTGCTTGTGCTTTTTTGACCACTTGATGGCGGAAAGCGGCAGGCGATAGGCGCGGCTGATGGTCATGGCTAAAGTATTCTTTAATCCAGCTTAGATTTAAGTGCGCGGCCACATAGCGCGTGACTTCTTGTGCACGCTCGATATCATCGTTTGGAATCTCAGCACTCATGTGCATCAAGCTCTGTACGGTCTCAAAGCTATCTGTTTCAACACTCATGACAGGAATACCTGTTTTGAGTGCAGATTGCCATAGCTCAGCGACGGTCGCATTTGGTGAGACACCACCAGTCAGTACCAGACCTGCTAACGGAATACCATTGATACAAGCCAAGGCTGCGGCAAGTAACAAGTCATCACGATCGCCAGGTACGACAATGAGCGTACCACGTTTGAATACTTCATCAACGCGTGCGACTGAGCGAGCTGTCAAACTAATATGATTGATACGGCGTGTCTTCGCTTCACCGACATTTAACCAAGTAGCATCCAGCTCTGCAGCGATATCCCACGTACGGGGTACTGACAATGAATCGCTAAAAGGTACCACGCCGATTAGACGGAAACGATCGGTATCAAAATGCGGTGACAGGCGTTGTACTTCTTGCATGAACCCAGCATCCAAGCTGACCATGGCTTCACCCGGTGCTACTGGCTGAGTGTCAAAGGTATTTGGCACATCATGCACACGCATCAAGATGCAGCCTAAAGTACGCTCATGCGCGATACCGCCAAATTCACGAGCATGCACATCCAGCTTATCGGCTAAATGAGCTGGGTTTTTGGTATCGACTGTACTCACAAAGATGATTTTGGCATCTAAAGCGTGGGCAATAGCGCGGTTAATTTGTGAGGCATAAGAGGCTTCAGTAGTGGGTACTAAACCTTCACAAATCACGACGTCTTGGTCATCACCGATGCTATGGAAGTTTTCGATCACTTCTTCCATCAATTCATCAAGGTTACCATCACCAATCATACGCTCAACGCGCTGACGGTTGATAGATTTAGGCGGTGTTAGACCGAATGCGTGCATGGTTAATGCGCTTGAGCTGTCTAGGCTGTTTTGCTTATCGAGCGTATCATCTTGCAGAAATGGCTTCATAAAACCGGCTTTGACGCCGTTATAATCGAGCGCACGAATGAGACCTAGCGCTGCTGATGTCAGGCCGATACCGCGACTAATAGGTACAAGTAAAATGGTTTGCATAGCATATCCTACTATTTATTTTATTATATCCGTGAGAGAGGTGTTGCTGACTGGCTAAAATGATGGCTGCTGCTTTCGCTTGCAGTGATTGGTCAGTAGAGCAGTTACTTAAAGGCTTATGTCATATAAAAATATTTATACGACATAAGCCCCTAAATAAGCATCACTGTAATAGCCGAGCTATTTTCTATTTTAGACCTAATGCTTGGCGGGTTTCTTTAGCGATTTGGCATTCTTCATCAGTTGGGACAACCCATAGCTCGATGCTACTACCTTCATCTTGGAAGCTGCCTTCTGCACCGCCGACTAAATCATCATTCTTTTCAGCATCAAACTTGATACCGAAGTGACGCATAACGTCTAAGATGCGAGCGCGCGTGGTTGCTGAGTTTTCACCAATACCACCAGTAAAGACGATACCAGTAAAGTCAGGTAGCGCACAGCTTAGGCTGGCTAGGTATTTACCGACACGATAGCAGAACATCTCGATGGCGAGTTGAGCGTCTTTATGGCCTTCATTCGCTGCTTGCTCGATCGTACGCAGGTCATTCGACAGACCTGAGATACCCAATAAGCCACTTTCACTATTAAGCATAGTATCGATTTCTTCTAGGCTCATACCCAGTTTACGCTTGAGATGAATGTGCAAGCTAGGATCGACGTCACCACTACGCGTACCCATCATTAGGCCTTCAAGCGGCGTCAGACCCATACTGGTATCCAAGCTTTGACCGTTATAGACGGCAGTCGCTGAGCAACCATTGCCTAGATGAGCGGTCAACCAACCATGTGGACCTTTAGCATCTGTAATTTCGCTGGCACGCTCTGAGACATAAGCATGTGAGGTACCATGGAATCCATAACGACGGATTTTTTCTTCTTCGTATAGTGCTTTTGGAATTGGATAGCGGTAAGCAACTGGTGGCATCGTTTGATGGAAAGCAGTATCAAAAACGACCACTTGTGGGATGTCAGGATAAATGGCTTCAACCGCTTCAATACCCAAGGCGTTTGCAGGGTTGTGTAGAGGTGCTAGGATTTTTAAGCGTTTTACTTCATCAAGTACATGTTGGTCAACACGGACGGCTTTTGAGTACTCACGACCGCCGTGAACCACACGATGTCCTACAGCGACAAAATGATATTGCTCAAGTAGTGCTAGGATTTTTTGTAGTGCCAATTCATGACGACCACCAGGGATGGTAATCTCAAGTTTTTCGCCGTTTAAAGTAGTATGTTTGATACGAGCGGTATCAAGCCCCAAGTTTTCGGCAAGACCGGTAATACGAGTGGATTCGTCTTCGCTGATTAGCGCATATTTGATAGAAGATGAACCACAGTTGAGAACCAAAGTAGGGTTGATAAGTTTTGATCTGCCAGTATTACGATCATTAAAGATGGGGGTGCTATCGCTCATGCTCTATCCTTAGATTATGTTTTTTGACAAGGGGTGAATCATAGCGGATTAATTTCCGCCGAACAAACAAAAATCAGCAGACCTTTCATAAAAATGAAATAAGCGATATCACGCTTACAGGTCTACCAATAAATCCCTACTCGTCACTTTGTTTGGTTGCTTCTAGCAATCCATCAAAGCGATATTTTCGGAGTATAATGTAACACAATTAGTATCTTATACCACAGTAACTATAAGGTTTAAGATTGAACATCGTCAAGCACTGTTACACCTGTGCACCGAATATAGCCATCAAATAGTAAGTGCTATAAAGGCAAGATTGCCCACAATAAAAATTGTAAGAAAGTTTTTCAAAATGTGTTTAGCCGTGTTTTGCACCATAAAACCGTGTTTCACACACAACAATTGCCATATAAATTGTGTCGGTTTTTCACAATTTACCAAATAATACGTATCAATTATTATCGTCATAAGCCGTATTTATAAATCATAAAGTTAGCAAAATTATTGGTCAATCACCCTCAAGAGGCTTACTGCTTTACTGATACAATGCTATGCTTACATAGATTATAATATTTTGAATATTTCAGTCGTAAACGTCATGTTTTCAATCATATTCACACTGCTGCAAGGTTATTTGCCCTATGCTTACTATACGCCGTGTTTCAAACACTGAGTGCAATTCTCATTTATCTATTAACGCCAGTTGCCGAGCCATTTCTACATTGATTATCGGTAGTGCGGTCATGTTCGGGTTAACGGGCTGTGGGCAAAAGGGCGACCTCTATCTAGCCGATTCCAATAGCTCAAAGGCGGCAGGGTCAGAGATGCTGTCTAATGCTGGAGAGTCAAACAATGCAGCATCGGCAAGTAATGATAAACAGAACGCTCGCTATTTAGAGCAAGTACTATCAGATGTGAACGAAGATTCTAACGATTATTAATCGTATAAGAGCATCAATAATTCCGAATAAATTTACCTGATTTAACGAGAGATATAACCACAATGACTACAGTAACGACCCAAACAGAACAAGGGCTATATATTAACCCTGAAGCCTTAACTGCTCATTTGCCTGCGCTGAATTATCGCAACGATGCCTTACATATGGAGCAGGTCAGTATAACTGAATTGGTCGATTGCTATGATACGCCATGCTATGTCTACTCAAAGCAGGCGATATTGGATGTTTATCAGGCTTATACCGATAGCTTTGCCAGTCTAAAACATCAGGTATGTTATGCCGTTAAAGCTAACTCTAATCTTGCGGTGCTCGGTGTTTTGGCTCAGGCAGGTGCAGGATTTGATATTGTCTCACGTGGTGAGTTGATGCGAGTATTAGCTGCAGGTGGCGATGCTGCACGCGTTGTATTCTCAGGTGTTGGCAAAACTTATGGTGATATCGAGTATGCACTTACCCAAGGTATCGGTTGCTTTAACGTCGAGTCTATTAGCGAGCTGGCTTTAATCAATGAAGTGGCACAGCAACTCGATAAATCAGCACCGATATCTCTACGAGTTAACCCTAATGTCGATGCCAAGACTCATCCTTATATCTCAACCGGTTTAAAAGACAATAAGTTCGGTATAACCCACGAAGACGCTGTCGCTGTCTATGAGCAAGCCGCCGCGTTGTCGCATATTGATATTGTCGGTATTGATTGTCATATTGGCTCACAGTTGACGGAAGTAGAGCCATTCGTTGCTGCATTAGACAAAGTAATTGAGTTGATACATACCCTTCGTGAAAAAGGTATTGAGCTGCGCCATATCGATTTAGGTGGTGGCTTAGGGGTGCGTTATATCGATGAGACGCCTGTGTCTATGGATGAGTTTGCTGCTGCATTATTACCAAAACTAAGCGAGCTTGGATTAACGGTATTCTTTGAACCGGGCCGCAGTATCGTTGCCAATGCGGGCGTACTATTAACGCGTGTCGACGTATTAAAGCCTACTGAGCATAAGAACTTCGCTATTGTCGATGCGGCAATGAACGACTTGATTCGCCCTGCACTGTATCAAGCAGAAATGGCCGTGATTCCAAGTGTGTTACCGAGCAAAGGTATCGACACGGATGGTACGCAACCATGGGATATCGTTGGTGCGATTTGTGAGACCGGAGACTTCTTGGCAAAAGGTCGCTTATTAGCATTGGAAGCAGGAGATACATTGGCCATCACTGGTGCCGGTGCTTATGGCTTTACCATGAGTAGCAACTATAATTCGCGTCCACGTGCTAGCGAAGTCATGGTGTCTGATAACCATCATCAGTTGATTCGTCCGCGTGAAACGATTGAATCATTATATGAAAATGAAACATTGTGGCAGGCGCAGTAAGGCTATTAAAGACGAGCCAAAACGGTCGCAGGATTTGATGATTGAAGAGAACCCATTGTGATAATGACAATGGGTTTTTTTATGACTGGATTTTGAGGAAGTTGTTTTTTAATTAAAGCTGTCTCTTAATTGAAGGCATGCCTTTAATTGAAGGCGTGACTTTAGTTGAAAGCAACCCCATTCACAAAAATTAGAGTAGCAAGGAAAACGAGTGCAAGTACTACTCAGTACAAGTATTACTCACTGTAGACTAAACAAATTTGACACCGCTAATCGTATTTTTTGGGATTGGTATTATTATGATTGTATCTGACAGCGTGCTAAGATAAGCCATACATAAAAATAGGATAGGATATCAAGGGTATGCTAATAGAATTTACTAAGATGCATGGTCTGGGCAATGATTTTATGGTCATCGATTTGGTGACTCAGCGCTTAGAATTAACCAAGGATTTGGTACAGTTATTGGGTGATCGTCATTTGGGTATTGGTTTTGACCAATTGCTCGTAGTCGAGCCACCGATGCGTCCGGATGTCGACTTTAGCTATCGTATTTTTAATACCGATGGCACAGAGGTCGAGCAGTGTGGTAACGGTGCACGCTGTTTCGCTCGTTTTGTACAGGCACGCAAACTGTCATTTAAACAGCGCCTACGTGTTGAGACGGCAAGTGGAATTATCACGCTGACCACAGACCGTTATGGTTGGGTAGAAGTCGATATGGGCAAACCCAAGTTTGAGCCAGACGAGATTCCATTTAGCCCAAGAGCCACTACTAAAATCCAAAACGCCTACCATTTGGATGTTAATGGAACACCTGTACAGCTCTATGTTGCCAATATGGGCAATCCACATGCAGTCATCAAAGTCGATAATGTGCTCGATGCTGAGGTTGAGACCTTGGGTAAAGCCATTGAATCGCATCCTGCGTTTCCAGATCGCGTCAATGTCGGCTTTATGCAGGTGATGAATCAACGTCATATTCGTCTACGGGTATTCGAGCGCGGTGTTGGTGAGACTCAAGCCTGTGGTACGGGTGCATGTGCTGCAGTGGCGGTTGGCATACGTGAAGGCTGGTTGGATGAAGGCGAAGAAGTGCGCGCGCAGCTGTATGGCGGCAGTATGATTATCAAATGGCAGCCGGGTTATTCAGTCATGATGACGGGTCCAACGGCCTTTGTTTATGAAGGCGTGTTTAGCCCAGATGGACTAATGGCGCAAGCGGGTATCAAGCCTAATTCTGAGGGCTAAACTCGGATGGCGAATGGGTAAATGCTATGGTCATCTCTAACAGGGCTATGTCCAATAAAAAATGTCAGATAGAGCCAGCATTGGGTTCAGAAGTACAATCAGCAGTTTGGCTGTCAGACACACTGGCAGCCACTATAGAGTCGGACACAGCGTTACGTGAGCTGTTAGCACCAGTGCATCGTTGGTTAAATACTTTATCGGTACGTAATCACTCGCCGCATACCCTAACGGCTTATTTTGCTGGTTTGAACCAACTGGCACTATTTTTACGTGGTAAACGGCTGACATGGACGCGCTGTGACAAGCGCCAATTAGCTCAGCATATCGGTCAGCGTATCGATGAAGACAAGCTTGCACTTGCCAGCGTCCAGCAAGAGCTGTCAGCGATTCGTCATTTTTATGGATGGTTGATTGAAGAAGGGCTAGCACGTATCAATCCTACCACTGGCTACCAGCTTAAGCGTAGCCCTAGACCCTTACCGTCTATCGCAGACGTAGATTTGCTTACTCAATTGCTTGACCAAGAGATTCCTGATACGCCTGAGCAAGCGCGCTTATGGTTACGGGATAAGGCCATGTTTGAGTTGCTCTACAGTAGCGGCTTGCGTGTGGGTGAATTGGTAGCACTAGATATGGCGGATGTAGATCTATCAGACCTACGTGTACGTGTAACAGGTAAAGGCAATAAGACACGCTTAGTACCCTTAGGGATAAAAGCAGCAGAGGCAATTACGCGCTATCTACCGCATCGTAATTTGTGGGTAGAGCAAATGGACACGGCATTGTTTATCAGTGAGAAATTAGGTACGCGCTTATCAACACGGGCAGTGCAGCAACGTCTAAAAGTTGCTGCTACTCGTGCTGGCATCTCGCAAAATATGTATCCCCATTTATTGCGCCATTGCTTTGCATCACACATGCTGTCAGGTAGTGGTGACTTGCGCGCCGTACAAGAAATGTTGGGTCATAGTGATATCAGTACCACGCAAATCTATACCCATGTCGATTTTGCCAAATTGACTCAAGTCTATGATCGCGCCCACCCGAGAGCAACTCATGCTCAACGCGACGATGACTCAAATCAAAAATAAGGTGTGTCGAATATTCAACACACCTTAATCATAACTTACGCTAAACGATGACAGTCAAAGATAGGCATTTTTTGGCGTCCTTGCTGTTGGGCGTGCTGATCTAATGATGCCAATACCATGGCGTAGTGCTTGCTGTCTTCCTGATTAGTAGCTTCATTCAATCCACTATCATCGTAATGGTTGATAACTGTACCATCATAAGCGGTAATCGCCGTGTGTCCCCACGTCTGACGTATATCACCATTCTTGTAAGTATGATCGCCACCTTGTGCTGCACCAATGACCATACACTGGCTGTCCAACGCACGTGCCTGTAGCAACAGCGACCAATGGGCTTGCCCTGTTAGATAGGTAAATGCTGACGGGGCACTTAATATGTCGGCACCTGCTTGACGTAGACGCTGTGCCAATGCAGGGAAGCGCAAATCAAAGCAAACCATCATGCCTAATTGATAGACCGTATTATTTGCTTCGAGTGGTGCAACTACAGTTTGTGTTCCTGGCTCAAAAGTGGCTGCTTCATTATAGCTACCGTGTTTATCCGCCACAGTGGCTGTGAACAGATGAATCTTGTCATAACGTGCCACTCGCGAGCCATCAGGTGCAAACAACTGACTGACTTGGCGTAGTCTACCATCAGGGACCACAATGCCGTCAGGTCGATAAGGGCAGGGTAGCGAGCCTGCTAGTACGTAGACACCATAAGTGCTGGCATAGTCTGCTATCGTCATCGATAGATCGTCAAAGCGCTCTGCAGTAGCAAACTGCTCGCCCATGCTACAGCAGTTCTCTGGTAATACGACAAGCTGAGCTCCTTGCGCCCTTGCATCAATAATCGCCGCTTTTATATCGGCTAAGTTTTTTTCAATATTCTGTTGGCTATTCATTTGGATGGCAGCAGTGGTCAATTGATTGTTCTGTGTACTATTCATGGTTGCGGTCTCAGTTATTTTTAGGTTAATTCGATTTGGTTATTTTGCAGTCGTGTATTTCATGATTTTTCTTATAAATTTTATATGATGATAAACCGATTTTTGATATTAATTATTTAGCAGTTAATGCTGAAATGCTAATATTTATAGGCTTTAATGAGAAAAGCGTAACAATTGTATCTGGCTAGAGTGTAAATTATCATAGCAAAATTGCGCCAAAAAATGCTATCGTCATGTCCTAATAACGTTAAACCACTGGTTTGACCAAAAATATTTGTAGAATATTATCACTACCGGAGTGTAATAAGCCGCCCATGAGTATGTCGTTCGGATTGGCGACCACGCTAAGCACCTCACAGAAACTGACCCCGCAGATGCAGCAAGCCATTAAATTGCTGCAGCTCTCTAGTCTTGAGCTCGCGCAAGAGGTTCAGATCAAGCTGGATAGTAATCCACTGCTTGAACGTATCGAAGATGATGACGATGAATACGAGCATGGCGGCGACGATATTATAGACGAGCTGAGCGACTCACTCACATTGGATAGCTGGAATCAAAGTACTGGCACTGAGTCATTTACTGCCAAATCCGACAGCAACACGACTACCTCTGACTATGATAACGAACTTAGTGATAGCTTTGATAAATTGCAGCAAGCCAATATCGATGATGGTGCCATAGACAATCATGCGATGGATAGTGACGACTATAGTAGCTTTGATAATAGTGCGGATAGCAGCAACTATGCATCGGCGGCTAGCAGTTCAGGGAGCAAAGGTGACGATGACTTTGATAGCTATCAAGGCGGCACCTCTGCCACTATCCAAGATCATGTACGTTGGCAGCTGAACTTTAAACATCTATCAGAAGCAGATATGTTGATCGCCACCTACCTGATGGACTCTATGGATGATATGGGTTTTGTTCGGCTTGATATCGATGAGTTGTTGCAGAGCTTTGAGACCATGGCGAGCTTCTATCAATGGAATGAGTCTGTTGAGCAAGATGAAGTAATGGCCGTATTACATATTATTCAATCTTGCGATCCACTCGGTGTTGGGGCGCGGAATCTCAGTGAATGCCTAGCGATTCAGCTGTCCAAACTTGATAGTAATACGGAGTCTCTAAAAGAAGCGCAAGCACTTCTATCTGCTAGTGAATACTTAGTCAGTAATAATATTAAAGCACTGACCGAGCAGACTGGACTTGCAGCTGAGAAGATCACACCTGCATTAAATCTATTACGCAGCTTAAATCCTTCACCAGGATTATTATTTCATAGTAGTCAACCGGATTACGCACGGGAGCCAGACAGTTACGATATTCCTGATGTGCTGGTCACGCCTGTCCGTCGCCATAGTAGTAATACCACTGCAGGGACAGATGCGCAAGAGGATGGCTGGCAGGTACGGCTCAATCCTGACACCCTGCCGAAGCTAAGAGTCAATCAAGAGTACGCCAACTTAGTCAAACGGGGTGATGATAGCCCTGACAATCAGTATCTGCGTGAAAACCTTACAGATGCTCGCTTGTTTATTCGCAGTATCGAAGAGCGCAATCAAAACCTACTAAAGGTCGCCACCAGTATCGTACGTTATCAGCAAGAGTTCCTACAACATGGTGCGACTGCCATGCAACCACTTATCTTAAAGGTCATTGCAGAAGAAGTTGATTTGCATGAATCCACTGTGTCACGTCTGACCACCAGCAAAACTATCCTGACACCACAAGGACTGTTTTCGCTAAAGCATTTCTTTTCATCACATGTTAGCAGTACAGATGGTGATGTTTCATCGACCGCTATCAGTGCCATGATTAAGCAACTCATCGCCGATGAGAATCCAAAAAAGCCATTATCAGACAGTCGTATCAAAGACAGTTTGTTAATTGAAGGCATCGATATTGCCAGAAGGACTGTAGCCAAATACCGCGAAGCAATGAATATTGGATCGTCTACTCAGCGCAAACAAAAATATTAAACGATGTAATTCAATAAGTTATAAGCACGCTCATATATTGACCAATATATGTCAGAAAAATATAAAAAATAAAATTTTTTGATTATATAGAAACATGATAGAAACAACAGTTATTGTTACACTTAATTACAATTAAATGGCTTGCTACTATCCTAATTTCATGACAAATTAGAGTCATACCAACAACGAAATCTAAGTATCGATTTAGCATTTTTATAGTAGCAATCAGGAGATAATGAAAGGATATATCGGCATTTTACTGGATGTACTGGCTATAAAAGATAGTAGAGCGATTGTTGGTAAAGCAGGGTGATAAAAGCAGGAATGCTAATTCATCTGTTGACTGTAAGTACAAACAAAAGGACAATAATATGAATGTTTCTATCAGTGGTCACCATATCAGCGTTACTGAAGCTATGGACAAGGCAGTTCGTGAAAAGCTTGAGAAAGTAGAGCGTCACTTCGATCAGATACAAAGTATTAAAGTGATATTATCGTTAGACAACAGCGGTGCTAGTGATGGCGGTAAAAAAAGCCATAAAGCTGAAGCGATTATGCGAGTCTCAGGTCAAGAAATGTTTGTTCAAGCGTGTGAAGATGATATGTATAAAGCCATCAACGAAATGGCAGACAAACTTGATAGACAAGTGCGTAAATACAAAACCCGTCAAGAGCGTAAAAAGACTCAGGGTGCTGGACGTGATGAACGTTACGAAGACTTTACAGTCGATGATGTAGCACCAGCCGTTTAATTTGATGAGGTTTGGTAGATATCGTATTTAATGAGTACTGGCTGACCAAATAATAATAAATAGTATAGCTAGCCATATGATTTATATTTGATTCTACTGAACTGAAATCATAATACACAAAAAGGAAAAAGGCCTCAAACGTATCATACGTTGAGGCCTTTTCTAGTACTAGTATCAAGAAAGGAGAGTATCAGTAAGTCTATTCATTAATCAAAACTACTGATAATCTTTTTGAAAGTTTGGTTATAAGCCAAATGAAACCAGTATTCTATTCAACAAATTAAGCATATTACACTCAGTCTATGTAATCTACGATAAGTAAAGTGCAGTGATTAGCCGCCACCAACGGCTTGTACTACTTCGATGTTCATGCCTTCAACGATACGTAGCTGACTCAGCTCGCTCTTTGGGATAAGCTCACCTTCGACTTCTACGGCATAACGGCCTTGGCTAAGCCCAAGCTCATTAATAACCAATTGTACCGTCTGATGAGTGGTCTGTAGATGTTTGCCATTGACACTGATGTTGCTCATAATTGCGCTCCTTAATAATTTAGATTTCCTTGTACTCAAAAATATTAATGCTTGAGTAGATGACATACTCTAGATTGGTTAACTGCGCTTTGATTAGCTGATCGAGTCTTTTGATTTAAATGTCGATACTGCCAACCATAGCCAACCTGCAATCATTAGCATACCTCCGATGGGTGTAATCGCTCCAAACCAAAGTGGTGCGCCAAGTGTCATCGAATACAGACTACCGGCAAATATTATAATGCCAATCTGTAAAAGCCAAGCGGTCGTTTGAGTAATATATCTGAGGCGTATCAATAGTCCTACTAGTAGTAAGCCGAGCGCATGTACTAGCAAGTACAGTGTTGCCGTATGCCACCATTCGAGTTGCTGAGGACTGGCTATGTTTTTCAAACCATGCGCACCGAATGCGCCTAGCGCAACGGCGATAGCCATATTAATCGCCGCAATACCTATCCAATTTAACATGGCACACTCATATTATTTAAAAGCAGTCGCTACTATAAAATAACAGCTATTGAATATCATCTGGCAAAATCACACTATCGATAGTCATTGCATCACGGATTTTGTCCATGGCATTTTTTTCGATCTGGCGTACACGTTCTGCCGAAATAGAGTAGACGGCTGCTAACTCATGCAAGGTTGATTTTTGCTCAGAGAGCCAGCGTTGCTCAACGATATCACGTGAGCGATCGTCTAAGGTTCCCATTGCCGCTATTAATGCTGAAGAATTGTTTTCTTCCCAATCTGCTTCTTCTAACTGCTCAGCAGGATCAATACCATCTTCTAAGAACAATTGCGGTGCATAGCGCCCATCGTCGTCATCACTCGATTGCGCTTCAAACGAGGCATCATAGGACGTAAGTCGTGACTCCATCTCTAACACTTGCTTGCGCGTGACATTTAGGTCATTTGCAATCGCATCTGCTTCTTCTAGCGTTAGCTGATTGTTGGTCTTTTTGAGACTACGTAAATTAAAGAATAGTTTACGGTGTGCTTTAGTAGTCGCTACCTTCACGATACGCCAGTTGCGAATGACAAACTCGTGAATTTCCGCTTTAATCCAATGCACTGCAAAGGATACCAAGCGTACGCCTTTGTTGGGATCAAAGCGTTTTACTGCTTTCATTAGTCCCAAATTACCTTCTTGAATTAAATCGGCTTGTGGCAGACCGTAGCCTGAATAGCTGCGTGCAATGTGAATCACAAAACGCAGATGTGACATCACGAGCAGACGTGCCGCCTCAACATCGCCTTCGTCATAATAGCGATGCGCCAACTCTTGCTCTTGTACTGGCGTCAAGATTGGAATTTGATGGACGGTATTGATATACGCACCCAGATTGACCCCAGGCGCTGATAGATGCGTTGGCATTGCTGGTACCAAATCACGAGTACTGGTATCACCTAGCGCATCCGCATCATAAGGTGGTCGCTGTGCCGCAGCTTTCAATGCTGCATCACGTGCTTCGTTTTTTACAGGTGCTGCATCGTCTTTTTTACTCGTTTTTGCAGCATCATTAGCAGTGTTAGCCATATTCTTGACCTTGATTAAATAGTGACGCAAATAGTAAGATAAAAATATTTATAGTTGTAATTGTAAAGGATAGCGACGCTTAGTTGCTATCAGTTTTGGTAATGATGAAGTGATATATTGTATCGAAACGCTGTGATGGTGTGCTATCAGTTGCCTGTTGACTGGTAACGCTATTGATGGTCAGTAGCAGTCGATTGGTCGTGTCTGTTTGCTTACTTTGTCGACAGAAAGCAGCGATATCTGCTTGTGAATTGGCATCAGTGGCGACCACATACAATGATTCACCAGTTGCGACATCACGTAATGCCACTTTGGTTTTCAGAAGCGGCATTGGACAAGCAAGCCCACGTCCATCGACGAAACGTACAATATTGATAGAGGATTGCTTTGCATCTAATTCGTTATTTGAATCAACATCATTCACCGACAGTAATGCCAATAAGTTATTGATATTTTGTTGCTCAGCACCAGAGAGTTTTTCTGATAAGGTTATGAGGTCAGGCGCTTGGATGATGGTGGACTGGCTATCAACAGACATAAAATAACCCTTATAGATACCAATACTTTGGTTTGTACTACTATTTGTATTATCAATAGTTCGCTTTCAAGCATCGTTAATTTTAAGACTTTTTTGTTGAATACTTTGTGCTTAATAGCGACGTAGACCTATTGTTGTGACTGCCATTATAGCAAATAGCTAGGGTGCAATTGAGTTGAATATAATCAACTCAACATTCGGTTCATTAGAATTACACAGTCATGTTGCGCAATAGTGACACGCCGCTTAGTTATTGGTAGTCGAACCTATACTAGAATTGACCTTATATGCACAAGCTCGTATAGTCGAGAGAATGTTGTCATCATTACTCACCTGCATAGGATAAGCATTTGTATCACGCCAATAGACAGTCGATTTTTGATAGCGCAGCCATGAATCACTCAAATAAATATGTGGTCGCCACACCTTCGTTTGGGTGGGTATCGCTGTTGTGCGAGCGAAAAAAGGGTGCTCTGTCTATAGCGATATCGAGCATGTTTATATTAGGGGTTTCAACAGCATTATTGATGACCACAACGGCTGCCAATAGTAGTGAGTGGAACAGTAGTAATAATAGCAGCACCCAAACGTCACAATACAATTATAACTCATGGCAATCCACGGACTCCGAAGATTTAGACTTGCCTAACTTGAGAGGTCAGGGCTTGAGCTTCGCTGAGCAGTATCAAAATAAGCTGCTAGGCGAATGGTCACTACGAAACATCAATGGTGGCGTTCAGATGGAGCATGATCCTTGGATTCAAGAAACGCTCAAAGACATGACGTGGCGTTTGAATGCTCAAGCACGGCAGCAAGCATTAATGGGCTTGGTGATTATTGATAATCCGAGTATCAATGCTTTTGCAGCACCAGGTGGTGTCATCGGTCTAAATACAGGCACTATATTGGCCGCCAGTAGTATGGACGAGCTTGCCAGTGTGGTAGCGCATGAAGTGGCACACATTAGCCAGCATCATTATGAAAGTGGTGTGGATGATCGAAAAAAAGCATTGCTCATGCAAGTAGGTGGCATGCTAGCAGCAATTGCTGCATCAGCAATCGATGGTGATGCGGCGACAGCCGTTTTGATGGGTAGTCAAACCGCTACGATGAACAGTAGCATGGCATTTAGTCGCAGTAATGAGCGCGAGGCTGATCGAATAGGGATGCAAATCATGACCCAAGCGGGTTATGACCCAAGAGCCATGCCACGGTTTTTTGCCACGATGAATCAACGAAGTCAGCTCAATAAAGTTGAAAACCAGTTTTTGCCAAGTTTTATTATGTCCCATCCACTGAGTAATGAGCGTTTGAGTGATTCACAAAGTCGCGCGCAGAGCTATCCTTCATTATCATTAAACCAGCAGCAACGTCATCAGGCATTGTTTGATTTGCTCTATTGGCGTGTACAGATTACTGGTAAGCATGCTTCTGAGACCGTATTGACGACTGCTGCAAAGAATAGCGTCGGTGCTAAATTGGCTTTGATGCACTGGTACAGTGAACAGCAACGTTTTACAAATGCTAACAAGCTACTGGCTGAAATCGATGCATTATCAGCGACACAGCGTCAAACACTAGAGCCTTTATTGTCGATTACTCACAGCTATATGCTAACGGAACAAGGTAAGTGGTCAGAAGCGGCACAAATTTTAGAAAGCCAGCAGCGCATCTATCCTGAGCGTCGTGATCTACGACTCTACTTAGCGGAAGCACTCACCAATAGCAACCAGCCGACACAAGCACAAGCATTGCTCAAACCACTAACCGAGCAGCAGCCAAGCGATCGTTATGCTTGGCAGAGTCTACAACTGGCTAATGAAAAGCTGGCAAAAACCACGACTTCACCGCAGCTGGCCAATATTGCCACTATCAATGCATTACGTTACCGCAGCCAAGATCAGCTATGGAGCAATCGCTACGAAAGTGCACTCATATCGCTGACACAAGCCAAGCAACTGACGGAACAATTGCAGAATACACCCCAAGCCAATAGTGCTCGGCCGCTTTTAGCCAATATTAATGCAGAACTCAAAGCAGTAAAAACCGCCAAAGACTTTAAGCCTTAGGCGGTTGTTTTTACAGACAGAACTTTCTAATCAATAGTAGGTGCTAGCCTTGTAGAGCGTCTTTTACCATCTTAGAGATGAGGGCTGGATCTGCACGGCCTGCAGTTTTGTTCTTTAGTACACCCATTACGCTACCCATATCACGCATAGATGTTGCACCTTGCTCAGCGATTTCAGCGTTGACTAAAGCAGCCACTTCATCATCGTTCATTTGTTTGGGCATAAACCCATTGATGATATCAATCTCAAACTGCTCTTTGGTTGCTAAGTCATCACGGTTGTTTTCTGTAAAAATAGTGAGTGATTCTTGACGCTGTTTCAATTGCTTTTGTAATACCTCTAATACTTGTGCGTCATCTAGCTCTATCCGGCGGTCAATCTCAATCTGCTTGATGACTGCTTGTACGTTACGCAATACTTTAACGCGCTCAAGCTCACGCGCTTTCATAGACACTTTGATGCTGTCTAATAAAGTCTGTTTAAGTTGACTCATTGTTATTATCCTTATTCGTTAAGAGTTATTTATTCAGATTTTGAGCAATAGTAATAAAAATTGTAGCATAAAAAACGCCACTGATATCAATGGATAACAGTGGCGTTAATGTAGCACTTGTACTTAACTAATCGTATTATGGATTAGTACATACGAGTGGTACGAATAGTTTCGCGTTGTAACTTCTTTTTATAACGCTTTACGGCAGCAGCTTTTTTACGCTTGCGTACTTGCGTTGGTTTTTCATAAAACTCACGCTTACGTACGTCTGACAATACACCAGCTTTTTCACATGAACGTTTGAAACGACGGATAGCGATATCTACTGGTTCGTTTTCTTTAACCTTAACTGCAGGCATGAAGACTCCTCGATTAGGATGAGATATAAAGGCATTAGTTTGGCTGTGTATTAGTATTTAGTCGTAATATCTCAAGATTACAGACATCAGCTCAAACTAGGATAATCTTGTACATGAGCACAAGGGCAGGTATTTTAATAAAAAATAGCAAGTAAGTCAATGAATTTGTTGTATTAATCCATATTTATCATTAAGTTGCACAGTTTTTTGTAGATATAGAGTTAGTTTATGAGACAGCATTAATGGTTTTAGTTAAATAAGAGTGACTATATAAGTGTGCTAGAGAGCATCATTATAAATAAAAAACCCTACTGTCTATAACGGTTTAGGTGGAGTTTATGCTATGATAATTCCCATATTATAGTAAGCTTATGAACCGTTTTGTGTGTATTTTATTGAGGATGTTTGAATGAAAAAGACAGTATTAAATACAGCGTTAAGTAGCGCATTTATCGTCGCTTTTAGCTTTGGTGTTAGCGCTTGTAGCGGCGGCGAAGAGCATGAAGAAGTAATGGCAGTAGATCGCGTTGAAGAAGCGGCTGCACTTGCGATTGAAAATGCACCGGAAGCTGAAGACATGAAGTTTCCAGAAACAGCACCGATGCCTGCGGCTGATGCAGCTGCCACGGAAGCTGATGGTACAGCCACTGCTGAAGAAGGAACGGCTGATACTGCTATGGCAGAAACAGCGACTGCAGCGGATAGCGCCGATGCTGACGCAGCTGCTACTGACAGTGCCGAACCTGAAGCTGCTGCTGAATAAGCATGGATTTAATGGTCATTTGGGCTGCCAAGAGTGGTAAATAAGCTTTATAAGCAGCCACCAATATAAAACATAATATAGAGGTGTGATCATGATGAATAAACGACAGCGCATAAACAAGCTTACGATCTCTGTTATCGGTATTAGCGCATTGTTAGCACTGAGTGCCTGTAGTGGTGATGATACGAGTACAGAAGAGGTATCTACTGCCAATGAACCTGCTGATACCACTGTAGCGATCGCTGACACACCAGTTGTTGAATCTGAAGTGACTGAGTCTGAAATTGCTACGCCTGAACCAGAGGTTGAATTAGAACCTGTTGAGGCGCCTGTTACTACGGAAGAGCCAGTAGCAGAAGTTGCTGCTGAGCCTGAAGTATTGGCCGCGGATGCAGGCGCTAAACTATATGAATCAAACTGTCAGGTTTGTCATGCTGCAGGTTTGCTCGATGCACCAAAATATGGTGATAAAGCCGCATGGGCAGCGCGCCTTACCAAAGGCAAAGATACGCTACACATGCACTCTGCTAAAGGCTTTAATAAAATGCCAGCGCAAGTCACTGATAAAGTAAGTGAAGCTCAGGTGTATGCGGCTGTAGATTACATGATTGCAGCGGTTAGCTGATATTGACCATTGAAATTTGCTAAACTGACCGTCATTGTGACTGACAATGGCGGTTTTTTTGTGCACGTTTTTTCGCACATAAGCTAAGGCGAAAAACGCTGTAAAAAATGACACGCAGACAAAAGTATAAAGGCAAGCATATGAAAGTGTTGGGTTTAGAGACCTCTTGTGATGAGACTGGTCTAGCGGTTTTTGATAGTGAGCAGATTTCGAATGACAATCAAGGTTTGGTTGGTCAAGTGCTGTATTCACAAATAGAGCTGCATGCTCTCTATGGTGGCGTTGTGCCTGAGCTTGCTAGTCGCGACCATATTCGAAAGCTCGTGCCTTTGCTTAATGAGCTGTTAGATCAGTGTGATATGAAAAAAAGCGAGATCGATGCGATTGCCTATACTAAAGGGCCGGGACTCATTGGTGCATTGATGACGGGTGCGTTATTTGGGCGCAGTTTGGCTTATGGTTTGGATATCCCTGCGATTGGCATCCACCATATGGAAGGCCATTTGTTGGCACCATTAATGGGCGCAAACCCTCCTGCGTTTCCGTTTGTGTCATTGCTCGTCTCTGGTGGACATACTTTGCTTATTGCTGCCCGTGGGGTTGGGCAGTATGAGATATTGGGTGAGTCGATAGACGATGCTGCGGGTGAGTGCTTTGATAAAGCAGCTAAGATGCTAGGCTTGCCATATCCTGGTGGTCCCAATATAGCCAAACTGGCTGAAACAGGCAATCAAAACGCGTATAGCTTGCCAAGACCGATGTTACACCGTGGTTTGGATTTCTCCTTTAGCGGTATGAAAACAGCTGTGCATAACCTTATCAAGGATACCCCACACTCAGGGGGTTCGGGAAATAGCGCCGAGAGTAATCCACAAGTACGCGCTGATATTGCAGCTAGCTTTCAACATGCAGTGGTCGATACACTGGTAAGAAAATGCGTCAAAGCACTTAAGCAAGTAGATATGAGCCGCTTAGTCATTGCTGGCGGCGTCAGTGCCAACACTCATTTGCGTGAAACGTTAGAAGCGGAGCTGGCCAAAATAGATGCAACGGTGCACTATGCACCGCCTGCATTGTGTACCGATAACGGGGCAATGATTGCTTATGCTGGCTATGAGCGCTTGCAAGCAGGGCAGTCAGATGATTTGGCCGTTAGCTGTGTGCCACGTTGGCCGATGACCGAATTGCCTCCGGTATAAAGGTGCTATTGATTGGGGCTCATGCCCATGTTTGTGCCCATGTTCATGCTCATGAAATCTATCTGAAGTAAGGATACCGCTATGCAGTGGATTGCGATTGGTCTAGGCGCCGCATTTGGAGCGTGTTTGCGAGGGTGGCTGGCGCGCTTTAATCCATTGCACCATTGGATACCGCTTGGTACATTGGGCGCGAATGTCTTGGGTGGACTATTAATAGGGCTAGCTTTAGTATGGTTCGGAAGGATGGGTACTGGCTTATCTGACAACGTGAGACTATTCGTCATCACTGGATTTTTAGGCGGATTGACGACCTTTAGTACCTTTAGCGCGGAAGTGTTTACTTTTATCAGTGAAGGCAGGTTATTGACAGGTCTTGCGTTAATAGGTTTGCACGTTGGATTGACATTATTAGCAACTGCGTTGGGATTTTATTTCTTTAAGTTGGTTTTGTAGCCGTTGATAAATATTAATCGTTCAATGGTCTGTTATAGGTGGTTCCATGATAGCAGTCTAGTTTAAGTGGTTTATTAATAGGTTTAAAGGGCAAAATAACTGGTTCCCTTGGGGTATACTCAAATCAGGATTTAACGAGACTTAACTGTACGAAATAAGATGATTATGACGACATTGAAATTCATAGGTACTTTCATTCTAAGTGCTATAGGAATCTTAGTAACCGGATGTACAGAGCCAAAAAACCCAAATGAGCTAGTTACCGCTTATATACCAGCAGAAATATCAGATAAGGTATTTGTCGCCACTTTTCCACGTTGTAATAATAATAATGATGCTGGTGACTTTAATGAGTTTTCGACAAAACATTTGAGACTAAAATTTCAAGCGAAAACATTCTCAGGTAACCCCTCGAATAGTTATCACTGCCCTTCAGAAAAACTAGGTATGGTTTTTTATACAGACTTGAGACCACTTTACAGATTGATTGATTCAAATAAAACTGATGGTGAAATCGTTGAAAAAGTAGTTAGGGGTAAAGACTATTTTTATAATACTTTCCCCCCAGAGTCGCTAATAGAAAAAACGTTAAACATTGAGCGATTTTATGCCGACTCTACTCAAGAAATGTTAGTAATAGATGGTATGCCAAACCAGACTAGTCCACTGAAGCTAATGTTTACAACTTACGGAGAAGGAGGGTTAGGTAATTTTCATAACTATTACCGGTTATCAACCCTATTAGATGATGATTTCAAACTACAGTATAAAATTAGAATCATGAATGATGACTACAACCAAAGATTTAATCTAAGCGGCTACAATACGCAGTTTGCACAAGATTTCCAAAATATCATAGCGGTTAATGGTCGAGTGCTAGATCACCCCGAGATTATTCAAGGTTTTGTCGATAATAATGAGCGAGTCATAGAGTTTTTTAAAGCTCATAGACAGATTGTTACTAAAACCGAATTTAATAAGATCAACGATGCTGATCACACAATAGAATAGTTTTCGAGTAATGGCTTTGAGCCATATTAAACTCATTTACCATAACATTCGTTACGATATGAAAAAGTGACTAATATTTTATAACTATAAGAAAGTAATCAGTAATGAACCTACAACGGCTTCACTATCCCTTCCAATAAATTCGCAAACCCTTGCATATATGCTGTGTCTTGACTTGATGTGCGCGTCGCTGCATACAGCTGACAATGCACACCTGCACCCAACTTCCGCGAGACGACCCAGCCTTTTTTCTCATATTCCGCCACAACCCAATCAGGCAATGCAGCAACTCCGCGCTCACTAGCGACCAGCTGAATAAGCATCGCTGTCAGCTCTGTAGTACGCACATTCTCAAAGCTCACCTGTGCAGGCGTCATAAAGTTGGCGATAATATCGAGACGCTTGGCCTCTACTGGATAAGCAATTAAGGTTTCTTCAGTCAGATCATTGGGCTCAATAAATTCTTGCGCTGCCAAATCATGCGTGGGTGACAGTACCAAGCGACTCTCATACTCAAACAGCGGCTGATAGCTTATACCGTCTATGGGTAAATCACTGGTCGTAATCAATAAATCAATATCACCTTCCATGAGCAGATGATGCGGCTCAGGCTCAAACCCTGTGGCAAAGTCTAGCTCGACATCTGACCACTCACGGCGATAATGATTGAGTATCGGCATCAGCCAATCAAAACAACTGTGACACTCTGATGCTAGGCGTAATCTGCCCGCTTGACCATGCGCTAGACGCTTAAGGTTGGATTTAGTGCGGGTGACTTGTGGCATTATACTATCTGCCAACGCCAGTACTGTCTTGCCAGCGGGAGTAAAAGTGAGCGGGCGCGTACGACGATTGACCAAGCTGATATCGTAGTAATTCTCTAGCTCTTTCAACTGATGTGATACCGCTGAAGCCGTAACATGCAGCTCATCGGCAGCAGCAGCGAGTGAACCATGCGCCCGTAGCGCGGTTAGAGTATTGAGGTGACGGAGCTCTAGCATAAGGTAACCTAACCGCGAAGGTGAGAAAAATTCATTATAATAGATATAGCGCTGACTTTCATTCAAAGCTTGCTATTAATAAACAGTGCCAATAATAAGCAGTGCCAAACTAGCGATGTCAGATTGGCAGCGGTAAACTAGCGCCGACGTAATAGCAGCTGCGAGATGATAACCAATATTAAAGAAGCAGCCAGTAGCAATGTACCGATAGCGTTGACTTCTGGTTTGAGTCCTACCCGTACCATAGAGTAAATACGTAACGGTAAAATCTCATAGCTTGGACCTGTGACAAAGGTTGAAACCACCACATCATCCAATGACAACGTAAAGGCGAGTAACCAACCTGCCATCACCGCTGGTAAGATAACAGGAATGAGCACGGTACGTACCATCGTTGACTCATTTGCACCCAAGTCGCGTGCCGCCTCCATCAATTTCTCATCTAGACTGCTTAATCGTGCAAAGACAGTGATGACCACAAACGGTAGACAGAAGGTAATGTGTGCTAATAATAGCGAGACAAAGCCTAACTGCAGACCAATTAATAAGAATAACGCCAATAATGAGATGGCCAATACAATTTCAGGCGACATCATCAGTACGAATAGCAGCCCGTTTAGCAAGCCTTTACCACGGAAATTATAACGGTGTAGCGCTAGAGCAGTGAGCGTACCTATCAATGTTGAGACGGTCGCAGCAACCAACCCTAATACGATAGAATGCCAAAATGCATCTAGCATCGCTTGGTTATTAAACAGTGACTCGTACCACTTTAAGCTAAAGCCGCCCCAGTTGTAGCCAATTTTTGATTTGTTAAATGACATTACTACCAAAACAATAATAGGCAGATATAGCAAGGTATAAATTAGGCTGAGATAGCCTTTGGCTGCGATACTGCCAATTTTCGTTGTACGCGAATGAGACATTAGGCCACCTCACTGAAATCAGTTTTGCCAATGCGGCGACTACTGGCACGATAGGCCAGTAACAGCACGGCCATAGCGAGGGTCAATAATACGCTGGCTGCAGCCCCAAATGGCCAATCGCGCGCATCCAAAAACTGGTTTTTGATGATATTTCCCACCAGTAAATTGCGTGAACCACCTAAGATATCAGCAACGTAAAACATCCCCATTGCTGGCAGCAAGACTAAGAGCACCCCTGAGATAATGCCTGGTGTCGTCAATGGTAGTACGATATGCCAAAAAGTCTGTGTCTTGGATGCACCCAAATCTTGTGATGCCAGTAGCATGTCCTGACGCAAGTCAGTAAACACGGCATATAACGGCAATACCATAAATGGAAATAGTAAATACGTCAGACCAGCTATCACCGCACCTTGCGTATATAGGATATCGATAGGGGTATCGATAACACCTATCGCAAGCAGTGATTTATTAATCAAACCATTATTCGCAAACAGCAACTTGAGTGCATACGTACGCACCAGAGAGTTGGTCCAAAACGGCAGTATTAATAGCATCATCAGCAGTGGTTGCCAACGGGGTTTGGCTCTAGATATGAGCCATGCAAAAGGGTAGCCAAGTAATAAGCAGATGATGGTCGTGATGCCTGCCATCCATAACGAATGGATAAATACGCCGAAATAGAGCGGATCAATCATGCGTGCATAGCTGTCGATGCTGACGGGTAAGCTGATAAACGCACTGCTATCGCGGGTCAAAAAACTAACAGCGATGACCAAAATATTTGGCAGTAGCGCGAATATCAGTAACCAACCCCAAATGAGCCATAGCGTTGCGGTACGAAAAGGACTTTTGCTGCCTAAGCTGTGACCTGTCATTAACTGACATCCTTTTGTACGCTTGTATGGTCTCCACCTTTATTTGGCTCAGTAGAGTCTTCTGGCAATACCCATTCCCAGCCGTCTACCCATGAGACTTTGACAGCTTCATTTAGCTTATAATCAAAACTTGGGTCATCTTCGTCAAAGAATTCAGAGGCTTTAATAATATGGCCGTTTGCTAGCTCAATAATCGAGTCGAGCGTGCTGCCTTTGTAGTTACTTTCGATCACTCGGCCAAACAGTCCAACATGCTCGTTATCTTGTGGATCGTAAACTCTTAAGTCTTCTGGGCGCAGGAGTAAGTTTACGATGTCGCCGACTTGCACGTCATTGGCAAAATTAGGCCGACGTAAATTACGTAAGCTGGTTGGACCATCTTGAGCTTGTGCCTCGCAAACTTCTACTTCGATACGCCCATTGGTGACTTTACCATCACGATCTGGCTGATTGGGATAGACCCCTTTTACTTCTGCTTTAAATAGATTGGTCTCACCGATGAATTTGGCTGTGAACAAATTAGCAGGCGTTTCATAAATCTCGATAGGCGTGCCGATTTGCTGAAAGGTACCGTCTTTCATCACTGCGATACGGTCCGACATCGAGAGTGCTTCTTCTTGATCGTGGGTGACAAAGACAAAAGTGATGCCTAACTCACGTTGTAGGCGCTTAAGCTCAGACTGCATTTGCAAACGTAGTTTATGATCGAGCGCAGACAATGGCTCATCGAGTAACAGCAGTTTAGGACGATTAATCACGGCGCGTGCAATGGCAACACGCTGCTGTTGACCACCCGATAAATCTTGCGGTTTACGATTGGCCAAATGTTCTAGCTGTACCATCGCGAGCATCTCGCGTACCCGTGTCTTAATCTCATCTTTCGGTATTTTTTTGAGCTTAAGACCGTAAGCTACGTTTTGCGCGACGGTCATATGAGGAAACAACGCATACTGTTGAAACACTGTATTGACCGGACGCTTATCCGCAGGCAACCCTGCCATCTGTACACCATCTAAATGAATGGCACCAGCGTTTGGCTGCTCAAAGCCTGCAATCAAGCGTAGCAAGGTTGTCTTACCGCAGCCTGAAGGGCCAAGCAGTGTCAAAAACTCACCATGCTGGATATCGAGGTTGATGTCTTTTAATACTTCAGTTTGATCGTAGGTTTTTTTTAGACCAGTCAGTTGCAGCAGCACCTTATCATCATTAGGTGATGCAGAGGTTTTGTGCGTATCGGGCAGCGGGATGGTCATAATATTTTTCCTAAGCATCTAACATCGCAGTATGGCCATTCATTTAGGATACTGTGGTCAAAGTCATTTGGTGTGGGTGTAAGCTATGGGGATAGACTTAGTCTGGTTGCCACGTATTATAACAAACCCTTGATATAAATTAGTGCAAGTTAATCATAAGTTACGTGAGAGACAGTACTTGAGAGACAAAGGTATAGTCAATCCACTATAAAAGAGTGATAGCGTTAACCTCGCTTAAAGTATTACATATACATCTGCACTCGGTCGCCTTGACTCTCTTTCAGATGGAATAAACTATAGGATAGGAAGGAGTTTTTATTATGAGCTTTTCAGTTCTAGTTTTTGGCAAACCTATTTAGGACATTTGGCAAGGGGGTTCATTTCTATGATTTGGGGCAGCTAGCAATAATTACGTCATATAGCGACATTAATACAAAGTTTTTTATCATTTTTTAGGTGGTATTCCTATACAATTACTCTGTGATAGACCAATATAACTGGCCTGTCAGTACCTAATAGTGACTAGTCAGTTATTTAGTCGATTTGTGTTTGAATATAGCCAGTGAAACATGACTTGGATACTAGAGATGTGAGCAAAATTACTACAGATAGTAGACTGAGTGAGCCTAATTCTAGATCCAATTTAAACAGCTTATAACTCTAATATTATTGATGATAAAGGATATCTTATGCCGAACAATACGCGCCCAAAAACAGGTCAAGAAGCCCTCGAGCTTTTGAAAGAAGGAAATGCACGCTACGTTGATAGCTTGAGCAATACTGATCCGATGATGCAAAGGCGTCCGGAGTTGGTCAAAGACCAAGACCCTTTGGCTATTATTTTGGGTTGTTCGGACGCACGTGTACCGGTTGAGATTGTATTTGATCAAGGCTTAGGTGATTTGTTTGTGATTCGAGTCGCTGGTAATGTAGTAGCACCATCACAGATTGGTTCGATTGAATTTGCGGCCGAAAAATTCGGTACCAAGCTGGTGGTCGTGCTTGGACATTCACATTGCGGTGCGGTTACGGCCTGCGTAGAAACCCTCATTAACCCTGAAACAAACTACTCGCCCAATTTGCAGTCCATCGTAGACCGCATCCGTCCAAGTGTTTATAACCTGCATGAATTGGCGACTGCTAATGGTCAAGACGTCGATGCCGACGAGCTAGTTGATCGCTCTATCCGTGCCAACGTACGTATGTCGGTTAGCCAACTGAAGCATGGCTCACGTGCACTAGAAGACTTGACCAATAGTGGTCAGTTGCTAGTCGTTGGTGCAGAGTATGATTTAGAGACAGGCAAGGTACGGTTCTTAGACAGCTAATAAATCATCTAAATCGGCCACATCAAATAAGCACTATTACAAAATCCTCTCAATCCTTTCGTGATTTTTTATTATGATAAGAGAGTCAAGCGGGTAAAAAGCCTTTACGCGCTTGTTTTTTTAACTCTATATTTTGTCAATATTAGGATAATCATGTCTATATCAAATAATGGCTCAGCCACCGATAATAATAACGAATCACTTATAGCCCAGCCTACTAGCAGCGTAAATACCGATGGTGTTCAGCCTATTTCAGGTCAGACGACTGGCTTTACGTTTAACCATACGATGCTACGGGTAAAAGATCCTGCCAAGTCCTTAGCGTTCTATACGGGCGTCCTTGGAATGACGTTGCTAGCAGTAAAAAAATTCCCTGACATGGGTTTTGATTTATACTTTTTGGCCAAGCTAACGGAGAGCGAGCGAGACAACCTGCCTGCTGGTGATGATTTAGAAATCTTTGCATTTCGTCAGCGCGGTATCTTAGAGTTGACTCATAACTACGGTACCGAAACCAAAGCTGATTTTAGCTATCATGATGGTAATCAAGATCCACAGGGTTTTGGTCATATTTGCTTTAGCGTGCCGAGTCTGGATGAAGCGGTGGCTTGGTTTGATAAAAATAACGTCGAATTCAAGAAGCGTCCAGAAGATGGCAGCATGAAAAATATCGCCTTTATCAAAGATGTAGATGGCTACTGGATTGAGATTGTACAAGCTGACTTGATGGGCTAAGTTTTAAGCGTTTGAAAGCTTTAAATATTTGATAAGTATTCGTTGCGAATACTTATCAGTAAAACTAATGATCAATATGACCAACCAAAGGAGTGACACCTAGATGCCAACCTCTGAGGCAGAAACGATAACAGGTACAGAGCCAACGACCGCTGCACTAACGTATCAAAGTATTATTGATTCTGCGAATGGCATATTTATTGGTTTTGTCGATCGTATTCCGTATTTTGTCGCTTCGATTATCGTTGTCCTGATTTTTTGGTTTCTGTCGATACTCTTCAAAAAAATCGTCTATAAAATATTAGGCAGTCGCAGACGGCATCAGAACTTGGTCAAAGTCTTTCAGCGAGTAGGTGGTGCTTTAATTATCTTCGTAGGCTTTATGATAGCCATGGTGATAGCTGTGCCGGAGTTCACCCCTGCCAAGCTAATCGGTGCACTCGGTATCGGTTCTGTCGCTATTGGTTTTGCGTTCAAAGATATTTTTCAAAATTTGCTGTCTGGTATTTTGCTACTCATCTCAGAGCCATTTCGTATCGGCGATCAGATTGTCTCAGGAGAGTATGAAGGTACGGTTGAAGACATTAAAATTCGTGCAACCACCATAAAAACCTACGATGGTCGGCAAGTCGTTATTCCAAACTCTGACTTATATACCTCAGCGTTGACGGTCAATACTGCCTATAAGCAGCGCCGGTTACAACTGGCAGTGGGTATTGGTTATGAAGATGATATCGAAGCGGCAAAAGCTGAGATTTTAAAAGCGTTAGATAGGGCAGATAGCGTATCAAAGAAAGCTGAGCCGAGCGTGATTGCGACAGGTTTTGGAGATTCAACGATAGATTTGATGGTACGTTGGTTTATTGAAGATGGCACGCAAGCCAATAAAGTTACCTCGATTCATCAAGTATTTGTAGAGATTAAACTCGCGCTAGATGCAGCAGGCGTAAATATTCCATTCCCAATTAGAACGATAGACTTGAGTGACTCATCAGTGATGACGATTGTCGATAATCTCAATGAGCAAAAAAACATCAATGTGGAAAAAGCAGCAGTAGAGTAATCAAGCTATCATTAATATACATAAACGCTAGTTCCCACAATAAAAAAACCGCCATATCAAATGATGTGGCGGTTTTTTCATGCTGATCTACTGACTATCAGTATAAAGATTTATTCATCTTTTGCTCTAAAGTCTGTATGGCATGACTTACAGCTCGCACCAACTTGACTGAATGCAGGCTTGATGTCATCCATGCTAGTAGCTGTTTGAGCGGCAGCACTTAGTTCAGCAGTAACTTTTTGGAAGTTATCAGCTTCTGCACGGAAACCATCAGCATTAGACCAAACAGCTTCAGTCGCATTACCCATATCTTCTTGGTTTTCGAAATGGCTCCACGGCATACTAGAATCTTCTGCTAAGAATGCCGCTTGTTCTTTAACAACATCAGCATCAAAGGTATCTGGTGCTTTGGCCATATCACCCATGACGCCCATTGCGTCGCCCCAGTTTTTCATGCTGTCTTGACGGGCTTGTATATCAGGGCTAGAGCTAGACTCAGTTGAAGTGCTACAGGCGGTTAGACCCAAGGCTGCTGCCATTAAGGTGATACCGAAGATAGATTTCAATGATTTGTTAGAATGAACCTGTGCCATATAGATTACTCCTTTAAATTTGGCTAATAGTATGCGTATTTGCAGACGGTGGCTTTGATACTGTGGTCAAAATCAACTCATAATTACCTGAAAGTATGTCCGCTTATCAGTGATTTTTTAGAAATTTAATCTGTATTGTAACCATTATTTGCGTAGCTATGGTTAAAATAGTTGTTATATCATCGTAATATTCAAAGTGATGATGATTATCTAAACCATATCATTGAGTTGACTGACATGCGATACATCGTGGTTTCAATCAACCATATTGAGTTCAAATAAATGGCAGTTTATATCGCTGTGAAGGTGATAAGCCCCATATGATAAAGGTCAGCTATAGCAGCTGACCTTTATTTAAATCCACTAGACAATAATCTAGTAGACATTGCTCACCTTTATTATATTCACATAAGCTATAGAGTCAACCACTCACGTGGCTTTAGGTAAACGTCAGTCAACTCAAACTCCGGTGAGCCTTCAGTAGGCTCAAAACGATAATGCCAACTCGCCAGTGGTGGCATACTTACTAAGATAGACTCGATACGACCATTGCTCTGTAGTCCAAATAGCGTGCCGCGATCGTAGACCAAGTTGTACTCAACATAGCGGCCACGACGATACAGCTGAAATTCACGCTGCTGTTCAGTAAAAGGCGTGTCTTTACGCTGCTCAAAGATAGGTGTGATACCGTCAAGATAGCCGTTACCCACTGCCTTCATAAAGTTAAAACAGGTCTCAAAGTCCCAACCACGACTCTCAGTATTGACATCATCATAGAATAAGCCGCCGATACCGCGCTGCTCGTTGCGATGACGTAGGTGAAAGTACTCATCACACCATTGCTTAAAGTCAGGATAGACGGTATCACCAAACGGTGCGCACAGATCGTGGCAGACTTGATGCCAGTGGATGCAGTCAGCCAGTACTGGGTAAAATGGTGTCAAATCAAACCCACCCCCAAACCACCAAATCGGCGCTTCGCCCTCAGCTTCAGCAACGAACAAACGAACATTGGCATGGCTAGTAGGGACGTTCGGGTTTTTGGGATGCACAACCAGTGACACGCCCATGGCTTGAGCTTTGCGGCCAGCGATATCGGGATGGCGCGCTGTTGCTGACGCTGGCAGGTTGTGTACATGAATATGGCTAAACATCACGCCTGCTTTTTCAATCACCTCGCCATCTGCTAGTACGCACGAGCGACCACCGCCACCTTCTGGGCGCTCCCAGTCATCAGGGACGAAGGTTGCATTGCCGCCACCATCGCGCTCTTGCGCTTCTAGTGCTTGGCAGATACGCGCCTGCAAATCGACTAAAAACTCACGCACTCGTGTGATGTCATTATTGGTCGGTGTTACCACTGACTCTGACAGGTCTGACTTATTATCTATATTTGGAATACTCATAAAATATCTATTTATTCAGGTGTATTGCAGTATTGAAATCTTTATCTAATAGATGTCCCATACGGTCACGCTTGGTCGCGAGGTATTCAGCATTCATATCATTGACCCCTACCAATAATGGCACGCGTTCCACGACATTGATGCCATGCTCAGTGAGATAAGCAATCTTGTTAGGGTTATTCGTAATGAGTCTGACCGCATCAATACCGATATGAGCGAGCATCGGCCCACACATGTCATAAATACGTGCATCCGCAGGCAAGCCCAACATCAGATTGGCATCTAACGTATCATGACCTTGATCTTGAAGGGCGTAAGCGCGAATCTTATTGGTGAGACCAATGCCGCGACCTTCTTGGCGAAGATACAAAATCGCACCACAGCCAGCCTCTTGTATGGCTTGCATCGCCGAATTAAGCTGCGGACCACAGTCGCACTTCAATGAGCTAAAAGCATCGCCAGTTAAGCACTCAGAATGAATACGAATTAAGGGAGCCGGTCGCTCTGATGGCGTCGCTGTATCTGGGTCGACCACAGGCAGTCCGACGGTCAGCATCACATGCTCTTGACCGTCTTCGTTTTCAAAGATATGAATATCAAACTCGCCATAACGAGTCGGTAGTTTGGCACTAGTAATAAATTGATATGACATTAATGTCCTGCATAAGCCGGTAATTGTGGCAGTAAGGTCTGTATTAGCAGTAATAACGCAGCGATGTCATCCTAGCTGTATTATGATAGTTAGGATGATAGCAGTATAATCTGTTCGTAAAACATGCGTGCTGATTGTCTTTATTATAAAAACACACAAAGTTCACAGACGATGCACGATGATTAAAGCGACCATTAAAAAAAAATGCTATTATGCCATACTATTTTGACGGATACAGTGACAAGTCTTTACCCTTACATTACTATGTCGTCACGAACATTCGATATTGATGCAAAATAATAAGGCATAATATCAACCCCTAGTATGGAAGCGCTGTCTATTATGACGGCGTGTTTGTTGTTAGGCGCCGCGTAGGTATAGATACGTAGGCATTGCATGAATAATTATATGGTCAGTTACATCAATAATGATGTAGATATTATTGACGTCGCTTAGCTATAGTTATCTTTATACTCTAAAGCACGTCTTGTCAGCAGATTGGTAGGTATCGTACGGTTTATGCAGCAGTCACCTCATTCCCCACAGTCTCAGTCCGTATCTGCGTCAGCCATTGAATCCGCTGCCCAGCTGTCAAATTTGCAGCAGACTTACGCTGTCATTCCGCGTGTGCGTCCAAATACGCCACTGCTTGATAGTATTGATACGCCGTCTGATCTAAACGCGTTTACCACCAATCACCTTATTACCTTGGCAGATGAATTACGACTGTTTCTGTTGTATTCAGCCGGTCAGAGTGGCGGGCATTTCGGTGCCAATTTGGGCGTGGTTGAATTGACCATTGCGCTACATTATTTGTTAGATACACCGCAAGATCAGATTGTTTGGGACGTAGGTCATCAAGCCTATGCTCATAAAGTGTTGACTGGTCGTCGTGAGCAGTTAGGTACTATTAGATCTAAAGAAGGATTGACGGCCTTTCCTGAGCGTGCGGAGTCTGTATACGATACCTTTGGCGTTGGGCATTCATCGACTTCAATCTCAGCGGGTCTAGGCATGAGCTTAGCGCTGCGCTATCAAGGTCGTGCACAAACAGTGGCCTGTATCATTGGCGATGGTGCGATGACAGGCGGCATGGCATTTGAAGCCATGAATGATGCAGTACAGCAAGACGCTGATTTGCTAGTTATCTTGAACGACAATGATATGTCGATATCTTGCTCTATCGGTGGATTTTCGCGGCATTTAGCGATGCTTTGGGAATCAGGATATCAGGTCGATATCTCTGAGGCAGGCGAGCCTGTTCTATGTCATCGTCCAGATATGCAAGGATTTGATCGCCGTAAGCGTCACAAGGAAATGCGTGATGTCCCGCAATTAGAAGACAACTTATTTAAAGCGATTGGTTTTACCTATTTTGGTCCATTTGATGGCCACAATATCCCTGAGCTGTTGCGGGTATTGTCATTGGCAAAACAAGTATCAGGTCCAGTATTGGTTCATATTTATACCACCAAAGGCAAAGGATTTGCGCCAGCTGAACTAGATCCAGTCGGTTATCATGCGATTAGCAAATTGCCTGTCGAAGATGACGAAGCGAAGATCAAAGCAGCTGATACTTCAGTAGCAAAGGCATCAGTAGATAAGCCAGCGTTAAAATATTCTCAAGTGTTTGGCCAGTTTTTGTGTGATAAAGCCGCTGAAGACGACAAACTGCTTGCCATTACGCCTGCTATGGAAGAAGGCTCTGGAATGATCGACTTTGCTCGTCATTTTCCAGAGCGTTTCTTTGATGTAGCGATTGCTGAGCAACATGCAGTCACGTTAGCAGCGGGCATGGCAACTCAAGGTGTCAAACCGATTGTCGCGATTTATTCAACGTTTTTGCAACGTGGCTATGATCAGCTGATTCATGACGTTGCGTTGCAGAATCTAGACGTAACGTTCGCTATCGACCGAGCTGGTTTAGTCGGTGAAGATGGCGCAACCCATGCTGGCGTATTTGATTTTGCATTTTTACGTTGCGTGCCTAACATGTTGATTGCAGCGCCAAAAGATGAAAACGAATGTTACCATTTGCTTAATACTTGTTATGACTATCAAGGATGTACGGCTGTACGCTATCCACGTGGTGTGGGTACGGGCGCCGTTATCGAACAGCCAGCACAAATTTATAAAATCGGCGAAGCTGTAGTGGAGTCAGTATTAGGCCCTAATAATGCGCCGAAAAAGCTCGCATTATTGGTATTTGGTACGATGATGACCACGGCTCAGCACGCAGCAGAAGCTATCGTCAATGGTAATACAGAATCAGAGTATCAAGTGCATGTGGTGAATATGCGCTGGGTAAAACCTTTAGATACTAGCCTATTAGAGATGCTATTGGCAAAAGGCATTACTCATATTGCGACCCTAGAAGAGCATGTAATTACTGGCGGCGCAGGTAGTGCGGTCAATGAGTATTTGCTCAATGAGTCAGCTGCTTTTAAGCGTACTCGTCCAGTTATTGCTAATATGGGTATTCCTGATCGCTTCATTGCGCACGGTTCCCAAGCTCAGCAACTGGCTGATTGCGGTTTGAGTGTCGACGGTGTGAGTAAGCAGCTTCAGCAGTTATTGTCATAAGTCGTGTTGTTATAAATCGTATTGCTATAAGCCATGTTGTTATAAGCAACGTTGTCATAAATAGTATGGTCGAAATTGATTTAGAATCAATAATGTTAGTTTGAACAGATAAAAGCTCGATAGATAGAGCTAACGCTTACTTAGCCGTAGGTGCTGACTTTTTTACAACTTGCGCAGTTTGTGATGACCACCAAAATATGGGCTGGTTTGGCGAACGTAATGGTTTTTTCGTTTTTATCGAACAATTTTAGTATAATGCGATTGTCATTTATAAGTTTTCATCTATAAAAGACACGTTTTTTAAATCGCATAGATGTGGTGTGATGCGGCTAGTCTAATTGGCATGTTGTGGGCACAAAGTTAGTCTTATTTTTTATATTCATTCATCAAGCAAATAGGTTATTTATGGAACCCATGGTCGTCATCGCAGCGCGTACTGCTGAAAAAGTTGGTAAAGAGATTTTATATGCGCATCAAAACCGCCACAAAATCGAATTGGATATCGAGTCGAAAGGACTTGATGGATTGGTCACACGTATTGATCGTTTCAGTGAAGAGCTGACGATTGAGACGCTAAAAGCCAGCTATCCGAATCATTCATTTTTGGGTGAAGAGTTTGGTATGCAAGAAGGTCGCGGCGAAGACGCTGACTGGTGCTGGATTATCGATCCGCTCGATGGCACCAAAAACTTCGTTCATGGTGTGCCGCAGTTCTGCGTATCGATTGCTGTACAGCATAAAGGCGTTACGCAACATGGCGTGGTCTATGATCCAGTCCGTGATGAGATGTTCTCTGCTAGCCGCGGTAAAGGCGCGCGCTTGAACAATCGCCGTATGCAAGTGAGCGAACGAAAAACGCTTGATGGTGGCCTATTTACTACGGGTCATCCGCTTGAGCGTAAGCGCAATGGTGAAGTGATTTCTTATGCGAAAGAGCATTTTGAAAGCCTACAGAAAGTCTCTGAAGCGGGTGGTCAAATTCGTCGTTTAGGGTCTGCAGCATTGGATTTATGCTATGTAGCTGCTGGTCGTTTCGATGGTTATTTCGAAATGTCTATTAAGCCGTGGGATATCGCTGCTGGTGAGCTTATCGTCACTGAGGCACGTGGTGTGGTTGTCGATCATACAGGCGCGCACAACTCAATGACTTCCGGTTCTATCTTTGCTTGTAACATCAAGCTGTTAAAGCCATTGATGCAAGTAGTCGTTCCTAGTTGGGGCGAGGCTGTATAAGTAGCAATACTTAAAAGCATTGATAATAAAAAGCTGGTTCCGTTAAGGAGCCAGCTTTTTTGTTGCTTTATCACTGTCACTGCCAACGGTTATACCCTGAAATTCAAGCGTCTTACTGGTCGTTTCTAACAGCGTCAATTCTTCTTCTATCAGCGCGAGCATGTCTTGTACGTGAGGCAATGCCTTACTGCAAGCCGCAATACCGAATTCAATCTTATCCAAATAACTGGCTAAGGTAATATTCATCGCTTGACCGTTGAATACGATAGAAGCCGGATATAAAGATTGCAAGCGCGCACCATTCCAATATAGAGGTTTCTCAGAGCCAGGTACGTGGGAAATAATGAGGTTAAAGGCTTGTTTCTTCGGGAATAAACCTGTCGCTAGATTGATACCTTCCCAAGCATAGGCGATAACGCTGTAGTTGATCACTTGCGCTTGGTTCATACGGCGGAAGCGGCGCTTGCCACTGTTCATACTACGATGGATGAGCTGTATCCGACGTAATGGATCATCCAAATGTGTGCCTAGGTTGGCCAATACAAATGACAGCTGATTACCCGATACGCTATTATCTGTACGCAGTGACATCGGTACAAAGGCAATTAATGGCTTACTAGGCAGCGCATCCATCGATATTAAATAGCGACGGATGGCACCAGCGCAAACTGCCAGTACCACATCATTTCTACTAATTTTTAGTCTATCGGCAATATCATTAAAGCGCTGAATATCATAAGACTGCGCTGCGATACGCCGTGACGCAGAGATACGTTTATTCAAAATACTCATGGGTGCATCAAAAGTACCGACATAGCCATCATCCCCAGAGTTTTTGAGGTTGTCTAGCAATTCTGTAAACACAGGCTTGATGGTAGATATTTGCTCTTTAATGATGCGTCTGATAGATCTTTTCGAAGGGAGTATGGCGTTGACGTGGTTGCGATGACGTGCCATCAAAGACCAGATTGGCAGGGTTACTGGTTCGGTGGGTGATTGAGATAAAGACTTTTGTACGAGGCGCATGGCAGCAATGCCATCTACCAAAGAATGATGAATTTTGAAATATAAAGCAAAACGTTCAGGATCGCCTTCATTTTCTGGCTGAATGCCTTCAATCACGTGACATTCCCACAAAGGCATCGCGCGATCTAAGAGACGTCCATGCTCTCTTGAGACATACATGAGCAGCTCGCGTACCCGTGCAGGTTTTGGTAATGCGACATGATGAAGGTGATGCTCGACATCAAAGTTTTTGTCTTTTTGCCAAAACGCCATATGCTCCAATACTTGATTAAAAGGGAAGCTTGGCGGTACATCAGAGTCTTGCATCTGCTTGACCAGCTGATAGACAAAGTCGCTGTCAGCTGTATCTGGCACTTCAAATAAAAATAAACCACCGACATGCATAGGTTGTTTACGCGACTCAAGAAGCAAAAATAATTGGTCGACTGCTGTGAGAAGTCGCATAATAAATCCTTTTATGACGATGTTGTTGATTCAATTTAAAAGTGGGACAAAGCGATTAAGCATAAGTGTATATATAATACTTTGAGCAAGGTATTCAATGAAACAGTGATTAGGTTATGTCGAACATCTACCACTAGTCGCTGCCGTAGTAGGATGTTCAACAAGTCCTAATTTTTGACTAAAGATAAACGTCTAATATAATAAGCCCGACGTCGTTTTTTCTTATTGTTTTATTACTGACTTTTATGATGGTGCATTGTTAGATGTTTTACTGAAAAAAGTATCCGGTCTGTGGCGAGCTAGCAGTCGCCATTTTGCGTACCGGCATACGCCCTGCTAAGAATGCTGCGCGACCAGCCCACATGGCATGCTTCATAGCATGCGCCATCATAACTGGGTTCTGGGCGTTAGCAATCGCAGAGTTCATCAGTACACCATCACAGCCGAGCTCCATCGCAAGTGCTGCATCAGAGGCAGTGCCGACGCCTGCATCAACTAATACGGGTACTTTAGCGTTTTCAATGATTAAACTGAGCGTATGACGATTGAGCAGACCAAGACCTGAACCAATCAAGCTACCTAGCGGCATAATAGCGACACAGCCCATGCTTTCTAATTCTTGTGCGACGATAGGATCATCTGACGTATAAACCATCACCTCAAAGCCATCATCAATCAATACTTTAGCGGCCTTTAACGTTTCCATTACGTTTGGATAAAGCGTTTTTTCGTCGCCCAATACTTCAAGCTTAACCAAGTTATGCCCACCCAATAGCTCACGAGCCAGTTTGCAAGTACGAACGGCAGTCTCGGCATCAAAACAGCCAGCAGTGTTGGGCAGTATGGTGTACTTATCAGGTGAAATTACATCCAGCAAGTTCGGCTCATTACTGTTCTGACCGATATTGACTCGGCGAATAGCAACCGTGACAATCTCTGCTTCTGAAGCAGCAATAGCAGCACCAGTTTCGGTCATGTCTTTATACTTACCAGTGCCAACCAACAATCGAGAAGAGAGTGTACGACTGCCTACAGTAAATGTATCTTGTGAAAGTGGCGTAGGGCTGGTAGTAGAAATAGCGGCTTGTTGTGACATAAGGATAATCCTAATAGCGGGCGAACAAAGGTGACAAACGAAGAGTTGGTTCAATAGTAAAAGTTATTCATCGTAGGCAGTAGTCTATGGCAGGCGACAGCTTCTCATCATGATGGTAAAGACCAGATAGGGAGCATCTAAAATCGGAGCCTTGCTACTCACGAAAAACAAAATGTTATTATAACAAACTCATGCACGCTTACAGACAATCTTTACCCAGTTTAACGATTTAAGCAACCCGTCTCTTTTGTCATCAACTTTATCAAGGCTTATGACAAGGTATGCAGAGGTAGCTATAGTAGCGGCATCTATAGCAGTGGCATCTATACTAGTGATACATATAGCAATGGTACTTATGAATCATACGTTGCGACGGGCTATGTGCGTAATACTGTTGAGTATGCGTTAGAGGGACGTACATGTCAGAAGGCTTCAGCGATAGGGTCTTATGGGCTACACAATATTATAGAAGAGGATAGGACGTTAGAGGACCTTAATAGAGAGTATTGTTGCTGGTTATTTATATAAGTGCTAGCCCTAATCAACTGCTAAAACGATGCGCTATACAGATATAAAAAAGTGTACAGCGCATCATGTTTCATTGAGTCGGGATGAACTATTAGCTATTTAGCAGCTTCGTCATTTACCACTGGTTGAGTATCTTGCTCTGTTTCTGCCGGAGACTCTGTAGCAACTGTTGCTGCTTTTTCATTCGCTTTGCCTTGACGACGCGCCTCTAGCTCAGATTTGGGTATCCAAGCCCATGTCATCTCAACCACGATCGGGTCACGGTCACTATCAGACTCACGGTCATGAATCACGCAAGGTATAACCATTTCACCTTTTGGCGTATTTAAGATATCTAAGCGCTGCTCATCAGATAAACTGGCCACCGCAGCAATTTGACCCTTTTTGATAGGGCGGTAAAAGTTAACCGAATAAGACTTAATTAATAGCACGCGGTCAGAGGGTAGGTTTAAACCCAAAATAAACCCTGTGGCCGTTTCAGCCAATAAGGTAATGGCCACTGCATGGATGGAACCAATGTGATTCTGTACAGCCTTGGTGTTATTTAAACTGACAACCACTTGATTGGGATTGACCGTTTCATAATAGACGCCTGTCGTGCCGACATATGGCACGACCTTGCCAAAGGCTTTGGACAAGATGCTCGATCGTGCACCGGCAGGCAAGTATTTAGTCACTGATAACAGTTTGGTGAATTGGTTGCTGATGGGCTTGAGTGTGCTGGTTGGCTTTTCGACTGGCAATCTTGTGTTGTCAGATACTTTGGCTGGTAACTTATTGGTCAGCTTGGTAGGGAGTTTTTTTAATAATCCTGACATACAAAATTCCTTAACTTAGATGCGTTGAATGAGATTTTGAGTAGTAGCGTGTATCATCATAGCGGAAAAATACGGAGTATTATGCAAGCCGCTATACTCACTATGTTACATTAACTACCGCTGTCCGACCATTATTAGAATGAACTGATGCGCTTATAAAACAACACTGATATGGTGATGTCTTGGACACTAGAAATAGTTTAGCTCGTAGCCGTGTTGTTCAAAATAATGCCGTTAGATGCCATGTGAAGCGTCACGCTATAATGACGGCGTTTTAGCACATTTTATTTATTTTTCTCACGAACTCCTTATCTGCTGGATGACGCTATGCCCGACACATCAACTCATAAGCCTACCAATATTATTTATACAGGTGTGGCTGGTACGGGTAAGACTTATCGATTGCTACAAATTGCTAAGCAATATACCGACTACTTACCTAGAGCCAATCCTAATGATTTACTAGCACAGCTGTTGCAAGCGCTCAGCTGGCGAGATGTCGTCTGTCTAGCATTTTTAGATTTACAATCCAAAAATCAAGACTTGGTCAAGGTGCCTGAAATTGTCAATCATGAGTTTTTTGTTGCCAAGGCATCGCAGAATGAGCGAGAGAAACACTTAAGTAATACGGCATGGTCTGTGCTGCAAATGCATACTCCTACCAGCTCAGACACCGTAAGTTATAAAAATCGTGCTGGCCAAGCTTACTTTGATAAAGACAACAGTGGCGCATGGTATTTATTACCAGAAAGCATGGCATTGTTAACGGATTTATCGCAGCAACTAGAAGAGTTTCAGCAGGCAAAGCGAGACAATGACACTAGCCAAAATCAAGCTTTCAGTCAGCAGCGTTTTAGTATGGTGAGCTTCCATCAGGCTTATGGTTATGAAGAGTTCGTTGAAGGCATTCGCCCTGTGATGGTGGCTTCTGGTCAGTCAAATAATGCTAATAATAGTCCGTCTCAAATGAGTTATGCCATTCAAGATGGGGCATTTTTAAAACTATGTCAGCGCGCGGCAAACAATCCCAAACAGCGTTATGCCATGCTGATTGATGAAATCAACCGCGCGAACGTGTCACGAGTATTTGGCGAACTACTCAGTCTGATCGAACCCGATAAACGTACGGGTATGGCAAATGCCATGACAGTGAATCTGGCATATTCTGGACGGACCTTTAGTGTTCCTGACAATGTCGATATTTATGCGACTATGAATACTCAAGATCACTCTTTAGCACCGCTAGACATGGCACTACGCCGACGTTTTCGGTTTATTGACTGTCCACCACAGCCGGAACTACTACCAATTATCAATCTTAGTAAAGGCTCAGAAACGTCTAGTACAGCAGAACATAATGAAGCAGAAACCATAGATTTGGCCAGACTATTAACAGGTTTGAACCATCGCATTATTCAGACGTTAGGGGTGGATGCGCAATTGGGTCATGCATTCTTATTTTCAGTAACGACTCTTGAACAGCTACAAGACGTATTAATCGAACAAATTATTCCGCAATTGGCGCAAGCGACTGGCGGACAAATTACTATGCTGCAGTATATTTTTAAAGATGAGCAGCAGCCAATGAGCACACAGTTTATTCAAGATAGCCAAGCACTGATGACAAACGAGTCAAATGTTCAGATAGATAATAAAAATAATTTAGCTGCACAAAATCAGATGTTTTCAGGGCATCACTTATTTCTCGATCAGTCAGTCAATACAGATAGCTATAGAATCAATAGCGACCTTATTGCCAAGATAGGCGAGTTTATAAAACCTGCCGTTTTCCAGCGTTTATATTAATTGGGTTATTGAAAATTGATAAATAGCGATGGAAGAAATCAGAGTATCACAAGCAATAATATCAATCGTAGTGGTATGGGTGCGCCTGATACTAACGTTATCACTGTATTTGAGCATCAACGCCTAACGGTTGACAGTTTTTTACAGATAGCTGATTTTCATTGGTTGATGGCACAAGAATTCTCGGTGTTCAGCATCAAACGTCAGCAAGGACAGTGGCAGCTGAAAGTCGGGCACTATATCGGTATCATTCTCCTGCCTAGTGGTATCGTACTAGAGATATTGCCAAAGCTTAATCCATCTATTCAAGACAGCGATCTCGCACAAACCCGTCAATGGGTGCAAGGCATGATGTCTGATTTGATTGGTAATAGTGATCGAACCCGCAATAAACTGCCTCATACAAAAAATTTAGGCCAGATTAGTACTCAGCTTACGTCATTACCGATAGCTGTATTGCCTTTATCAGATTGGCTGGTCACGCAGTTTTTGCAGCGATTGGCACAGCAGCAACCGACCAAGCATTACCAGTCGCAAACTCACAACCAAGCATCGCTACAAGGTCGACTACTCATCAAAGAGCAGCTGCGCCATAACAGTATGCAGCCGCATAAGTTCGTCTGTGAGAGCAGTGTGCTGAGCCAAGACATGCAGGGTAATCGACTAATTAAAAGTGCTCTGATGTTATTAAGCCCACTATTAAGCCAATCAACGGCCCCTAAATCTTTGCAAGCGTGGCAACCAATACCTGTGCTCAGCCAACATGAGATGCAGAGGCTCGACTCGATATATCATCAGGCAAAGCAACAACTAGCAGTGCTGCCACTTCACATGCAAAAATTACAGACGATGCAGCAGCTGGTGGACTTGGCTTATTGGTTATTGCAACAGTCAAATACCGAAACGGGTCACATGATTGATCCCAATAAAGCATCCAAACATAAACAAGCATCACCACGATTGTGCCTATTGATTGATATGAATCAAGCCTTTGAGCAATGGGTTAGTCAGCGTATCGCCTCAATGTTTAGCCAAGTAAGTCCGAATTATAGACCCCTATATCAATCGCAGAGTGTCTGGCTGAGTGATACAGAAGGGCAGGCCTGCTTGTCTATACGACCTGATTTACTTATATATAAGACAGCGATTGATACTGATACTCATGCCGATACCCATACCCATACCCATACCCACCAAGGTCAGGACAATACAGAAGCAGCTTCTCACATTAACGTGTCAGGTAACTATAGTCATGTCATCGATATTAAATGGAAGCATTTATCTCATGCAGCGAGCATTAGTGCCAGTGACGCTTATCAATTGACCAGTTATGCGCAGGCTTACCAAGCAGATCAGGTCTGGTTGGTCTACCCTGTACAAGGTGATGAGAGACAACCGATAGCACTTAGTCAACGGTCTCTGAATGGTCAAGATATTGATAATAATATGAATTCTGCTCAGTTATGGCTCATACCATTTAATGTCTTTACTGGAACGATAAACGAGCGCTTGTGTTCGGCCTTGAATCGAGTATAATGGCGCTATCGATGGTTAGCGCCGTCGTAGGAAAGACTTTTTGTTTAAGCTGTTTTGATGAAAAGTAGGTGTTTTTGAAATAATTTAGAAATTTTTTAAATTAATCAAAAATAAGTGTTGACACTACCACCGTTTCCGCTTAATATGTGCACCTCGATAGCGAGGAACATTAACGAGTTAGCAGTATTTCTGATAACAAGTTAAGCAACAAACTATCGTGATAATAGAAATTTTCGGAGTGTGGCGCAGTTTGGTAGCGCATCTGGTTTGGGACCAGAGGGTCGTAGGTTCGAATCCTATCACTCCGACCATCTATTTTTTAAGAGCCTTACAGGCTTTTTTTTATGTATAATGGTTTAGTTTCTGGTATATTTAGAACTGACTTTAATGTATAAAAGTCCTCTAAGAGCGCCTGTAGCTCAGCTGGATAGAGCATCTCCCTTCTAAGGAGGTGGCCGCAGGTTCGAATCCTGCCAGGCGCACCATTTAGCCTGCAAATTTTGTCTTATCAGGCAATAGTTATGGCGGTTGTAGCTCAGTTGGTAGAGCCCCGGGTTGTGATCTCGGTTGTCGTGGGTTCGAGTCCCATCAGTCGCCCCAATTTTTTCTGCATTACCTCTTTTTAGTATCTCTAGCGTTACCTCATTATAAACTCCTTTATAAATAATCAGACTCTGCCACTTTTGGCGACTTTTTGCGTCTATACGATTTGTTTTGATGACAAGTCTTCTGTATAAGCGACCTGTCTCTGTACCTTCTTCATTATTCCTTAATAGCTATTATATGAGCCAATAAAGATAAGCTTTTAAGTTGTGCATCATGATAAAGTTTTAAAGACGGTTGGTATAGACGATTTATTCAATACAACATCAGTTATAGTCCATCTTCTATAAATTGGATACGGTGTCAGGCTCGCTTAGTCTACTATTTGTAGTACTTTCACTAGCATTCTTTATATCCAAATTATACTGAACCGACTATATCAAATAAAAATAGCTAGAGCCATGTCGTAGTCATAGCAAGCTTAGTGCTGCCGTACATAGATTTTGCTTGCTTATAGTATGGTTAAATCTATATTAGTCTAGAATACTACGTACATATCGTATATCAAGCGACGCTACTATCGTGGCGATATCATAGATATTGGACCATATGATGCGACTAATCTTATATTATCGAAGGGGCAACTGATGGATGCATTGAGTGTACTGCTACAAAATGTGCATTTGTTCGAAACCAAATATTATCGCCTGAATGGTACTGGTAATTGGTCTTACTCAATCACTCGGCAAGATACGATTTTATTTTATTTGGTCATGTCTGGTAGTTTTTGCATTGACGTTGGTAATGGTCTGCGGCAGGCACATGCGGGTGATATGATTATGATTCCTAATGCGCATAGGCATGTCAGCTACGCGTTGAACCATCATGGCGATGCTGCAGAATCGTTGGATGACTTACTGCCTAATTGTAAGAGTAATACGCTTGAAATCAATGGTAATGGTGATCCCAATTCATCTTTGATATTGATTGAATGCAAATATGATAAAGAAATGATCCGTCCTTTACTATCTGTACTGCCTCCGATTCTGCCTGAAATTAATGATGCAGCCGATGGTAGGTTCGAAGTCATCGATGTCGAAATTAAACTACTGACACTAGAAGCTGAACGTGAACGCATGGGTAAGACAGCGGTAATCAATCATTGGGCAAGTATTATGATGATTGAGTGCTTACGTGTGTATATTGAAAGTCTGCCTGAGGCCACAGAAAATTGGCTAAAGGCGATGAAAGATCCATTTCTGACCAAAGCATTGGCCGCTATGCATGAAGACCCAAGTCAAAGCTGGACAATTCATAATCTCGCCGAAGTAGCGGGTATGTCACGCTCAAGCTTTGCACAACGTTTCAAAGATACAGTTGGGATGCCGCCGTTGACCTATCTGATCGATTATCGCCTGCGCTTGGCGGCACGCTATTTGCGCTTACAGCAAAACAGCATCAGCCGTATTAGTTCGCTGGTTGGCTATGCGTCAGACTCAACCTTTAGTCAGGCATTCAAGCGTGTTTATGGGGTGTCACCTAAAGTGTATCGCCAGCAATATCAAAAAAGAATAATGGCTTAGCTTGCGTTCATCGCACTTATTTACATTAAAAGCGCTAAGGGCACCACTGAGCCTTTAGCGCTTTTTTATTTTTGACCATGGTGAATGAGATGTCGATAGAGACTTTTATCTGACTGCTGCGCCTGGTATTTTGATGATGTGTGGCTGACAATGTGCTCGTGTTAAGGTACTATGGAATAATGAGTTGTCTAGGCGTACGTGCTTATTTTTAGCGTATGATATTTCACTGTATGGCAGGAATATCGTATGGTCTAGATGATGTTTATTTTTGCTGCTGATGGTATGTTATGACTGAACCGACCGCAAAGCCAAGCGCACAAGCCAATAGCCAAAAAGGCTCTGCTGCGTCTGCCAAAAAACAAAGCAATACAAGTACAAACAACGCTACAGACAAGGTTGAGGATAACCAATGTCTTGTAGAAAGTACGGAACAAGACAATATAGCCGAGCCACTTGATAAGGCGACATTGCTAGCGCTGTTTACGTTACCAAATTCAGAAGAGATAGTGGCTGAAGGGGCAGAGGTTGAAGTAACGTCTAAAACTTCATCTACTGGGCTTTCTCATAGCCATTCGACTACGCAAAAACCTACTGATAACCAGACTAATATTGCTGGACAGCGAGTGGCGCTTTATCAGGCTCAGCACGAGCGTACGCGGCTGCTATATATGGCCTCTGCCAGTACGCGTCCCACTTATCTGGTACAAACGCTTAAGTTACAGTTTGCAGAGCATCAGCAGTATCTACTCGCTCAACAGCTCGATAAGCGCGGTTTGATGGATACGGATGGGCTAGAGCGCCTTTGGCAGCAGTTACATGTGGTTGACGACATCATCGCCGATATTATCCGTCACATGCCAGCCCAACAGCCAGCAGGATGGCAGTTGACTACCCAAGATGGTCGCAACCCATTATGTTTTGCAACTGTGGGTAAGCTAAAATATGGTAAACCTATCCGTGATCAAGGCAGTCTCAATAGCTATGTGCTTGGCCACTTTGGTGTGAGTAGCTTTACCTATGACCGCGGCTATTATATTGGGCATGTCGTTGGTTACTTATTTAGCTGTTATTTCTGTGCTCACTTGTCTATCAGCTACGGTGTTACGGCCCTTAGTCAGCAGGTCGTTGCAGATTATGATTATGCCAGTCTCGAGACCCCGCATATGGTGAGACTGTTGCAAGGGTTAGATGGCTATTGTAAAAAACGTATCTATCAATTGGCGGTTATCTGTGCGCGATTGAGTGTGTTTGCTAGTGACAAGCGTATCGAAAGAATGCTGATTGCAGAAGTAAATGACTTTGATAAAAAACTGCAACAGCAGCATTTAGATGTTTTGCTATTGCAAGGCTTGATGCCAGATAGTGGCGACTCTACGCCACTTCTTTAAATTTTTGATTCTCTCAAATGGATTGTTAGATATTATTATTGAGTATGGCTGTATTGCTCTTTAGGGCTCTATCCTTCCTAATGTCGCTAAAGATTCGAATGGTTGGAGCGAGCGTTATCACTGATTACTTGACTTACTCCTTTCATTATCGAATGTCCAATATAGCTACTTTCTAAACCTTACCTTAGCTTTCTTAATATTTGCTTACTGTTGTATATTATTGACTGAGTCACATTTTTACTATGGTAAAACCAGTCATCAAGCTATAGTGAGCCTTATTTGAGAAGTCAGTATTATCCAGAAGCTATTGTTATAGAAATTAGCCATTATGCTATTCATTATTATTGAGAGTATCAGTACAGAGGTCTACTAAAAGAACCGTGTATAGGTGGGATGCTTGACTATTTAAATGAGTCATCGCTCAAAATCAATCAATAAGGCAATTATTGGTTGATATTTTTTATCAAGAGATAAAATAAAAGCCATTCTATACCGTTTTTACATTATAGAATTTTGTATGAGATAGTCATTTTTAGATAATTTGGATACAAGAAAGCCAGTTTAGATTTTTCCCATCAGTCCTTAAAAGTAGCAACCAAAGGTAGCCATTCATGTCAATCCAAACATCAACATCAGCCGCAATAGAAAAGCGTGCGGCTAACAAATCTTACGTGCTTGCATTTACTGTTATGAGTGCTTCGTTAATGGCTGGATTGTCAATGATATCCATGAGTGCGCAGGCAGCTGGTTTGGGTGAGCTGTTCAATAACAGTAATACCAAATCAAAGTTTTTGCCTGTTGATGAAGCCTTTCAAGTGGTGAGTAGTACTAAGGCGACATCTAAAGGCACGCGCTTATCGATTAATTTTGATACCACATCAGGCTATTATGTCTATAAGAATAAATTAACCTTAAATTTTCCTAAAGGTGTGAGCGCCACACCGTTTACTTTTAGTCAATCCCCTGTCTCAATTGATGATCCAACCTTTGGTAAGGTACCTGTATTTACGCAAAGAAATATGGTGGCCACCACGATGCTGACCACGAATAATGGTAAAGGTGCTAAGAATGTGCCAGTTGTGATTGGCTGGCAAGGCTGTGCCACTGCAGGTTTGTGCTATCCACCAGAAAAGGTAAAAACCACGGTCGATATTGCTGTTAGATAGCTAATAAGTCGATTTATATCTTAGTCATAAATATAGTCAAATCCATATAAATCCGCTACATCGTCATCCTCGCTAAGCATACTAATGTATAACTTGCACTCGGTTTCCTTGTATCGAAATTATCTGAGTTCAACTATAGAATATTGGTAATAAATAGGTAGCCATTCATGTCGATTAAGGTAAAAGAAAAACCCTCATCGCTAACGCTAAGCCGTCCTGCTAAGAAGTCTTATCTACTGGCATTTGCGATAAGCAGTAGCTCGTTATTTGCAGGATTGTTACCTACTGGCCTAGTAGCTACTGGGTTGGCAGTTACGTCTATGACCACACAAGCGGCCGGATTGGGTGACTTGTTTGGCAATAGTAAGAGTGACGCAAAGCAAAAATTCCTACCAGTCGATCAAGCATTTCAGGTCATTACTGACACTAGCGCTACGGGTAGTGGTACACGCTTAGCGATTAATTTTGATATCACGCCTGAGCATTATGTTTATAAAGATAAAATCAAGCTAATGCTGCCTGATGGGGTGACAGCAGCACCGTTCACCTTTAGTCAGAAGCCTGTGCTGATTGATGATCCCACTTTTGGAAAAGTACCTGTATTTGATCAAATCAATATGGTCGCAACCACGACTCTGACGAATAAGAGTGGGAAAAGTGTAGACAATGCCGCGGTTGTGATTGGATGGCAGGGTTGTGCTAAGGCAGGGCTATGCTATCCACCTGAAAAAATCAATACGACTATCAATATCACTGCTACAACGTCGCAGTCTGTAGAAAATAGCACCAATATTTCTAATGGTGACGTAGCAGCTAACGCTAGTCTAGCAGCTGGTTCACAGGTGTCTGAAAATGATATTAATACAGACAATGCTGAAGCAGGGCAAGTACAGGCAGATGATGAGGTTATTGATTATGCTTTACTAGATGAAGGCTCGCTAGATGGTGAGCTGACAGCGACTAATACGATTTCCGGAGCAGATGGAGAGACCACGGCTAACGCTGCGCAAAGTGATACGGTAGCGGCTGCTAATAGTGTCGTTGATAGTGATCCTTTTGGCTTAGGAACGCATCCTGGCTTGGCACTGATTTTACTGTTTTTAGCAGGTCTTGGTTTGGCTTTGACACCATGTGTATTGCCCATGCTGCCTATCGTCGCCAATATTGTCGCTCGTGAAGAGAACCCAACGGTTAAACGTGGCGTTATCTTAACTACCAGTTATGCCATAGGTGTAGCGACCGCATATGGTATTTTGGGCGCTGTCATTGCGGTGTTCGGTGAGTCATTGGGTATTATTGGTTGGCTACAAAATCCTATCATCCTAATCAGTTTTGCGATCGTCTTCGTTTTACTAGCGCTCTATATGCTAGGGGTGTTTAGTATCCGATTGCCACGAGGCATTAGTAGCAAAATGCAAGGGTTGAGCCAAGCAGGTGATAGTAAGCTTGGTAGTACAGGTGGTAGTTTGGTCGCTGGTTTCTTGTCCGCCTTAGTGGTATCGCCTTGTGTCTCTGCACCGTTATTTGGTGCGCTACTTGCGGTGTCTACCATTGGTAGTCCGCTGCTCGGCTTTGCTGCTTTATTTATGCTTGGGTTTGGTTTGTCTGCTCCGCTTATTTTAATCGGTGCAACTCAAGGTAAAATCATGCCGAAAGCTGGCGAGTGGATGAATTGGGTCAAGCAAGGTTTTGCCTTATTACTCTTTGCCGTGGCGTTATTATTAATTGAACGTGTCTTTATATCGCCAGTAATGCTAATAGTGTGGGCATTATGGTTCATGGTAGTAGCAACATGGGCGTGGAGCTGGTTGGGTAAAGGTCGCATGCTTACGCAGGCATTCGGTTTGCTTGCAGGTATTTGGGCAGCTTGTTTGATGGTAGGTGCAGCGTTAGGTAATGATGACAGTCTGCATCCGCTTGCCTCATTGAGTGCGGCACCGATGACACAGTCAACGACGAGTCAGTCAACTGCTAATAATGTAACAGATCAGACGGTCACTACGTTGGCTGAGTTAGATGTCATTATCGCTGCCAATCCAAAAGTTATAGTAGATGTCACCGCTGAGTGGTGCATAGAATGTCGCATTATGGACAAGAACTTGTTCCATAATCGTCCCGTACAGATGCAAGACTGGCAATTGGTCAAACTTGATATCACTGAGACTACGGCTGACTCTAAAGCTATCTTGGCACGCTATAAGTTATTTGGCCCACCTGCTTTACTGTATTATCAGGATGGTCAACTGGTCAGTCAACAAGTAGGTGAAATTGGTCGTTCAGAATTTGAGCAGACATTGACGATGCTTAATAACTGATAATTAATAGTTCATGCTTAATGACTCATACTTAACAACATGAGTAAGTCTTTTGCTAAGGCTTAATAATCCGAAAGAGCCAATATACTATCATCATAGTATATTGGCTTTTTTAATGCGCTTAAGATTTGTCTATCATAATGAGACTAAGCACTTGGTTTAACATCTTTTATTCATATCTACATTTGTATTATGAGGCGATAACGCTAGTATAATATTCATATTTTCATTACAATAAAGCAACAATGCTAAAGACGCATTTCCAATGACAGTTTTGGACTTTTATATCCGAATATCATTGGTCTTGTTCTATTTTAGCGATGACGCTAATGGTCATATTCATTACTTCATATACTTGCTGGCGATGATGCCAGTGAGACAAAGGATACTTATGTTTCCCCATATCACTGCACAGCGCCCATCTATGCCTCTTACCAAAGCGAGAAAAAATATCTTACTTCAAACAGAGAAACATCATCTGAACATTGCTATCGGAATAGCGTTAACTTGCTTGACAGTGCAAGTGCATGCTACCGACAATACGCAAACTTATAATGAATTGCCAATACCAGAGACAGCATTTGAATATGAAGATTCTGAAATACCACAAGGTATAGATGAGCAGTCAACAAAATCAGATACGGCTGAACAAAGTCGCAAGGTAGTGAGCAAAGAGTTTATTGCTGAGCAGGCGAAGTTGTTTTTTGATTGTACCCAAGTACATACCAGTGCTGCACGTTTGGCCTGTTTTGATAAAGTGGCTGATCAAGGTAAAACGCCGAGCTACACCACGACCAAACAGCCATTGGATTTAGCAAAAACCTTTCAAAGTACGATTTCAGGCAATCCACAAGTGGTATTTGCTGAGGCTGAAACGGCTATGAGTGGTACGACGGTTGAAGATGCAGATACTATTTTAGTGAGCAATCAACGACTCGCAAAAAGCAACTTGGAGAAAAACAACAGCGTAGAAACGGAAGATGATACTAATACTGAGGCACAGATTTTATCAAATATAGGTGTCACTCAGACTGATATCGAAAAATATACACCACTGAGCTTATCTTATGATTTGGATAAAAACAGTGAGCGCGGGACTTGGACCGTAAGACCGTATCGACCGACTTATCTATTACCACTATTCTATACTTTTGATCCTAACTTAAACCCAAGCACACCAACGCGGGACACAGAGTCTTTCACTTCTAATGATGTCAGAGAGTCTGAGTTAAAATTCCAGATATCTTTAAAATCTAAAGTTGCAGAAGATTTATTCGATAGTAATGCTGACTTGTGGTTTGGTTATACGCAAGAGTCGCATTGGCAGGTCTATAACGAAGATAACTCACGTCCATTCCGTGCGACTGATTACCAGCCCGAAATATTCCTAACTCAACCTGTCGCCGCCAATCTACCATTTGGCGGGCGTCTGCGTATGTTGGGTGCTGGTGCCATTCACCATTCTAATGGACAAGACGATCCTTTATCGCGTTCATGGAACCGTGCTTATCTGATGGCAGGTGCAGAGTGGGGCAAGCTATCGATCGTACCGCGCTTATGGGCTCGAGTAAATAACGAGAGTAGTAGTACAGATGATAACCCAGATATTGAAGACTATATGGGCTATGGCGATATCAAGTTCTTATATGATTTGCCTGATCAACAAAGCTTGAGCGGAACCCTTCGCTATAATCCAGGCACCAATAAAGGCGCGGCGCAACTAGATTATATTTATCCATTGTCAGAAAATATCAATGGTTATGTGCAGCTTTTCCAAGGTTATGGTGAGTCTATCATCGACTACAATCATGAAAACACCTCTATCGGTTTCGGTATTGTGCTGAATGACTGGCGCGGTTTTTAATAGCTTGTCTACTTACAGTAATTTATGCGGCGATTAGCACCGTACCAAACTGGATTGTGGCTGGCAGAGTATCTAAATATACGCTGCCAGTTATGCCGTGTTTATCGTAGCTCACCACAGTCTCAACTGTTACAAAGCCAATCATCGCTACATAGTAATGACTTCCTAAATACCAATACAGTCTTTAGACCTTCAAATAATAACTCCCTCTCTGCCAAGTTGAGCCAACAAGCTTATCACCTCTTAAATAGAGGACTACTATGTGCTCACTGTCATCATAGTATCGTTTGGTTACCCAAGCCTTTCGAAGTTGATATTTCTGCTGGTACTTCATTGTCTATTCAGGCTGCCACCTATTATGACTATCCGATTCGTCAAGCCGTTAGAGCCTTTAAACATCACGAAGATATAACCAAACTGCCAATACTGCTGCATGCCATACGTCAGTTACCACGACCGCGTGGTTGTCATCATGATAATAGCGTGATTGTTGCAATGCCAACGACCAATCAACGGTTGGTCAAACGTGGATTCGATCCAGTGAGTATTTTATCGGCACAACTGTCCAAGCACTGGCGGATACCATTGTGGCACGGCGTGATGAGAGTTGACGATACTATTAGTCAGCAAGGACTCACGCGTGCTGAGCGCTTAAGTAATTTAGACAATGCCTTTGTATTGATAGAAAATCTACCCGTCAAACGCTTATTACTATTCGACGATGTTGCGACCACAGGCGCCAGCTTACAGGCATTAGGACGTGTACTGTCTGTACCAAAAGCAACCACGTTAGATAACCAAAGTCATACCAACTATCTCCTGTCTGCCTATGCGTTAGCACATGGAAGCCAGCCTTAATAGCTACTTTCACCTACTCGAAATATACTAATATGTTGCTAATTTGTTACCTTAGCGCTATATTGTGAAAACTGTATATAGTAATTTGTTGGCTATCAACAAAACACTTCTCTCACCGCTGAATTGAATAATACGATAAAAATAACGAGTTCTAGATAGCTTGTACTATTGACGCATCCGCTATTACTTCGTTATTAGATAGCAACTAAAAATTATGGAATAAAAATTGCAGGTTTTATATTTCATAGGCATAAAAAGTTTAGCGAAAACACTATAAAAATATGAGTCTATGATTAAAGCTTTCAGCGGAACTTAGCATCGCTATCAGACAGACAACGGCCGTTATAAATAGGGATTTGATGTGAACGCATCTACAAATAGTCTACCGATCAGTTTACGAATGAGCAGCTCCGGATTTACTCTAATTGAGCTGATGGTAACCATTGCTGTGCTTGCCATTATTGTTAGTATCGCGGCGCCTAATATAAGTAATCAGTTGGCTAATCAAAGAGCTAGGTCGACGACGGCGACACTACTCAATGCTTTGAAAGAAGCCAAAGTTGAAAGCATGATTCGTCGCCAAGACATAACATTTTCTTATAATAACAATGGCGCTAATGCGGGCACAATTGTTATTGAAAGCGACAGTGAAACGATCGCTACTTATCAATATGATGCTAATAGCACCATCAGATCTACTGCTAGCCAGATTGAATTTAAGTCAAGCAAGACAGCGGATGCGATGGTTTATACTATTTGTGATAGCAATGATTCTGCATCACCCAGACAGGCGATCATTACTGCGGTTGCAAATATTAGTAGCCAGTTAGGAGGCACTTGCCCATGAAGGTTTTAACTTATCAGCGCGGCGTGGGTCTAGTAGAGGTCTTAGTAGCCGTTTTATTATTATCTGTTGCTGTGCTCGGTTTTAGTGCGCTTCAGATGAGGGCAATCACAGCCACAGACGAGAGTTTGGTTCGGACTAAGTCATTAACAGTGGTTCGTAACTTGGCCGAAGTCATGCGTGCTTATCCTGAGGCTTATGTCACAGGAGGCGCAACTTCTTTTAGCGATGCCGCTCCTACAGATTCTAATGCAGTGCCAACCGTTCAGGCTATCGTCGGTAGTTCGGCAACTGAGACAGTCACCGTTGGTGGTGACGTGATTAGTATTCTAGCTAGCGGTAATAACTGCCTATCGACAGAAATGGTAACAACAGGTGGAAACAATGCACCAAAACAGCCTTGTAGTATTAATCAGTTGGCTGCTAGGGACGCGTTGATGATCAAAAAAATGGCAGCAGATGAGGATATAGATATTGCTGTTACTATGTGTCCTGGCACTACAGCTCAGGCAATCCAGCAGCAAATGTGTGTGATTACTGCGTGGAATGACACCAAAGCATTATTAGATGACGGTGATACCAAAGCATGCGCAGACAGTAATGGGGTTTATAAAACTGGTAGCCAATGCTTGATATCGGAGGCTTACTAATGAGCTGTAATTATAATGGTATTCATAATAAAAACGAGCTGAAGATGAGCATGTTTAGTAGATCGCAGGGCTTTACGCTTATTGAACTGATGATATCTTTGGTATTAGGTCTGCTTATATCGGCTGCAGTGATGCAAGTCTATCTAATCAATACACGCACTCTGACAGTACAGCAAAGCGCTTCCGAAGTGCAAGATAGTGCTATCTTTGCTCTACAAGGTATTGAGGATCATGTCCGTATCGCCAATCTAGGTAATCCTATTATTGAAATTACGGATGAGACAAATCATGGTGGTATTGTACTAACGACGACAAATTTAGGTGCGAGTAATACTACAGATAGTGTAAATTTTACGAATAGCACTGGCTCGGCAGGCTGGGTTGGTTTGTCAAATATGGACGGTGTGGCCAGTGATCAATTGACTATTCAATATAAAAACATTACTGAAAGCTCTTTGTTTGATTGCGAAGGGACAGAAGTAGCGTCTGGTACGGATGACTGGGTCGTTGAACGCTATTTTATCCGTGCAGACTCAGCGGCGAATGATTTGGCACTGGCTTGTGATGCCGGACGGGTGACGGATGCTGGTGTGGTTGTAGTTGGAGAAAGTTTTGATGGCAATGGCACCATCATCACACCAGGTGTTGATCAGTTCCAAGTGCTATTAGGTGCACAGACGGATATAGACAACTTAACGTATCTACCAGCCAATATATATACACAGTTGACTGATAAGCCCTCAATTACAACTGTGAAGCTTGGGGTCATTATTCGTAGTAGCACACCATTGATCAACACAGAAGACAAAACTACTTTCACAGTATTAGGTACAGAGCAAAATTTAACAGCTGATGCGACGCGTGACACATTCTATCGCCGCAGCTATGAATCAACTATCTTGTTACGTAACGCGCGCGTTATATCAGTGACCGGTCTTTAATATAACAGCGTGTCACCATGAGAAGAGGCAATATGTCAAATATTAAGCAGTATCAATATCCGAAAGTATCTCCATCCTCACAACACGGTGCTGTGCTCATCGTGGTATTGCTGTTTTTAGTTTTGATTATATTGGCAGGTGTTATTGCAGTTAAGCAAAGCACGACTGACTTACGGCTCGCAACCAGTGATCAGATTAATACCTTACTGTTACAATCAGCGGATAATGCAAACCAAAATATCGAGCAAAGTATCAATGGTAGTAGTGATGAAGAAATATATGGCGATATGTTATCGATAACAGGGCCTTTTGGATACTTTATTCTAAATCCCGATAGCTCTGACGATGAGTACGTTTTTTGTTTTCGACCGCGAGATCGATTTTTTGATATCAATAGAACGTCGATCCTATCATCAGGTGGCAGTGTATTGGGTAGTAATAATGGATACTGCGATCCTACTGAGCCAGAAGATTATGTAAGTAGTCGCAATGCCAGTATGACTCAAGTTAATATATCGTTAACGCCTGCTAGCGCGGATGCTGAAGTTTTCAAAGGCTATACTACCGGACAGGATAGTAGCTCAGTGTCTAGCCAAGCGTATACTTTTGATATCAATAATACTGCCGTATTGCCAGCTTATGCAGATACCGGAATAGGAAGCAAAAACTGCTTTGAACAAACCAGTCGGTTAGATACAGTCACAGACAGTGAGGATAGCATTGGTGGTTGTATGACAGCTGCAGGTGTTCCTAGTGCTGTTATTTATGAACAAGCCGATGTAGAGAACCAGTCACAGCGTACCAAGTGTGTCGAATTTGGAACAGGTGGTGGTTTGCTTTGTACGTTACCATCGAGCTAAAAGTTTGGATATTTAGTCTAAGCTTGCAACATTAGATAGCGTCACTGCTATAAAAGTATGGTTAGCGCATCGCCCCAATTATCATAAGGAATAAATCATGAGACACCTGAATAATGAGACATCCAATCGACAGCCATGGCGTGTGAAGGCGTTAGCTATTGCTGTACTGCTAGGGTTTAGTGGTACCGTTGCACAAGCAGCTAGAAAGCCTGTTGGCGATTTAGAAATCTACAAGGCAGCTACACCAGGCACTGCAACTATTTTTATGATGCTAGATACTTCAGGTAGTATGGGTAGTGGTAGTATAAGTAACGACTACAGCTCATGCGACGGTAATTACACTTCTCAGAATTCAGAAAAAATCAGAGCGGTTATTTATAAACGTCAGGATGATGGGTCGGCTGCTGATGGCTTGTTCAGGGATGAAAACGGTAATACCGTCATAGACACGACCAGTATTCAACAAGAAATAAACTTTACTCCTGATGGTTGTAGAGTTGGAAGTACGATACGTTACTCTCGATTGACACGTCTACAGATAGCACTTGTTGAACTATTGGCTGATAAGGTTTATGACGCAAGTAGTAACCTAAAAGATACAGGTTCTCTACCTGATGATTATGAGGTGGGCTTAGGTAACTATAGTTATGATGGGGATGGTCGCGCAGGGGTGGTGTTAGTGCCTACTAAGGCGCTAACTGCATCTCAACGAACAACATTAATTAATGCAGCAACAGGACTAAATGCAACAGGTAATACGCCAACTGCCCACGCATTAGCAGAGTCGGGTGCGTATATGATGGGTACGACTACTCTGAAAGGGGATACGAAAGTTGTTGCGGAGCGAACATATTCAAACAGAAGATATTATTATCGAAAGTGTAATACTAATACGACGTCGTTCTCGTTCGACGCCAGTTTAAATACCTATGTCAATACTTGTACCAATTGGGGTAATTGGTCTACTAATACATCCACAGTACCGACTTACAACTTTTTTAGCAATGATACTTTTTATCAAGGTTTTGACCCTGCCAGTGGGTTTAATAGTTCAGTAAATACATCCAAGAAAACGGATCAACAGAGTTACTTATCTCCTTTGAGTGATAAGGAGTGCAGTGGTAGCGGAATATATTTATTAACCGATGGTGAACCCAATGCTAGTAGTAATGATATGTCTAAGGCAGTAATGAATACTTCATTATTAGGTTCTTCATCGCCATTATCCGTGACTAGCTGCTCAGCTTTAACTGGGGGCAGTAGCAGTGGTGCTTGGGGTTGTATGGCAGAGTATGCAGCTTTATTGCGTAATACTGCCAATAATCCTCTTAATTTACCTATTAAGACAGCAACAGTTGGTTTCGGTAGCGCTTTTGCTGGACTCACTGGCACGCGCACCATCACAGTTGACGGTGAATCAAAAGAAGTGACTGACTGTGATAGTGGAAGTGGTGTAGGCAATGATACTCGTAATTTGTGCAAGCTCGGCGAGCGCAAAGGTGATAATGAAACCAAAACCTACGGTGATGGTGGGTTTTATTACACAGAAGAGTCTGCAGATATTGCCGCGAGTATTGTTGATTTTGCCACAGGTCTTGTGAATACAATTGATACTGCTCCATCTGGTACGATTACGATTCCTGATGACCCATATCGCACTGCAAACCAGTTACCATTTGCTTATTTACCGATGCTAGATCCTGATATCGCCTCTGCCGCTAGTACGTGGCGCGGTAACCTTAAAAAGTATAATTTAGATCAGGGCACGCTATTTGGTAATAGTGATAGGCCACTATACAAAGATGTCGCAGGTAATCTTGATGAAGATACTCAAGATGTATGGCAAACATCTAATTTCACAGTAGATGGCAGTAATGCGAATAACGATATTACAGCTGGTGGTGTCTATGCACAACTACAAGCGCCAAATGCAGGGTTAGGTAGTGTACGTACACTGTATGTTGAGGATGATACCTCTGCGACTGACACGACTCCAGTATTACGTAGGCTGAGTGTCAATGGAAGTGGTAGACCACAAGGATTTGATCAACTAAAAGACACGACCACTTATACCCAACTTAACAAGCGTCGCCTGTTAGCCTTCTTAGGCTTTAATAACGTGCTGACCAATGATGGACAGCCGACCGACACAACGGATGTTGAAAGTTTAATACTTTCTATACCGACCACAGAGACCAAAGTTTTAGGCGGTGTCGTTCATTCAAAGCCTACAGCAATATCATACGGTGCGACTTTGGATACCAATGGCCGTATTATTGATCCACGTGATGATTATGCATTATTCGGATCTATGGATGGTGCTTTGCACTTAGTCGATGCCGATAATGGTGAAGAAGCGGTCGCTATCATTCCTAAATACATGATGGAAGTACAGCCGAAAGCCCTAGTTGATGGTTCTACGATAGATAAGATAGGTCAGCCATACTTTGGTGTTGATGCACCATGGTTAGTGACCACAGATTACACTTATGATTTAGATATTACGAATCCTAGAGTCACTGTTGACACTTCAGCAGGTAAAGGCATGTTCGCTTATGGTGGTCTGCGTATGGGTGGAGAAGCTTTCTACGGTATGGATATTACGGATGTGTCTGCGCCTGAAATTTTATTTACGATTACTGCAGATGGCAGGAATGATCTTAATAGCACGAATAGAAGGTTCACTCGTCTAGGTCAGATTTGGAGTAAACCAACTGCAGCCAAAATTCGATGGAGACAAAACCAAGATCCAATAGATGTTCTGGTTTTTGGTGGTGGCTACGATATGAATTATGAAGAGGACACTTATGTCCCAACGTCGTCAGCACCTGCTAAAGGGAATGCTATCTATATGATTAATGCTGAAACTGGTAGGTTGTTGTGGTCGACTACTAATGAAAACGGTGTGGCTAGAAATACTAAAACAGATGATATGATTCATAGTATTACTGGTGAAATTACAGTATTGGATCGAGATAATGACGGACTGATGGATCATCTCTATGCTGCAGACTTAGGTGGACAGGTATTCCGCGCAGACTTTGAAAATGCGCGCCCTGCTGCCAATGGTTTTACTCAAGTAAATAACTTTTCGAATAAAGGAGTGACGCGAATACTTGATGTAGCTCCTAGTAGTAATGCAAACAAAAAGTATGCATATCGCTTTTATGAGCGTCCAGTTGTGAGTTTTTATCGTAATGAAGGTATCGTTGGAGAGAATATTACTAACAACGGTCAACTATTTGCATTGGTCAATGTTATCTCAGGTAACCGTAGTGCGCCTTTATCTACCCTGCGTAATGATAATGATTTTGCCAACCGCGTTTATGGCATTATCGATACGGATATTACAAATACCGATGTACTAAGTGATGGCTTTTCGCCGACGGTTGAAGACATAACTGAAAGTGATTTGACCGCATTGGCGACTGCTCTTGGTACTGCGCCTACGACAGCGGTAAAAACGACTGCTAAAGCAAATATGATTAGAGGTACTAGCCAAGGTTGGTATTATCCATTGACCCGATTCGATGGCTACAATAATGTCAGATATAATAAAGGTGTAGGTGATAGTGCTGTTATCAATAACTTGTTATATACCACAGTGTATAATCCTGATAAGCAATATAATACTTCAGTGGCTAGCTGTGCTGCGCAGATAACAGGTGGTTCAGAGCGTCAGCTTTATTGCTTACCTTATGGTATCTGTATGGATGATACCTCAATATCTGGTACAGGTGGCTACATTCCTGCTGGTCAAGGTATTCAAGAATTGACCCTTGGTGCTTACAACGAAGACAACACAGATGTTAAGGTGCTCATCGGAACGACCACACTGACTGAGCGTATAGAAGCGGCTAATCGTGAGAACTATGGTAACGATGGCAGTAAGGATACGAGTAATATCAAAGATTTATATCCAGGCGAAGCTATTCGTCCTACAGTCACAGGTGGTGATGGTAGTGCTGCTGAATTCTTATTCAATGAGCGTTATACTTTGCAACCACGAACATGGTACAAGCGAACGCAGTAAACAGTACAAAGTATAAAAAGTACAGGCAGTGATGGTTGCTTCTAGTTACTATTCACTGCTAGCACCATAATTGTTGGCAAACGATAGTAATGAGTGGTGACTCTAATGGTATTCATAATAGGGCGCGGTATATGACCAAGTCGTATCAGAATAAGACAGCAAATATGACAACACATAGCGGGGCACATGGTTTTACGCTAATAGAACTGATGGTTATAGTAGTGATTATCAGTATCCTTGCTGCTATAGCCATACCCAACTATCGTCAATATGTAGTGAGAAATGCTGAGCGTGAGGCACAGGCCAAAATGCTACAGTTACAAGTAGAGCTTGAAGGCTGGCGATCGAAAGCGTTGAGTTATCAGGGCTTTCAACCAAAAGTCATCAATAGTACAACCAATGCTGTTACCTATAGTTACGATGAATCAGATAACACTACCATTTATGTGCCAGATGGTAGTGATGCAGCAAACTATCACTATTTGATTACCCTTGTAGATGGTAACAATACTGCCAGCTCTTTAATCCGTGCTGCTAGCGCTAATGTCAACAGCAGTACTGGGCGTACATGGAAAATGTTGGCGCTACCAAACCCTACAGGCATTACAGCTAATGCTAATGAGATTATGATCACCAGTGCTGGCTTACGTTGTCAGAGTAAAAACAATAGCTTAGCCATCGCAGACAGCGATTGCAGTACAGGACAGGAGGACTGGTGATGATTGTTACTTTAGATAAATCAAGAAGTCCATCTCACTCGCAGCATGGCATGACATTAATTGAAATACTGATAGTCATTGCTATCATCGGTGTGCTAGCTGCTATTACCTATCCAAATTATCAGCGCTATGTCATTGAGTCTAAGCGTGTTGATATGATGAGTGAGATGCAAAATATCGCCACTCAAATCCAAACTAACAAGCTGGCGCAAGGCACCTATAGTAATGATTTAGTGACGGGATTGGGCGGTAGCTATCCTGCTCAAGGCACTGCTCTTTATCAAGTGACTTTCACCCCTAATCCTCTCACTTCTAACTGGACTATTATTGCTACGCCTGAAGTAGGAGGACAGATGGCTACTGACGGGGTGCTCAGCTTGGACTTTCAAGGTACGAAATGTCGATCGGCCACTTGTAGTACGGGTGATGACTGGAATGACTAAAACTGTTATCTGGCACAAATAAGATATATTCAAAGTACGCTAAAGAGTCACCCTAAATTATTTTCTTATTTAGGTTGCCTCTTTTTTATTGGGTTGTAAATAATACTGAGTCAGTAGTTTGACAAAAAATGTCATGCTGCTTTACCTTATACATCTAAATATCACTTAAACTGACAATTTTCAGCAATTTAACTGTAACAATAGAAAGTAGACAAAAATTGTCATCGAGCAGAGTATGTAAATATAACCAACAGTTGAATTATTTCCAATGTCCTTATTCACTCAAAATACTGTCTTCAATGCCTTTGATACCAATATTTAATGCACTATTAACCATGGCTTCATAAGAGAGAGATAGACATATAAGCTTTAGAAGCGTATGGATTGCTCATAGTAAGTGATGACGCTTGCATCAGAAAATCTGGGTATTGACCAAAAGTTGGCACACTACCTGCAACATTATAAATAAGACAGTTAGACGAGTGGGTTACTCACTCATGCTAACAAACCATTATTTATAATAGATAACGAATGATGAAGCGAGACAGCATATCAATCTGTTATCACCTTACTCTAAAGGACGTACTATGAACGCTACTACCCAGAAAGGTTTTACCTTAATCGAATTAATGATTGTTATCGCTATCATCGGTATCTTGGCTGCGATCGCTATCCCTCAGTACGGTAACTACACGTCACGTACTCGTGCTGCTGCTGCTGCTGCAGAACTAGCTTCTGTAAAATCAGCTGTTAACGAATGTATCGCATTCACTGGCGCTATCGCAGGTTGCGATTCTAATACGAATGGCATACCAGCAGCTGCTGACTTTACCACTACTCAAAACGTTACTGTAGCACCAGTAGTAGCTGATGGCGTTATCACTGCAACTACTGGAGCAACAAGCACTGCAGGTGTTGACTTAACGTATATCAATACGCCTACTCAGCCTGGTGCTAATGCTGCTAATATGGTTTGGACTAACACTGGTACAGTATGCGACGCTACTCGCGGCTTTAAAGCCGGTACAGGTGATTGCCCATAATCTAATATTTAATTAGATAGATTAAAAAGCCAAACATAATGTTTGGCTTTTTTCTGTTTAATCAATAACTTATGGCACAATAATTGCGATATATAGTTGTCTCTATACCATTAAATATAAGGAGATCAAAATGAAGTGCGTTTTGAGTATTAGGTAGATATCAGATATGAACTGTAAAAATACTATTGGTAGGGTAGTTCATAAAACAGCTAAAACGTTAACTTAGCTGATTAGTAGCGATCAACTAACATACAGCTATAATTGATAGACAGAGGACCAAATATCATTACTATATATAAAGGAAACACTATGAAAGCGACTACCCAAAAAGGTTTTACCTTAATCGAATTAATGATTGTTATTGCTATCATAGGTATCCTAGCTGCGATCGCTATTCCACAGTATGGTAATTATACGTCACGTACTCGCGCTGCTGCTGCTGCCGCTGAGCTTGCTTCAATCAAATTCGCAGTCAATGAATGTGTCGCTCTTACTAACGCGATCGTAGGCTGTAACGCCGGTGCTAACTCTATCCCAACTATTGCTGCCTTTACGACTACTAGCAACGTTACAGCATTGACCTCGGTGACAGACGGTGTTATCAGGGCAACTACTGGCGCAACAGATACTGCAGGCACAGCTTTAACTTATATTAATACACCTACTTTAGCTGGCACTTCTATTATGGTTTGGACCAATACTGGTACGACCTGTGACTCTACACGTGGTTTTAAGCCAGGTACTGGTGATTGTCTATAAACTAGTATTTAAATGTCCTAATAAAAAAGGCTACAATTGACAAAAATTGTACTGGAATGAGAGATGTCTATCATAAATTTAAAACAGCACTCTAGACTGGCATTAACTGGCTACCATTTATTATATTCCTTAATCCTTAGTATTATTATTATTGCGCTCATTTATTTTATTTGGTATCCGAACCATCTTTATCAAGCGACTGGTGTTTTGATTACAGCGTTAATGATGATTGCTCTTAATTTAATCGTCGCACCGCTATTGACCTTTATCGTCTATAAAGACAATAAACAAGAGCTTGCTCGTGATTTGATAGTAGTATTGGCGCTACAGATAGCAGCATTGAGCTATGGACTATATATTGTCGAGGCTGGTCGGCCAAATTATTTAGTATTTGCGGTGGATGACTTCGAGATGGTGAGCTCGTTTGATAATGAATGGGCTCGAAAGAGCCTCAGTGCAGAGCTGAATGCAGTAGAGTCTTTAGGGTTATTTGAGAAACCCAAATTTGTCTATTCTGTTGGCTCAGATGAGAAGACGACTAAAGTAGTTGAAAAACCTAAAGAGTTCTTTATGAGAGTGCCTACCATTTATAGAACCGATAGCTATCAGGAGATTGCAACGGCAGCTAATGTAATCCAAAGCAAAGCCAGACCGTTAAATATATTGACTAATAATAATAATGCTCAAAAAGTACAAGACATATTGCATCATTATCCTGATGCAAATGGCTGGCTGCCGCTAAAAGCAACGGTACTTGATATGGTAGTATTAACAGATAGCAAGGGTATGGTTCTTGATATTGTGGATTTGCGACCTTAATAAGTAGGACGCCTTACTTAAGTTTTTTACAGATAGATTTAAGGATAATCATGAAATATGTTGTCGGTGCTATGATGATTAGTGCTCTTATTTTTTTTCTTATTGCTTTGTTTGTAAATGGTATTGGTGTTATACCTTCTCAAAGTATATTGAAATATGGTTGGGTTGCTTGGGGCGTACTAATGCTATTATGCTACCCCTTAGCTAAAAAAATTATGGCTTAGATTACATAGTAAGTTTAATAGTCTCATAGAAAATCATAATTTTTAAATTATATTAAACTTACAGAGTAAGTAATAAAAAACCACCTAACAGCAAATGCTATTAGATGGTTTTTTATTGTCTTAAAATACTACGCCATTCTTCAAACAAGCATTTTAAGGCGCGAACTACTTCTCTAAATACTGAATCTTACCTTCTACGCCATCCCACTTTGCTGCTTCTGGCAGCTGATCTTTCATCTCAGTGATATTCGGCCACTTTTGCGCCAACTCTTCGTTGAGCTGGGTAAACATCTCTTGGCTTTTTGGCACTTCGTCTTCTGAAAAGATGGCATTGGCAGGACATTCAGGCTCGCATAGCGCGCAGTCGATGCACTCATCAGGGTCGATGACGAGGAAGTTTGGACCTTCATAAAAGCAGTCCACAGGACAGACTTCTACACAGTCGGTGTATTTGCAAAGGATGCAGTTATCTGTAACGACAAAGGTCATAGTGGTGTCTACCTGTTATTGGCTTAGGGCTAAATAGAATAGATGAAAATAAAGCGTATTTTAACGCCTTTACGCCTAATTGACAATTCCCTTTAATGACTAATGATTTTCTTTAGGTGATACAGTAAATCGTGCGCTTGTTTGGGCGTCAGGCTATCAGGATCAATGGCGTGCAGTTCGTCTTGCAAGCTAAATAACTGATTTTGTTGTGGAATAATATCTATGCTTGGATTTTTACCATCAATACTTATGATTGCCTTCTCTGTTTCAATATCATAAACCTGTTCACGTTTATCCTTTACTGACTTAGCTAAGTCATTTTTATCATCAATAGGTTGTTCGTTTTCTGCTTTTAGATCATCTAACTTTACATTATCTGCCGTTAAGTTATCTAATAAGTAGCGTTTAGCGTCATTCAGCACTTGAGTAGGGATACCAGCCATCTTTGCTACATGCAGTCCAAAGCTAGAGCTTGCTGCACCTTCGCGGATTTGATGCAGTAGTAGCAACTGACCATCGATCTCACTGGCCGCAACATGGACATTGCGTATGCTCGCTTGAAGATTTTCAGCATTCTGCGGCAATTGTGTCAGTTCAAAATAATGGGTGGCAAATAAGGTCAGGCAGCCAATTTCTACCAATCGATTGACACAGGCATGGGCAATGGCCAAACCGTCAGTGGTAGCTGTACCGCGTCCCACTTCATCCATTAATACCAAAGATTTATCTGTCGCTTGATTAAGGATGTTAGCTGTCTCAATCATCTCCACCATAAAGGTTGATTTACCGCCTGCCAAATCATCAGCCGAGCCAATACGGGTAAAAATACGATCGATATCACCGATATGAGCACTCGCTGCTGGGACGAAGCTACCGCAATGAGCGAGTAACACAATCAGCGCAGTTTGGCGCATATAAGTCGATTTGCCACCCATATTAGGGCCAGTAATCATTAGTAGTCGCTCTGGGTTTTCATTGCTGCCTACTGTTTGACCAAGAGTACAATCATTGGCAACGAACTGGGTAGCGTGTTTTGCCTTACTTTGAGTAACGCTATTCGTTGGTTGTAAGGCTGCTTCAACGACGACATGGCGACCTTGTTTGATATCAATACTGGTCTGATTGCGAGTAGCTATAGTGTGTTCTGAGTCGTTACTCATCACTGGACGCTGCCAGTTATAATCCAAAGCGAGCTGTGCCCAATTACTCAGCACATCTATCTGTGCGATGGCGGCGCTAAGCTGTTGCAGTTCGGCTAAATGGCTGCTCAAGATGGTTAATAGCTCTTGATACAATTGTTTTTCCCGAGTTAATGCCAATGTTTGCGCGCTCAGATATTCTGTCTCGACCTCTTTTAGCTCATCCGTGATAAAGCGCTCACTGCTTTTGAGCGTTTGCCGACGGATAAAGTGCGCTGGTGCATTTTTCGCCTGCATTTTGGGCAACTCGAAATAAAAGCCGCTGACTTTATTAAAGCCAACTTTTAGACTGGGCAGTTGGCTATCTTGACGGGCGCGCTCGACCATTTCATCCAAAGTCACTTGGATATTGTCATGTAAATGGGTCAGGCGATCAAACTCTTCATCATAGCCAGCAGCAAGCATGCCACCATCACGAATATGGGCAGGTGGTTCTATGATAATAGCTCGCTCAATTAGCTCGGCTACGGATTGTATGGCAGGTAACTGAGCTGGCAGTTGCTGCATAAGCATCGGTAATAGACCAGCATGCTCATGGCTAATGTCTGATTCATTGAGTAAAGTAGTCAGTTGATTGCTACTGGCGATACCCTCGGCAAGTTTACGCAAGTCGCGAGGTTTGGCACTCATCAGACCGATGCGACTACTGATTCGCTCAACATCACCGATGGCATGTAGCGTCTCGCGTAAGTTTGTCACCAGTGAGCTATCTTTTGAGCTTTGAGCAGGTTGGGTTGAATGACCCTCTGTATTCAATAGAGATGCTATCGCGTCCAAACGCATATTGATACGTGAATGCTGACGAAGTGGGCGCTTCATTTGTTGTACTAGCAATCGTCTACCCATAGGAGTCTGGCAATGATTCAGCACCGATATCAATGAAGTTCCGTTGCTGCTAACAGGCGTAAACAGCTCAAGATTCTGTTGGCTATTGGCGTCAATAATCAGATAGTCGTCGCTGTATTCTACGATTAGCTGATTGAGTTGTGGCACGTGGCGCTGCTGAGTTTGCCGTGCATAGTGAATGAGCGCTGCACAGCTAGATTGAGCCAGTGGTGCATCACTAATACCCAATCCATCGAGACGTTGAACCTCAAATTGCTGGCATAGGGTCGAGCTGGCGTGCTCAGGATGAAAGTCATTGGCAGCGACTTCTATAATGGGGCAGTCAAGATTTTGACGTAACCACAGTATCCACGCTGCATCAGTATCGCCAACACTATCGCTGAGCACTTCACTAATGATGCATTCACTAGGAGCAAAGCGTGCGAGTACCGTCAGCATTTGCGTTTGCAAATTTTCAATATCGTCATGATCTGCACGTAGGGTCTGCGTGGTCAATGTTCCAGCAGCCAAGTCCATTTGGCTAATAGCAGCTTGTAGAGGCTGTTTGCTATTCGCTCTAGGTATGGCAATATCAATGGCGACGACAGTAGGCGTATGATTTGGCGCAATTAATGCATCATCAGTAATGGTTCCTGCTGTCAAAGTCTTAACCACTTCGCGGCGCATGATACCGCCAGCAGTAGATTTGCTTTTGTCTTTCTTTTGCTTATCGCCTATCGTAGGGGCATTGGGTTTGTTACTCGTACTGTCAGTGGTTGATTCGTCAATTTGCTCACAGACGACAACTGTCTGCCCAGCAGCGATTAATCGTGCCATATAGCTATCGGCAGCATGGAACGGCACACCTGCCATGGCAATTGTGTTGCCAGCTTTATCCGTACCACGGCGAGTGAGCGTGATATCTAATATATGTGCTGCGCGCTTGGCATCATCAAAAAACAGCTCATAAAAATCACCCATCCGGTACAGCAGCAGCGCTTGTGGATAGTTGGCTTTCATGGTTAGATATTGCACCATCATCGGCGTATGATCGGCCAAGTTATAAACACTATCGCCTATCATTAAATGGTCAGTAGTTAATGGCTCAGAATTATCTTTAGAGCCACCTTTCTTTGAAGCAGTATCTGTTGATAAATTAAGTTTTGAGGTATTAGAGTTTTGAACGGATGGTTTAACGGTCATGCAGAGTCTCTTATAGTTTTAAATATAAATGGTGCTTAAACATTAAATGAATTTTTATTGATGATTTTCAGTAAATGAGCATTAGATAAGCAGGATTAAATATTAGATCTAGGTATTACATCAAAGAATAAATGAAAAAAGTATTAGATAATGAGTTCTTATGATTTTGGTTGAATCGTACTAAAAGCCTTCGTTTATAATGGGTCATAACGGGTGAATTACACCCTAATAAATTCAATAGATTTGAGTGTGCAAGCATCATTTTAACACGTCCTACTGAGCTTTTATGTTGGCAAATATCTACTCGTTGCCCTTGTATCCATCAGCACCATAACCATATATAATGGCGTCACACTTAATTGGGCAATACTTCATTAGGCGATACTTCATTGAGTGGTATAGTCAGAGAACCACTAAATAGCTACGGCGTTACCCTCCTTAGATGTACGACTTGTACTATCTGCAGTTGGCTGTCTTGTAGCTGTTTTAGACTTCTTTGACTATAGTTAGCCGGATAATGACAAGGCAGCGAGCTAAGCGTTGGCTAATGCGCACTAATTATCGAATATTTCCATAGGTCAAAAAATTATGTTATCAAAGATTATAGGCAGTGTCGTTGGCACTAAAAACGAGCGTGAATTGAAACGCATGCGTAAAGTGGTCAGCAAAATCAACGCACGAGAGGCCGAAATACAAGCCCTGTCTGATGAGCAATTACAGCAAAAAACCGCAGAGTTTAAAGCACGTCATCAAAACGGTGAGAGCTTAGATGCATTATTGCCAGAAGCTTTTGCCGTCTGCCGCGAAGCATCACTACGTGTCAATGGTATGCGTCACTACGATGTGCAGCTGATCGGTGGTATCACCTTGCACGAAGGCAAAATCGCTGAGATGAAGACTGGTGAAGGTAAAACCTTGATGGGTACCTTGGCTATGTACCTAAACGCCATCAGCGGTAAAGGTGTACATCTGGTCACGGTCAATGATTACTTGGCTGCGCGTGATGCTGAATTAAACCGTCCGTTGTTTGGATTTTTGGGTATGACGGTTGGCGTTATTTATTCGCAGCAGCCACCACAAGAAAAAATCGCCGCTTACCAAGCCGATATTACTTATGGTACCAATAACGAATACGGTTTTGATTACCTACGCGATAACATGGTATTTAAGTTAGAAGAGAAAAAACAGCGCGCGCTAAACTTCTGTATTATTGATGAAATTGACTCTATCTTAATTGATGAAGCACGTACGCCGTTGATTATTTCAGGCCAAGCCGAAGATTCGTCACGTATGTATGCGCTAATTAATACGATTATTCCGGTACTTATTCGTTCAAAAGATGAAGAAGCCAATAAGAATAACGAAGAAGAAGATTTCTGGATTGATGAAAAGAACCGTCAGATTGAGATTAGTGAAAAAGGCTATGAAAAAATCGAGCGTTTCTTAATCGAAGTCGGTGAACTTGGCGAAAATGAAAGTTTATATAGCCCAAGCCGTCTGCCGTTATTGGCTCACGTACAGGCAGCTATTCGTGCCCATCATGTGTTTGTTAAAAACGTTCATTACATCGTCGATGAAGGCGAAGTGGTCATCGTTGATGAAAATACTGGTCGTACGATGCCTGGTCGTCGCTGGTCAGAAGGTCTGCATCAAGCGGTAGAAGCCAAAGAAAACGCTGAAATTCAAGCAGAAAACCAAACGCTTGCGACCACCACATTCCAGAACTACTTCCGTCTGTATGAAAAGCTATCAGGTATGACGGGTACTGCTGATACTGAAGCGGCAGAATTTAAGTCTACATATGATCTAGATGTCATCGTCATTCCAACGCATGAGCCGATTGCTCGTATTGATATGGATGACCAGATTTTCTTAACCAAGTTAGGGAAATACAAAGGCATCATCCGCGAAATCAAAGAGATTCAAGCCAAAGGCGCACCAGTATTGGTTGGTACGGCGACGATTGAAGCCAGTGAAGAGTTGTCTTATTTATTGGATCAAGAAAACGTCAAACATAACGTCTTGAATGCCAAGCAGCATGAGCGTGAAGCTGAGATTATCGCACAGGCAGGTAGCCCAAAATCTGTCACTATCGCGACCAACATGGCAGGTCGTGGTACCGATATTATCCTTGGTGGTAACTGGCAGTCGTTTATTGAAGATATTGATTCTGTCAGCCCTGAAGAAATGCAGCGCCTAAAAGCCCAGTGGCAAGTTAAGCATGACCAAGTGGTAGCTGCGGGTGGTTTGCATATCATTGGTTCTGAACGTCATGAATCACGCCGTATTGATAATCAGCTACGTGGTCGTGCTGGTCGTCAGGGTGATCCAGGTATGTCGCGCTTCTTCTTGTCATTAGAAGATGATCTCATGCGCATCTTCGCAGGCGATCGCGTGGTCAATATGATGCGTGCGATGGGTCTCAAAGAAGATGAAGCCATCGAACATAAAATGGTTTCTAAATCAATTGAGAATGCGCAAGGCAAAGTAGAGAGCCGCGATTTTGATGCCCGTAAAAATCTGTTGAAGTATGATGATGTTGCCAATGAGCAGCGTAAAGTCATCTATGGTCAGCGTGATGATTTATTGGCAGAGATGGATTTGCTCGATGCTCTTGAAGTGATGCATCGTGAAGTCTACAACGCGATGATCAATCAATTTATTCCGCCGGGCTCTATTGATGACCAATGGAATGTCGACGGTCTTGAAGATGAGCTAGAAGACGAGTTCAAAATCTCAATGCCGATTAATGACTGGCTTGATGAAGATCGCCGTTTAGATGAAGAAGGCCTGCGTGAAAAAATCGTCCAAACAGCGTTAGAACGTTATCATGGTCGTCGTGACCAGATGGGTGAACAAGACGCAGCTCAGCTTGAGCGCCACTTTATGCTCCAGAGTTTAGATAAACACTGGAAAGAGCATTTGACCCAGATGGATCAGCTCCGTAAAGGTATTCATCTACGTGGCTATGCACAGAAAAACCCTGAGCAAGAATATAAGCGTGAGTCGTTTGAGTTATTCCAAATGATGCTTGGTGCTATCAAGTCTGAGACTGTACAAGACTTATCACGTGTACATATTCCAACCAAAGAAGAGTTAGAAGCGTTAGAGATTCAGCAGCGTGAAAATGCCGCTCATATGCAAATGCAGTTCGAGCATGATGGTGTGGATAACCTAGATAGCAACGAAAATAGAGCCGCTGGTCAGGCTCAAGCCCAAAGTAGTACTCTAGGTGGCGGTGTTGCAGCAGCTGGTGTGAGTGGTGCTATAGCAGGTGATGATGAACCAAATCCATATGCTGGCTCAAATATCAGTCGTAATGCACTTTGTCCTTGTGGTTCAGGCCTCAAGTACAAACAATGTCATGGGAAAATATAGTTTCGATTATCCATAAATACATATCAAACATGGGTATTTGAGCATTAGTAGTGATGTATTAGTCGCGTATTATGAAATGCCCTTATCTGAAGCGGATAGGGGCTTTTTCGTAGCCACTAGTATCATTCTATAATTTTTCGATAGTAAAGCTGACTCTATTAAAATTCTCAGTTATGCTGTATTGATTGCTTACAAATTCGGCATAGGCGTGAATTTATTGAAAGGCTATAGTGTTTAACATGTTTATTTGGGAGTGTGTTATGAGTGTAGAGTTATTAAAACGGTTACGTGGCTCAGTCGTGTTGAGCGCACTGCTTGCAGGTGTTCTATCTATCAGTGCCTGTCAGCAAAAATCAGAGACAGACGTAGACATGGCGCATGGTGCCGATACTGAAGAAACGGTGCCGATGTCTGCCGAACCTGCTGAACCTAATAATATAATCATCGATACATCAGATACGTCTGTAGATGAAGTCGAAGAGGGTAGTGTTATTTCGGTAGATGAAGATAGCGATAGTGATGTTAACTAGACATAGTAGTGCAAAATAAGACAATCATGACTGTCACGATGCACTTTCAGTATAAGTTTTCTTCAATTGCTGCATATAAAGATCGCTAAAGGTTTTAATAAATGTATCCCAGAAATACATCATCTTGTATAAAGTGAATCAATGATAGCCGTCAAAAAAAGCAACGTTATCGTTGCTTTTTTTATCTCTAATTTTTGGGAAATTGGTCAGACATTATTTATTTGTAGTACCAGATTCAGACTCATGTTCTAAAAACCCTTCTTCCGTCACATCTAACTCTTCATGCTTAAGCGCTACTTGGATAGTGTCGGTATGCTTATGGGTGGTCTTGCTGATATCGACTTCTTGGATAACATAAGTATCTTTGGTAATAGTGGCTACTTGGCGAGATAAGACTATTTCGATAGGTTCATCACCAATTTCAATTTGCTTACCGTTGACAGTGACGACGGCTTTACTATCAAGTGATGGCTCAACATGACGCAGTATGTCCTGCTTATCGTAATCACCAGATAACAGATCCTGACTGTCTGCATCATGGTATTCAGTACGAATAGTAATATACTCTTCTACGAGCTCAATAGGTACATCAATGGTTTTGGTGCGTGCATGTTTGGTGACGGTTACTTTGCCTACATCTAGGCGTTCCTTGTTGATGACAGGACGTTCTTCTAATAGTTCTAAGTAGCCATCCGTATCGCCATTACCGATATTTTTGATATCACGTTCTTGATTAGATAATATGACTTGCTCATCATGGGTGCTGTCTTTGTGAAATTTATTATTGTTATCAATCGTCATCATAATTTCCTTATAAGTGGGCAGTATTTATAGTTATACAGCTAATGGAGCGTCAATATTAAGAAGTTTGGTTGATTTAACGTTATCATTAATTTTGTCAGACTCATTAGCAAAAAAAGACCAGAGACATGCTCTGATCTTAAGTTATTAAGTAAATATCTTTAGTTGCTTATTACTATCGTATTTTGCTTTAAAGACACTTTTGGCTGGAGCCGAGCAAAGATACGATGGCTTGGCATATTACATACCACGAGCACGGCGTACGTCTTCTGCAGTGATGCCATCACGGTCTATGATGTTACCTTCACGGTCGACTACGTTACCGTCGCGGTCAACATCCAACTCTTCACGCTGAATGGTTTCAACGATAGTTTCGGTATGGCGTTCAGTCGTCTTGCCAACATTTACTTCTTCAGTGACATAAGTTTCTTTACCGACACGAGCACGTTCAGCCTGTAGCTCAACTTCCACAGTTTCGTTGCCATTTACTTCACCGATACGACGGTCTGTTGGACGATCCACATTAGTACGTTGGATATTGGCGTGTTCTTCTTCTAGCTCAACATCAACATTACGCTCTTCAGTCACGATATGCTTACCAACTTTCACTAAGCCTGCAACGATGCGGTCTTTATTGACAGTTAAACGCTCTTCTAGTAGCTCTAGCGTGTTTGGTGCGTCATAAGCATGGTCTTCGATTTCCATACGTTCAGCAACAGGGACGGTATCAGCGACAAATGCCTGACGGTCTTTTTGATACTGATCTTTATAGCTGTATTGATAGTCATGGTCATATACTTCCATCGCTTCAACTTGTGCTTGTGTTAAGCTATCGAAAAATACATCATCTCCAACGATACGTGCTAAACCTGCTGGTACTAACACTTCTTTTGAGCTGAACCAACCGCCCGCATCAACGATTAAGTAACGGATACGGCCTGTCGTATCTTCTACTAGTGCACCTTCAATTTTACCGATTTTTTCTTCATTGACACCATAGGCAGTTTTGCCTGTTGGGTCGTAATAGTCGTCACCGATAAGGTCATGGTGAGTTGCTTGGATGTCTTTTAAACGAATTAGTTGGCTCATTGTTGTATTCCTTTTTTATGAGTTAATTATTGACAGTTATTGTAGAAATATCATATTTTTGAAAAGTTATTTTTATAATAAAACAGGTATCAAGTCATTAAGAAATGCTTCTACGTTGACTTGAAACAATCCTAACATCATGATTTTTGATGAGATATATGAGCAAGGTAGCAAAGTGTGCACTTGAAGTAATTGCGTGTAATAGGCTGTAAGTGGCATAACATAGCTAGGGGTATAAGTTAACGCGACTTTACAGAGAGTAATGTTCTATGCGTGTTGAGAATTGATAGACACAAAAAAACCGCAGAGTAATAAGCGCTGCGGTTTTTGAATATTAAGAAAATTAGTAAAAATTTAAAGTTATTAACCTAGTTTGAACCTGCTAAGTCATTAACATGCTTAAATTTCAGGTAGTTTGAAATGCTAGGCAAGTTCTATCGCAATAGCAACGGCTTCACCGCCACCAATACATAGCGTAGCAACGCCTTTTTTGCCGCCTGTACGCTTTAGAGAGTTAATAAGCGTAACTAAGATACGAGCGCCAGAGCAGCCTACTGGATGACCCAGCGCACAAGCACCACCTTCGATATTGACCTTAGCATGTTCAATTTTTAGCTCGTCCATAGTAGCCATGGTCACCATAGCAAAGGCTTCGTTGATTTCCCATAGATCGACATCTGCCACTGACCAACCAGCGCTAGCCAATACTTTTTCAATCGCACCAATTGGGGCAATGGTGAATTCGCTTGGATGACGAGAGTTAGAAGCAGTCGCGATGATACGCGCTTGGTAATCTAAACCTTCAGCTTTTGCTTGAGACTCTTTCATGACGACAACGGCAGCAGCACCATCAGATATTGAGCTGGCGTTTGCAGCAGTGATAGTACCGTCTTTTGCAAAGGCAGGACGTAAAGTCGGGATACGATCAGCATTGGCAAGTGCTGGTTGCTCATCAGTATCAACGGTTTGCTCACCTTTACGGGTTTTAAAGGTAACGGCTTCGATCTCGTCTACGAAGTGACCATCTTTGATAGCTGTTAGCGCACGATTCAGCGATTCAATAGCAAACGCATCCATTTGCTCGCGTGTATAGCCTTTTTCATTTGCCATTTCTTGAGCAAAGTTGCCCATGAGCTTACCAGTCTCAGCATCTTCTAGACCATCTAAGAACATATGATCTTTGACTTCTTTGTGTCCCATACGATAGCCGCCACGTGATCCTGGCATAAGGTAAGGGGCATTGGTCATAGACTCCATGCCACCAGCAACGGCAACATTGAAGCTGCCTGCTTTGATACCGTCATGTGCTTGCATCACTGCTTTTAGACCTGAGCCGCATAGCTTGTTGATAGTGACAGCACCAGTAGCATCAGACAGACCAGCTTTACGCATGGCTTGACGTGCAGGACCTTGTCCTAAACCTGCGGTCAAGATACAGCCCATGATAACTTCATCAATACTATCAACACTCACACCTGAGCGCTCAACCGCAGCTTTGATAGCAGCAGCGCCAAGATCAGTTGCGCTCATGTCTTGCAACGCGCCTTGGAAGCCGCCCATTGGTGTACGTGCGCCGTTTAGAATTACAATTGCATCATTTGACATTTTTATTATTCCTTTTTACGTATTTTAAATGAGAGTATCTTACGTTGAGTAAAATCAAACATTTACTAATGATCAAACGCTGATAATCTAGCAGGTTTTGGATTTTCTTACGCTAGCTCATCTAAGCGAATGCGTACTACTTTATCAGTAATAGTCTCTAGCTTTTCAATTTTTTCAATGGCTAGATTCATCTGACTCTCGACTACAGGTAGCGTCAAGATAATCACGGGTACTTGACCCACTTTATGCGCAGGCTTTTGCAAAATCGCATCGATATTGATACCAGCATCGCTTAGGATACGGGTAATATCCGCGAGTACACCTGGATTGTCATTAGCATGCACACGCAAATAATAACCAGTGGTCATCTGCTCGGCACGTAATATCGGTGTATCTGATAGTTGCTCAGGGATAAAGGCCAAGTGCGGTACATGGTGACCATGGTTGTTTTGATTATTGCTACCTTGGTCGTCATTGTCTGTACTACCCAATACGCGAACCAAATCCATGACATCGGCCATGACTGCAGAAGCCGTCGCGCCAGCGCCAGCACCATCACCACAATAGAGTGTCTGCCCAAGTGGGTGAGAGTTAACCAATACGGCATTTTTTACGCCATTGACGTTGGCGAGTAGTGCATCTTGTGGAATAAGCGTTGGGTGTACGCGTAGCTCAATACCAGCGGCATTATTGTCGCCTTGGCCATTACGGCGTACGGCAAATCCTAAATGCTTGATACGGTAGCCAAGCTCTTCCGCATAGTTCACATCTTGTAAAGTAATGCCAGTGATACCCTCACAGTAGACTTTATCAAACTGTAATGGAATACCAAAAGCGATAGAGGCGAGTAGGGCTAATTTGTGCGCCGCATCAATCCCTTCAACATCAAAAGTTGGATCTGCTTCAGCATAACCCAGCTCTTGCGCTTCGTTCAGTACGTCTGCAAACGGGCGACCTTTGTCACGCATTTCAGTCATGATAAAGTTGCCAGTACCGTTGATGATACCTGCAAGCCAGTCGATTTTATTGGCAGCGAGTGCTTCACGCATCACTTTGATGATTGGAATACCGCCTGCCACGGCTGCTTCATAAGCAACGTGGACATTATTGGCTTCAGCAAAAGCAAAAATCTCATTGCCATGCTCAGCTAACAGCGCTTTGTTTGCAGTGACCACATGCTTGCCATTTTTAATAGCGTGCATGATGACGTCTTTGGCTAAGGTCGTACCACCGATCACTTCGATCACGATATCGACATTTTCGCTCGCAGCAATTGCCATCAAGTCACTGTTTTGAATAATATCGGGATCAATATCATCACGCTGACGGCGCGTACCCACTTCGGTAATAATAATATTGCGTCCGCTACGGCGTTTTAGCTCATCTAAGTTATCATTAATTAGATTGATCACGCCCGTTCCGACGGTGCCCAGACCAAGTATCGCTAGTTTGATGGAATTGCTCACAGTATCCTCAAGAGGTTAAATATAATGAACCAAGTATAAAGCCATTACGAGTCAAATTTGCGAATAGTATTCAGCGAATTTTGACAGTAGTCGTATTATCACGGCGCCATTATAGTTGAATAAAAAATGCTCAAATAAAAGTATGCTGCAGATTTTTCATAGCACTTTATCGTATCATACCGACAAGCAGTTGTGACGTCTATACAATGTCGCAATCGTTATACCGTCTATTCTAGATAAGTCAGACATGTGGTTAGGTTTGTTCCATCTACTATGTGTCGTACTTTCACTCGCCTTGCCTATATCTGAATTATCTCGAAACAACGATAAGTGTCACAAATCATTAAATCATCTGATAAATTTTAGTTAGCGCCAGCTGCTTCAGCCAATTGTGCTGCAGGTAAATAGCCGCCAATTTGTTGTCCTGCTTCAGTAAAGATAGCTGGAGTACCACGTACACCAAGTTTGGTACCAAGCGCCATATGCTCTTGCACAGGATTGACACAGCTAGGCGCTTGAATATTGGCACCTATTTTTGCCTGATTCATGGCGGCGTGACGATCTTCACTACACCAAATCGCTTCCATCTTTGGCACGGACTCTTGGCTGCGTGGCCATGCTAAATAACGCACTTCGACACCGCGTGCATTGATGTCATCTATTTCTGAATGCAATTTACGGCAATAACCACAGTCGGCATCGGTAAAGGCATAAATGATAGCCTTCGTTTCGCCTTTTGCCGGATAGATAACCATGTCTTTTTTATCGACTGCTTTCAGTGCTTCTTGGGCTGTAGTAGCAACCAAGGCCGCACTAATATCGACAGGAGCGCCTTGACCTACCGCGATGATTTGCCCTTGAATAATGTGCTTACCAACTTTGTCAGCAAAGAAAGGAGGTAACCCTTCTGCGGTTACCCAATAAATCCCGTCCATATCAGTTGGTACTGCTGAAATAATTTTCTCTTCAATGCCAGACGCTTTCAAGTTCGCTTGCAACGCATCTACCACGGTAGCATCGTTACCCGTTGACGTTTTAGTGGTGCTGACGTTGGTCTTTGTATTGTTGACAACACTGGTATTGCTGGTTGCATCCGCTGCATTATTTGAGCAGCCTGCCGCCACAACAACAAGCAAGGCACTCATCATAAAACGAGATAAGTTACTTTGAGGAAAGCGCTTACGAGCCAAGGTGTTTTTTACAAAGGGAAGTGGCATATGGGTGTCCTATCGGCATCGAGCCTAGTCATAAATTTTTTTTTAGAAAGAAGGTGATGAAATTACATATATGATAGTGCATGAAAAACCCCTTAAAATTTTGAATATTAAGGAGATTTAGGAAAGTATCGGTCATGTAAGGTAAGCGGTAATGTCGTCTATATTAACATATTTATGGTAAATAACAGCCACAGGCTATTGGTCTATATCGACTATGATTATAGTAGTATTGATAAAGATAAACTCAAAAAATTAGATACATTTGTACTATTTAATATCTATGTTTGTATCGCTAGGCTATTAATATGAGTGTTTTAAGAGAGTTCGAATATAAAGAAGGCTAGTAAAAGTATCACAAATAATAGGCTGAACAACTCTAAAACCATATCTAGCTTATATAAAATTAACCATAGTAGTATTTAACATTGTTTTTATCAGACTCTATATAATAATACGCTTATCACTATTTATTTCAAAAAATTCATAATAAGGAACACACATGGCAGGCGCCAGTTTATTACTTTTACTTGATGACATGAGCCTATTGATGGATGACGTAGCTGTCATGACCAAGGTAGCTGCTAAAAAAACAGCCGGTTTGGTTGGGGATGATTTAGCACTCAACGCTGAGCAAGTAACTGGCGTTAGACCAAGTCGTGAACTACCTGTCATCTGGGCAGTGGCTAAAGGCTCGTTCGTCAACAAGCTTATCTTAGTACCAGCAGCACTACTCATCAGTTATTTTATACCTTGGTTAATCACGCCTTTACTCATGATAGGTGGTCTATACCTGAGTTTTGAAGGAGCCGAAAAGGTCATTCATAAATTTTGGCCAAAGCTATTACCACATGACGAAGTTCATGAAGCACGACGTGCGGCAAATGCGGATGATAATGTGGATATGGTCGCGTTTGAAAAAGATAAAATCAAAGGGGCTATTCGTACTGACTTTATTTTGTCAGCTGAAATCTTAGTCATCTCTTTAGGCGCAATAACTGCAGCAGGAGCAGGTATCTTAGAGAAAGGAATCGTGCTTTCTATCGTTGCTATTGTTGTGACCATTGGTATTTATGGTCTGGTTGCCGGTATTGTAAAAATTGATGATGCGGGGCTACATCTGATTGAGAAGCCAGATGCTAGCGATGGTACTCGCAAGCTTGGTCAGTTTATGCTGTCTGCTGCACCAAAGCTGATGAAGTTTTTATCCATTGCTGGCACGATAGCTATGTTTTTAGTGGGTGGTGGTATTATCGCCCATGGTATTGCACCTTTAGAGCATTTTTTAGAAGGCATTGTGCATCAGATAGGGGTACTAGAAGGTTTGGTCACTATGTTATTGCATGGTATTCTTGGATTCGTGGTTGGTGCAATTGTTTTGTTTATCATCACTGCCATCAATAACGTGCGCGGTGGTAAAGAGTCTACTGCTCATTAAAGTTTATAAGTTCTAGCTAGCAGGCAATAAAAAGCCCCGCATATAATATGCGGGGCTTTTTACGTTTAGAGTAACTAATGACTATTAGCTGTCTGAGTTATCACTATCCAACTGCTCTGCTTGCGTTGGCTTCTTATGATCCGTCTTAGGCTTACGAGTGCGAGCCTTTGGGACTTTAGGTGTGGTTAAGTTGAACATACCTGTCTGAGGTAATAGTTGCTCAGCCACATTTTCGATCATGTTTTTATAGCTGGCTATTGTGGTTTTTGACTTTGCCGCCTGAATTTCTTCTTTAGTAGGCTCTTCTACTTTAGCTTCAGGTGCTGGTTCGATAGCAGTGTCAGCAGTTGCTTCATCACTTGTGACGCTAGTCTCTTCGGAATCTACGTTTTCAGCAGCCGTGTTTTCTTCAGCTGGCTGGTTGGTAGACTCTGATAAGGCTTGATCTGCCTCTAGCAGTTGCTCGCTATCAGCACTGACGTCGTCCGTTTGAGCCTGACTGGCTAGTGCATGAGCCTCTACATTATGAGCATCTACTTCGTTCTCCGCTTTTTCAGAGACTGCTTGCTCAGTACTAGTATCAGCCGCTTGTTCAGTCGGTAAGCTCAACACGGCTGGCTCCTGATAGTCAGGGTGCTGACCACGTGGATCATTGCTAGCACGTTTGCCGATAGCGCGAGGTTCAACGTCGGTTTTACCTTGCGTGGCTGCAAACTGACTGACCGCTTGGGTCAACGTTTCGAAGCGTGCTAGATAGTCGGCTGCTAATGGCTGATAGCCGTAGTTGCTAAAGTTAAAGCTCTGAGTTGCAAGCTCGTTACTATCGATAGCGCTTACGGTTACACTATTATCAGAGCCCTGAGCTTGCGCCATGTGCAACGCAACTGTCTCGATAAAGCAGTTGATCACGCCATCTGCTGTTAAGCGAGTCTGTGCTTCTGGCAACGTCGCACGAATAAACTCACCAACCGTACCGCGAATCGCTGGCACGCTTACAGCTGCTTGCTCGTTGACTTGAGGCTTTGGCATCACTTGTGCCTGCTGACTAAGCACAACACGTGGATCGTTACTGGCTTGACCAAACTTCTCAGCAGTCACGTAGCGTGTCGCAAACAATGCTTCATGTGTCAGCTCAAGTGCAGAGTTATTCTTGGCGCTGTCACTATCATTGCTACCACGATTACTAGCCTCTACGCTAGGGCTAGTAGTTTGAGCGCTCGCAGCTTTCTCAGCATTGTCACCCTCATTACTGCTCTTAGTAGTTTCATCAGTAGCAGCTTCATCAGGCGTATTCGCTTCCTGAGGTTTCTCTGCTACTGGCGTGCTATCTGCTTCAGCAACTACTGGCTTCACAGTGTCAGATGCGCTGTCTTTATCACTTTTGGATACTGACTGCTCATCTACGACAGGGTTTTTGATATCAGTGTTAGCATCAGCTTTCACGACGTTGTTTTGGCCATTATGACTATCGTCTTTAGCAGTGCTATCAACCTTAGCTTCGCTAACTTCTACAGCATTATTGTCCGTCGTTTTTTCAGCCGTGACCTTAACATCAGCCTCTTTTTTATCAGCGCTTCTGCTGTTAGTCTGCGGTTGAGCATTAGGCGCTTTGGCTACTTCATCTTTCGCAACGTCATTTGTTGAACTTTGCTTTTCAGTAGGTTGAGGTTTTGCCTGTGTTGACTTACTGTCATCTAACGACAGATGCACAACTTCTGATGGCTTAAGTGCAGCAGGTGCTTCGTTGACTTGTAGCACGACTTCGTTAGGGTTCTGATTGCGGCGCGTATTGGCTTGGTTTCTACCGCCGTTATTGCTTGCCGTCGCTTGCTGATTGTGTTGTTTAACATTTTCAGCTGTTAGCGTTTCACCGCGCTCTAGCTTGCCACGTGAGCCGCGCTGGGTGTGCGATTTACGTTTAGTGCGAACTTGCTCCTCTGATGCTTCGCTTTCTTTGTCATCAGCAGTGTTACGCGCGTTTGCGTTGCGGTTACTATTTTGGTTATTACTGTCTTGACGATTGTTGCGATTACGATCATTCGTACGTCTATTGTCATGCTGACGTTTGTCCTGATTGCTTGACTGTTTGTCATCAGCATTATTTGCGACATTATTTGCAGCATTCTCTGACGTGTTGCTATCAGCATCGCTACTTACATTATTGCTAGTCTCATCTGTTTGATCTTTTCTTTGACGCGGCTTAGAAGATCTAGATTTACGCGGTTTACGTCTTCTTCTGTCTTCATTATTACTATCATCAGTGTCGCTGTCAGAGGCACGACGATCTTGCTGACGATTGGTGTCGTTATTTGACTGCTGAGCCTCATTCTTCTGATTACTGTGCTGCTGAGTTGCTTGCGCAGGGTTAGCTGCAGTAGTCAACGCACTGTTATCAGTTTGTCCAAATGAGCCTAAGCTTTGTGCGCCAGTGTTTACGAGTGCTTCAATAGCTTCTGCTGCATCACGGCTGCTCACGCTAGGGGTTGTCGATGCTTGTGGTGCTTGAGCAAATAGATTTGACAACCATGCTACGGCTTGTGGCTGTGCAGCCGTCTCAACATGTGCAGGAGCTGGTGCTTGAGCCGCTACTGGAGCGACAGGTGCTGCAACACTTTGGCTTTTACTGGCTTGCGGTGCACGCGCAGATGAAACGTTAGCAGCACTTTTATTGTTGCGATGATCGTTGCTATGCTCAACGGTATTGCTTGGCTTATTATTAGCAGCCTTATTATCTACTGCTTGACGTGGCTGACGAGTAGGCTGTTGTTCTGGACGTTCTTTTTCAGCCGTTTGCCAGTCAACTTCATAGCCCAAATCGCTATGTTCTTGGGCGGTATCCGTAATACGCTCATAGCTTGATGGAGCAAAACCATCACGATTGAAGTGCAGCTTAAAGTTTGGTGATTCCAAATGTGCGTGCGGTAATATCGTGATACGAGTGCCGCTGTCTTGCTCAAGATATACCAAGCTGTCGCGTTTTTCATTTAACAAGAATGCTGCGATATCAGTTGGTACTTCTGCTTGTACTTCACCTTGACGTTCTTTTAGAGCGATTTGCTCAATCTGACGCATGATAGATAGTGACAATGAGCGCAAGTCACGAATCATGCCGTTACCGTGGCAACGTGGGCAGATATAGCCAGTTGATTCTTCTAGTGAAGGACGTAGACGCTGACGGCTCATTTCCATGAGACCAAATTTAGAAATATCACCGAATTGAACGCGTGCACGGTCATATTTAGTGGCATCAATCAGACGTTTTTCCACTTCTTTTTGATGCTTATTGTCATTCATATCGATGAAATCAATGACAATCAAACCACCCATATCACGCAAACGTAGCTGACGAGCAATCTCATCAGCGGCTTCTAAGTTAGTATGGTAGGCAGTTTCAGCGACATCTGAACCTTTGGTCGATTTGGCTGAGTTGATATCGATAGAGACCAGTGCTTCCGTTTGGTCAATAACGATTGAGCCACCTGAAGGCAAACGAACTTCACGCTGATAGGCTGTTTCGATTTGTTTTTCGATATTAAAGCGCGAAAACATCGGCTCATAATCAGTATATTTACGCAATTTTTCAGCTTGTTTTGGCATCACTGCATCGATAAAGCCTGCCGCTTCAATATAAGCGTTTTCATTATCGATCCAAATTTCAGCGATGTCATCACGTAGATAATCACGAACGGCACGTGTGACAACGCCCGCTTCTTGGTGAACCAAGCGCGGCGAAGGATATTTTTGGTTTTGTTCTTGGATGGCCTGCCAGATATTGAGAAGGTGGTTCAAATCGTGTTGCAAGTCTTCTTGAGTTTTACCAATACCAGCAGTACGAATGATGACACTCATACCTTTTGGCAAATCAAGATTGCTCAGCATACGCTTCATGTCTTCGCGAAGTTTACCCGAGATTTGACGTGAGATACCACCGCCGCGAGGGTTGTTTGGCATCAATACCAGATAGCGACCTGCTAATGAGACGTAAGTCGATAAGGCAGCGCCTTTATTGCCACGCTCTTCTTTCTCAACTTGGACGATTAATTCATCGCCTTCTTTGATCAGTTTTTTGATATTTTCGTCACGTGGGTTACCGCTTAGATATTCAGCAGAGATTTCACGAATCGGTAAAAACCCTTGACGCTGTGAACCATATTCAACGAACACGGCTTCTAGAGACGGCTCGACACGGGTCACATGACCTTTATAGATGTTAGATTTTTTTTGTTCACGGGTACGGTTTTCTAAGTCGAAATCGTACAGATGATTGCCTTTACATAAGGCGACACGAATTTCTTCGTTTTGAGTAGCGTTGATCAAAATGCGTTTCATATTTGTATCCTATGAGTACGCATAACAACGACGAGACGGGCTTTAGGGCGTGATGGCAAGTATGGCTAATGTGTTATTAGCATTGGTAGACGTTAGTCAACGGTAGAACGTAAATGATGTATTTAATAAAGCGCTTGGGCTTTTTTAATGGCTTATTTTTACCTAAAGCAGGTGAGCAGTGCTAACGTAAATATAAATCGTATAGGGTGTAAGGCTATCTATTCATATCTTATTATTGATAGGCTTGGTTTAAATGTTCATGCATCAGCATACTATTAAATTTTCATTATCAGTAAGTTCTGTTGGTAGTGATGTCAGCACGCTTTGTAAGAGCAATCGACGGTCAGTTACTGGCTTAAAAATATTGAAAAGATATATTGCTGTTGCAGTCAATCCATCAAAGTCTAGCAATAATATCGCTGTTATGAGTACTATTATATAAAATAGTTATTCAGCAATTATCTCTCTAGGTAAAGCAATTGGTCATTTTTTATTTATCGTTCTTTCTAGTATAACGTCAATAATATCTTGGGTGTTTTAAGGTTAGGCATCGCGGCTTTGGTTATTAGCGGGGCGTACTTGGCAAACAGAATAAATGACCAGGCTATCGGCGTGGTGCTGTATTTACATTGTTATCGTCATCTGTTTGACCACCAATACTTAGGCAGCTATCGATATACTTTTCGATCCTAATGCTAAATCACCCATACTTGCTCAGCTACGCTCGCATAAAGGACTATCAAAAAATGTCATTGTTATGCAGGTTGTGAGTCAATGTAGTGTTATTAGCGATTGATAAATAGGCATTTTGCCAAATTTATTAATGCTGAATTTATTAACACAAAGGTATTTAGTGTCACTATTTAATGTTATGGCACTGCATAAAAGTCAGTGCTGTTCTTTCAATTTATGGGCTAATATCTACAAATATCGGTAATGGATATTTTTTTAAACAGATAGTACACCTTAAAATTAGATGAAACGTACAATATTGGCAGGGTATACAGCTTATACCTTGTTGCTAGCAAGTAGCAAAAATGGTGGCCAGCTATCTGAAACAACAATGATTATTGCCGCAGCCTCTGCTTAATTGTCGCTCAACATGCTAAACTATAGCAAATCTTTGTGTAAATACCTAACTAAAAATGACGAACTCAAAAATGACTGAAGACGCACCTACCCACGAAGCTCCTGCTATCTTTAATAGCAAAACACGCCCGCAAAGCGCTGACGATGAAATCAGCAACTTTGGTAAGGTTAATTATCTTGAAGTAACACGCCATCAGCACGACCAACGCTTGGATAACTTTTTGTTGAACCGCTTAAAAGGTTTACCAAAACCGCATATTTATAAAATGATTCGCTCTGATGAAATACGTGTCAATAACAAACGCTGCAAAGCGCACGATAGAGTACAGCGTGAAGACGTGGTACGTATCGCGCCAGTGGTACTCGCTACCCGTGAAAAACCTATCATTAGCACTGAGTTTGCTAAGAGTTTATTAGCACGCGTGGTTTACGAAGATGAAGGGATGCTAGTGCTGAATAAGCCTTCTGGTATCGCCGTTCATGGCGGTAGTGGTTTAGACTTTGGCGTCATCGAAGCCATGCGTGAAGTCACAGGTAAAAAATACCTAGAACTGATACATCGCATTGATAAAGATACGTCAGGTCTGTTGATGATTTCTAAAAAACGCTCAGCGCTAAAAGCATTGCAACAGCACCTAGTAGACAAAACCATCCAGAAGCACTACTTGTGTATCGCAAAAGGCCAACCAGCGCTAAACGAGCAACGTATTGATGCGTCATTACTACGCTATACAGTCGCTAGTGGTGAACGCCGCGTCAAAGTAGATAAGCAAGACCCACAATCTAAAGAAAGCCAGACAGATATTGTCGTTCATGGTCGTTTTATGATTGCTGATCAGCCAGTGAGTTTGATTGAAGCCAAGCCACTGACTGGGCGCACGCATCAAATTCGTGTGCATTTGGCTCATATTGGTCATGCTATCTTGGGTGATGATAAATATAACGTACATGACAAGTCAGGTGTTCATCGCCTGTGCTTACATGCATGGCGCTTAGATATTCCAGGTTATGAAACCATTACCGCACCGCTACCAGATGACATGGCAGATTGGCTACCAGAGCAAATTACATTGCCTGAATAAGTAGCATAGTCAACGCTTTACCTATTAAGTATCCATCCTAAACGTCACGAACTCTTATTTCTCTTAATAAGTCGCCGTGACGTTTTCGTATCTACACTTTATTATCGCTATTCGCTAAGGCCTATTCATGAGTGAACAAACTGTAGCCAGTACTACAACTTCTACCGAAAGCGCTTCGTTACTAGTCAATCATCAGTTAGCAGATAAGACGCTGATTATTTTTGATTGGGATGGTACATTGATGGACTCAATTGGTTTAATCGTTGAGTCGATGCATGTGGCAGGACAGGCACATGGGTTTCAGACGACTGATAAAGCCGTGCAGGACATCATTGGCCTTAGCTTGATGAACGGCATTGAGATTTTGTATCCGCAAGCAGATGAGTCGCAGAAGCTGGCTATTCAACAAAGCTATGCAGAGTACTATATTGCCAACAGCCACAGTACGCCGCTTTTTACGCCTATAGAAGGTATGTTGCAGACTTTACAGCAGCAGGGTAAAAAACTAGCGGTCGCAACGGGTAAAAAGCGAAAAGGCTTGGAGCGTGTGCTAGATGCTTCAGAGAGTCATCATTACTTTGTGATGACGCGCTGTGCCGATGAAGCAGGCTCAAAACCTGATCCACAGATGCTTATCGATATTTTAGAGTATACACAGCAGCAAATCGCCGATGCCGTATTTATCGGTGATAGTATCTACGATATTCAAATGGCAACTCAGCTAGGCATGACTAGCATAGCGGTGGATTATGGTACAGCATCTAATGCTGAGCTTGCCGCGCAGCAGCCTACTTATCAGGTCGATACACCAGAAGCACTGGCTAAAATCTTATGTGGATAAGTTCAATTTGAGTGGCTTAGCTATTTAATAGTGTCGCTACAATATGATTTTTGTGACAATAAAAAAGGGTTTATCGATAATAACGATAAACCCTTTTTTTATAGCAAACCATAATAGCTATTTGCTCTCGTTTTGAGCGCCTTCTTTTTCAGCGCTATCTTTTTCAATGGCGTCTTCTAGCTCTTCGCCTTCTAGCAATGCAAAAGAGGACTCAATAATTTTGTCTGCATCAAGCTGGTACTCATACCAGTTGCCCATTATCCCAGCCAACTCATCTAAGCCTTCCTTTCTCAAAGCTGAAAATAGCTGAATGGTGCAATTCAACCCCAGCTCTTTTAGCCTTTTACGAGTATTCAGTAGAGCATTCTTGGATGCGCCATATTTCAGTTTGTCTGCTTTGGTTAGCAAGATATGTACTGGCAGTTCGCCATCATTTGCCCAACGTAGCATTTGCTCATCAAAGAATTTCAATGGATGACGAATGTCAGTCATCAGTACCAAACCGGCAAGGCTTGAGCGTGATACCAAGTACTCTTCTAGCTCAACTTGCCACTCTTTTTTCATCTCAAGTGGCACCGCTGCATAGCCATAACCAGGTAAATCAACTAAGCGTCTATCAGCATCACCGATACTAAAAAAGTTAATCATCTGCGTACGTCCAGGTGTCTTAGACGAACGTGCCAATTGGCGCTGATTGGTCAAGGCATTAATAGCCGACGATTTGCCTGCGTTTGAACGTCCGGCAAAAGCAACTTCTAGCCCCATGTCAGGTGGGCAAAGGCGAAAAGTAGGTGCTGACATCATAAATTCAGTTTGCTGAATCTTTTGACGGGATTTGGTGTTGAACACCGCATGTTCGGCGGCGACATCTGTAAACGGGGTATTCATAAATGGCTCATTAATCTTAAAAAATTGGATACGGTTATAAAATTTGATTTAGCTGGTTGAGAAAGCGGTGCATTCGACAAAAGACTGAGCAACGTTGTGCGTTGCAATTTCCAGTGTTCATGGGTCGTAAAAGCAGTCGTTTCAAATTACTGACCATTCTATACTATTAGTGGTCTTACTTATTGAAATAACTGCGATTAGCATCATATAAATAGCAACATAACATTAAAGTCATGGGTACTGGTTATCGCTATACCAAATGCATTACCAAAGTGAAACTCGATTTATCTATATTTAGATGACATATATTGTTACAATATTCAATAAGATCCAATAAATGGAAGACGTTTAATAGGAAGAGTGATTAAACGAATAAGATAGCAAAAGGGGTGTTATATGATTTCAATCACCACGCTTTTTAGCCAAGCTCGCCGTATTCTAATAGCTAGTGTTTCGACATTAGTACTAAGCACCGTCTTTATGACCAACGCAAACTCTGCTGATACCGCCACGACCTATAATAACTCATGTGCAGCTTGCCACGATAGTGGGGCGCTAAATGCGATTAAAAAAGGTGATAGTGCGAAATGGCAGCAGCTCATAAAGCAAAAAAGCATGCCTACGCTGATCAATTCAGTCAAAAGCGGTATGATTCAAATGCCTGCTGGCGGTCTTTGTGACGCTTGCAGTGATGATGACTATCGTAAGCTTATTGAATATATGAGCAAGTAATAGATGCGGGAATAAGACAAAGTCATACTAAACAAAGCGCTGGGTTTTACGACTCTTATGCGCTTTTTATTTTTTGTGAGTATCCTAGCGTGCTTTGTTAGAAAAACTGACTGATGTGACGATTAAGTAGGCAAATGCTACAAAGTCTTGCTATAATAATCGAAAATAAACCCTGATGTTAGTAAGTACTTTCAGATTGTTTGTGGCCAAGACCTTAAATCATATACTTGCCTCGCTAATTATAAGGCAGTTTGTATCAGGTGTCTTATTAGTACACTCATTCTCAATAATACTTACACCGAGTTAGTAGGATTTGTATCAATGAAAAAGTTAATCGCTGCTGCCAGCTTATGCGTTGCAAGTTTCAGCGTACAAGCTGCTATTATTGTTCCTGAACACGACGTCAATGCTGGTAAGCAAATCGCAGAAACCGTATGTGCTGCCTGTCATGGTGCTACTGGTGTTAGTGTTGTCCCTGCGCAGCCTAACTTAGGTGGCCAAAACGTCAAATATCTTTATAAACAGCTGGTCAATTTTAAAGCGGGTTACCGCAAGAATGGCATCATGCAATCGCAAGTTGCGAACTTATCGCAGCAAGACTTGGCCAACGTGGCTGGTTACTATGCTAGTCAAGCGCCTTGGGGTGTTGGCTTTGGTAACCCTGCGACCAATCAAGCAGCCTCTAAGTTATTCTTAGGTGGTGACAAATCACGCGGCGTTATCGGCTGTGCGGGTTGTCATGGGCCAGATGCTGCTGGTAACACTTGGGCGGCATTTCCAAAGCTAGGCGGTCAGCACGCAGAATACATATCTACTCAGCTAAAACTCTTCCGTGCCGCTGGCCGTGTCGATGATATCGACAGTGATGACCAAAAGCGAGTCAACGATGCAGCGAAAGAAGGCGATATGGGTATGATGCAGACAGTTGCGTCGAAACTGTCAGATCATGATATTCGTATCTTGTCAGACTACGTAAGTGCTGTTCACTAATTTATTAATACTGTTTACGAGTACGTAGTAGATGCTTCGTAAGTGCCGCTACTGATCTCTAGACCGTATAGCCGTCATTGTTTTATTATTAAACCCCGATTTCGGGGTTTTTTTATAACTATTCATCCCTTATATTATAGGGGCAGTATATATACAGGTGCTCTTCCTTGTACCGTATAATTATAAATTATCGTTATTCACTTTACATCAAACTCAAAAAGTATGATTAGCCGTGTCAAAGTCATTTAGCCTACATTGTATAGCGCTTGCACTCATTTTTCTTGCTACTCTAATTTTTGTGAATGATATTAGCTCGTTTGGATTTAGATTATGATGATCCGTTATGCCTCTTACTTTATCGCAGCCCTGCTACCGTTACTCTTGTTTCGTTGGTTTGCACCTGCATCTATTGGCGAGATTGATTTCTGGCTACTTTGGTTACTAGCAATGGTACTGGTATCATTGCCGGTCATTTATGCTGAAATAGCGTTGGCCTATCGTAGTGTTGAGGCACCATTAGCAGGGATGCAAAAGCTGACTCGTGAAGCAGATGCCAGTCCAATCTGGCGTAGTTTTGGTTGGTTGGCAGCATTGGTGTCTATCATCATCGCAGCATTGGTTGTATCTGGTGCAAGCTCTGGCATATTAGGTGCATTGACTGAACTGAATAGCGCACCTGATGTGCCAAGCTTTGCAGTCGCTGCGGGCTTGATGGTCATCGCTCTATTATTGAGTTTGGTGGGCGTTGCTCCTTTAGCGATTGGACTCGGGTTGATGGTTGTCGGTTTGGTACTAGGTGTGGCGAATGGTCTACCTAGTATCGACTTTGCGATGACTGACATTAGCTTAAATGAATGGGCACGTGCAGTAGCGTTAGCGCTAGTGAGTGTTGGTGCAGGAACAGGCTTGTACTGGTTCGGTCAAAATTTAATAACCAAACAGACGGCAACAGCAGTAGACACAGACAATTATAATGCGCAAACGCCTGCTCACAGTCGAGTGACAGCTGAGTATCGTGCAACCAAATTGGTACTACCTATTTGGATATTGCAGTTAATCGTTGGTGTAGTTGCACTATTAATTAGCGGTGTGTCATTACCACCAATTGGACAGCTGTTATATTGGGTAGGGGTGTTGTTTGTCGCGAGTTATCTGCTACATTATAGTACGCAACAGTTGGCACACAAGTTCGGGCTGTTGGTCAGTTTGGGACTGACGTTGGTGCTAGCACTGGTGTTAGTCATTTCCATTCCAACCACGTGGTTGGTCGGTATTTTGGTCATCATTAGTAGTGTGGCAGTGTTGCTGTTATCGATATTCGCAGGTTGGCAGATGAAAATCAGTCATTTGCGTAAGTCGTTGAACTTTGGCAATGAGGCGCTGTATAACTTATGGCGGATAGCGATACGTTTGGTCGTACCAGTTGCACTGTTATTGGCCTTGATAGGTTGGGTGATGCAGTGGATAAGCTAACAGCTGATCAAAATAGCGGTGTTGATAATAGTGATGTGTTGCCGTCAGAGCAGACGAAGTTAATGACCGTATATTTGGCCTATGCCGAAGATGAAAAGCGTCAGCATTACTCAGCGTTACAAGTTAGCCGTGATACCAGTCTGTATGATGCACTAAAGCAAGCAGGCTGGTTGGTAGAGTTTCCGGATTTAGCAATATGGTGTGATGAGGTTGCTGATATTGTGACTCCGACTGCTAAGCGTTGGCATGTAGGTATCTACGCACAGAAGCAACCGCTTAGCTATCGCTTACAGCCTTTTGACCGTATTGAGGTATATCGCAGCTTAAGCGCTGATCCTATGTCTCAGCGCAAAAGTAAATCTCGCAGTTAAGCCTGTCATTATTACGAAGCAGGAAGGCTTTCTATACCTTCGATACGACTGACCAAACCGTTATCATCAAAATAAATAACTAAATGTTGGCTAGCATTTTTGACATCAGCAATACCTTTACGGCTGCCTTCTGTCCCTGCTTTATAGTCATAAATATAATCCCAACGCTTAGGTTCTAGAGTGTCTCTAATGGCTGGGCTACCGAGAATATAAAGTACTTGGTTTTGATTCATGCCTACTTGTAGATTTTGCGCTTGCGCCTGAGTAATAGCAGTGCCTTGTGGCAAATCAATCTTATAAACACTCAATAATGAGCAGCCAGACATAGCGACAGTAGCGCTAAGCATACTGGTGATGACAATCTTGCGTAATGTGCTTGTACGGCTCAACGGACGAAAAGTTAATGTCTTTATCATGGTAAGATGACTCACAAGAAATGAATTAGGCGCGGCCAAAGTTGGTTGGTGCTAGTCTGACCGACAATCTTGGACAAATGATACGTCATTTACTTGCAATTTCCTACCACTTACGACATTATTTACCAAACGCTACCTGAGTGGTGTTATCATTTATATTTTAAATTCATATACTTGCATAAATATTTATTGAAAAATAATAGACTAATAATTCACTCAGAATAAGTAAGTTTACTGTTCTTAAAATGCTTCATATATTATAAAAAATAATCGCTAATGATTATTTATCTCATATTTTTGGTTCTTTATTTGCTAAGACTGTCACAGTCAGAAGGGATATTATGGCTTCTTTTACCAATCAAGATTTACGTAAAGCCGGATTAAAGGTGACGTTACCTCGTATCAAAATTTTAGAGCTGCTGGAAAGTGCAGCGCTGCATCATATGAGTGCAGAAGAGGTTTATAAAGCGTTGATTGAACAAGGCGAAGATGTTGGCCTAGCGACTGTTTATCGAGTGCTCACGCAATTCGAGCAAGCAGGCATCGTTGAACGTCACAACTTTGAAAACAATTTGTCAGTGTTTGAAATTACCCAAGAAGGTCATCACGATCATTTGGTTTGTGATGTGTGTGGAAAGATTGTAGAGTTCCACAATGAGGTAATCGAAGAAGAGCAGCTAAAGGTTGCAGAAAAACATGGCTTTAAGCTGTCAGGTCATTCATTGGTGCTATATGGTATCTGCGATGAACAAGAATGTCAGGATAGTATCAAATAACCATCTTTGATTTTTTACTACTCTCAATACACATTGCTTCTCAGAGACTGTAAACCGTGTTTGAAATAGCAAAAGCCCTCATTATTAGTAATGAGGGCTTTTCTGTGGCAAATAGCACAAGTGTTCTAGCAAAGGCTCTATTACCGCTTCAAACAGACAGCCGTATTTAAGTGATATTTAAAGATAAGCTGTCAGCACCTTCATCTAGATTGCCTGTACTATTTTTACTATTCAACTTAATTTGAAGGCGTAGATCGTTAGGAGAGTCCGCATGGAGAATGGCTTCTTTATACGTAATCTCTCCTTGCTCATATAAGTCAAAAAGTGCCTGATCAAAAGTCTGCATGCCACTATCACGCGAGCGTTTCATTACATCTTTAATCTCATGAACTTCACCTTTACGGATATAGTCACTAATGAGCTGTGAGTTCAATAGAATCTCAATAGCAGCGCGGCGTCCTTTACCATCAGGTGTTGGAATGAGCTGCTGCGCGATGATTGCTTGCAAGTTAAGTGATAAATCCATGAATAGCTGATTGTGGCGATTTGCTTCAAAGAAGTGAATAATACGGTCAATTGCTTGGTTGGCGTTGTTAGCGTGCAAGGTTGCAAAAACCAAATGCCCAGTTTCTGCATATTGAATGGCGTAGCTCATGACTTCAAGGTTACGAATCTCACCAATCAAGATAACATCTGGCGCTTGGCGCAAGGTGTTCTTTAGGCCTGCTTCAAATGAGTGAGTATCGATACCAACTTCGCGCTGGGTGATGATACATCCACGATGTTGATGGACAAATTCAATAGGGTCTTCGATAGTGATGATATGACCATGAGAGTTTTGGTTACGGTGTCCTATCATGGAGGCAAGGGTGGTGGATTTACCAGTACCCGTTGCACCCACAAGTAGAATGATACCGCGTTTTTTCATCGCCAACTCTTTTAGTGCTGGTGGTAAACGTAGCTCTTCAACCGTTGGAATTTTATTTTCGATTTTTCGTAAAACCATTCCTGCCATGTCACGCTGTATAAAAGCACTGACACGAAAACGGGCTTGTTGTGCTTCATCTGCAATAGCAAACTGACACTCGTTGGTTTCATCGAACTCTTTTATCTGGCCTGGTGTCATGACACCTTTGACCAATCGCATGGTTTGTTCTGAACTTAAGGGCGTTTTACCAACAGGTAGAATCTTCCCATTTACTTTCATGGAAGGTGCTACATCAGCGGTAATAAAAAGGTCAGAGCCATTTTTATTGATCATTAACTGTAATAGTTTATCAATATCCATATCGTACCTGCATTCGATGTAACTCGATTAAGAAAATGTCTGAAATCATGATTGAAAGATCGCTAATGGTGAATAATAAAAATAATGCTACAAAAATGCATCAGGCTGTTTAGCATAAGGACGGGCAACGTCTTTACTGATTGTACCTTTTGACACTAGATTTTTAAGTGTCTGATCGAGTGTGATCATTCCATCACCTGCACCTGTTTGGATAGCAGAATACATCTGAGCGATTTTATTTTCACGTATTAAGTTACGAATAGCAGGAGTACCTAGCATAATCTCGTGTGCTGCAACACGTCCACCTGCCTGACGGCGTAGCAGCGTTTGCGATATCACGGCTTGGAGTGATTCTGATAACATGGCACGAATCATATCCTTTTCTGCTGCAGGAAATACATCGATGACACGGTCAATTGTTTTTGCCGCCGAGCTGGTGTGCAGAGTACCAAATACTAAGTGACCGGTTTCTGCCGCAGTCAATGCCAAACGAATGGTCTCAAGGTCACGTAGCTCACCAACCAGAATAATATCCGGATCTTCACGTAATGCAGAGCGTAGAGCAGGCTCGAAGCCTAGAGTGTCACGGTGAACTTCACGCTGGTTGATCAGACTTTTTTTAGATTCGTGGACAAATTCGATAGGGTCTTCGATGGTTAAGATATGCTCTTTACGGCTTTCATTGATATAATCAATCATGGCCGCTAGTGTTGTTGATTTACCAGAACCTGTTGGACCAGTGACCAGTACCACACCACGCTTTAAGTCTGATATGCGCTTGAATACTTCGCCCATACCTAGATCTTCCATGGTCAATACCTTGGAAGGAATGGTACGAAAGACAGCACCAGCACCGCGATTTTGATTAAAGGCATTTACCCGAAAGCGTGCTAGATTAGGAATCTCAAAAGAGAAATCCGTCTCAAAGAATTCCTCAAAGTCTGCACGTTGCTTATCGTTCATAATGTCATAGATAAGCTGATGTACGACTTGGTGAGTCATGTCTGGCATATTAATACGCGTCATTTCACCATCGACACGAATCATGGCAGGCATGCCGGCTGAAATATGTAAATCCGATGCTTTATGCTTGACGGTAAAGCGCAGCAAATCTTCGATGCTTAAGTTGTTTTTTTCAGCCATAATCAGGTATTCCTATCAATCAATAAGGGTAGAACAAACGAGCATAAAAGGGCGTGGTTGATAATCAACAAAAGACCTATCTTAGGTTCACTATACGAATAAAACATAATTTAGTGCTTTTACCATTACTATTACATTCAGTAGCATATGTTAAACCATGTAACAATATAATAACAAGACTGCTGACATTTAACCATCTACTACGCTAAGAAAATGTAAATTATCCATTTACCCCCGTAATTTATAGATTTGAATTCATTTATAGCTGAATTCAAATAATTTCGATACAAGGAAACCGAGTGCAAGTTATACATTAGTATGGTTAGCGAGGATAAAAATATAGCGGGTTTATATGGATTTGGGCTAGATATGGAATTATGGCTATAAAAAATGCGATCATGACCAATAATAGATATCGGTACAAGAATTAAAAATTACGAATTTAAAAACGGATCAAATTACCTCTGTGAGTGATACATGAATAAAACTGAGAATAATATGGATAATTCAAGCCTTATTGATAACTGGCAGCAAGTCAGTAAACAAATACATCAGACAAGTGATCGTGCTGGAAGACAAGCTGATAGTGTTGTTTTATTAGCTGTGTCCAAAACCAAGCCAGCCGATATGATTTCTGCTTTGGCTCAGAAGGGGCAGCGTCATTTTGGTGAAAATTATCTACAAGAAGCTCTCGAAAAAATTAACAATTTAAAGTCGCAACCCGAAGGTAAGGGAATAGTTTGGCACTATATTGGTAGTATTCAGCGTAACAAGACCCGCGATATTGCTGAGAGTTTTGATTGGGTGCAAACGGTTGAGCGCGACATTATTGCCAAACGTTTAAACGATCAACGTCCAGCTGAACTGCCACCATTGAACGTACTAATTCAATTAAATATCGACAATGAAGAAAGTAAATCAGGTTGTCTGCCAGATCAGCTACTGGAATTGGTAACCACTATCAAAGCATATGAGAGACTAAAGTTACGTGGTCTGATGATTATTCCTGCCAAGTCAGATACTGGTGCATTTGCTCGTACTAAGCAACTATTTGAGGAGGTTAAAGAAAAGCATCCAGAGCTGAATGGTTGGGATACATTGAGTATGGGTATGAGTGGCGATATGACGGAAGCCATAGCCAATGGCTCGACGATGGTGCGTGTCGGCACTGGCATATTTGGTGCACGAGCTTAATCTTAATTTACTAACGCTAGATAGTCGGTAAGGTATGTCATCAATGAGATCATCAGGACGAAAATAAGAATGTTTTGACTGATGACATTATCCTAGATTCATTAGGTGCTATTTATCAGACAATCTCATCGATTTTGGTCACTAGCATTTGAGTGATTTTGAGATTGTCGGTCGCGATAATCTCAAATCGATAATTGGCATACTCGACCGTGTCTGTTTTCTTTGGAATTTTGCGTAACATATACATCATAAAACCACTGAGTGTCTCATAGTTTTGACTGCGAGGCAGATTGACAATATCTAACGCACGAACCACGTCCTCAATAGGCGTCATTCCATCGATTAACCACGAGTTATCAGTCCGCTGTACAATGGGCTGCTCCTCTAGCGTCACAAGCTCACCCATGACGATACTCATCACATCCTTGAGCGTAATAACACCTACGACTAATCCATACTCATTGACGATTACGGCAAAGTCAGAGCCAGTAGATTTGAACATCTCTAGCACTTCAAATAAAGACAAAGTATCAGGGACGAAAAGGGCAGGCATTAATAGCTCTTTGCTCGTTAAGCTGACTTCTTGTCGGTTAAGCACTAACGCGAGAAAGCTTCGTGATTCTACATAACCCACAATATGCTCTAAATCATCGTCATGACAAACCAAGAATTTGTTGTGCGGTTGATCGATCATCACTTCGACCACTTTTTCAGTACTTGTCTTGGTATCAAAATAAACGATGTTTTCGCGCGGATTCATTACTGAAGTCACCGTACGTTCTTGCATATCAAAGATGTTTTCTATCAGATGGTGTTCCTGCTTTTTGAGTACCCCAGCTTCAGCACCAGCATCCATCACGGCATAAATATCTTCTGGCGTCATATCGTCTTGGCGTGTGGTGGAGATACCTAGTACTTCAAAGAGAACGTTTGCCGCACCATCAAATATCCAAATTACTGGTTTCAAAACAAAAATCAAAAGCATCATTGGTCGTACGAGTCGCACGGCTATATTCTCTGTGTTTGACATTGCCAATCGTCTGGGCATTAAGTCGGCGAGCAGAGAAAATAAACTGGTAATCAGTACAAAGGATATAACGGATGACACCGCTTCATTGTTCACCAAAACCCGCAAGTAAGGGCTGATGGCTGACTCACCTACTGCACCAGCTGAAATCGCGACAGCGTTTAAAACGACTTGTACAACAGTAATAAAGCTGCCAGGGTTCTCCTGCATTTTAAGGACGTCAAATGCGCGAACATCCCCTTCTTTTGCCATGATTTGCAGCTTAATTTTGCGACCCGCTGCGATAGCAATCTCAGCTGCAGAGACAAAGGCACTGAGAGCCAGTAGTAAAATAAGAAAGACACTAGCAGTTAGCAAACTCATGAGATACTCGGTAAAAAGGATAAGGATTAACAAGAAAGGTAATTGGTTGAATGTAAAAAATAAGCGGCTAGGGTTAAAAGGTAGGTATTATTGATAGAAATTCGGTTTATAGAACCTAAAAAAGCTGGGCAAGCACCCAGCTAGTCATAAAGTATTTTAGTTTTTGGCAAAAAATGAGGCTATAAGCGCCGCCTAAACCCCTAGGTAATAGAAGTCAGGCAAATAGAGACGCTGAATGTTATTTAACCTTATGTTACTTAGCCTTTGATTGACCATTTATTTACTAGAGGATAACGGCGTTCGCGCCCGAAAGCTTTGTGGCTGATTTTAGTGCCAATCGGTGATTGCAGACGCTTGTACTCGCTATTGTCTACCATTTGAATGACTTTTGCGACCATCTCAGCATCAAAGCCTTTATCAATAATATCTTGATAGCCCATGTCTTCATCGATATATGACATAAGAATGCCATCTAAGATATCGTAGTCAGGTAAGCTGTCTTGATCTTTTTGATCTGGACGCAATTCAGCAGATGGTGGACGAGTAATGACACGCTCGGGAATGACTGGGGTATCTTCTAAGCGATTGCGATAGCTGGCTAGCTTATAGACCTGTGACTTATAAACATCTTTTAGTACGTCAAAGCCGCCTGCCATATCACCGTATAACGTCGAGTAGCCAACTGCCAACTCAGACTTATTACCAGTAGTGATGACCAAGTGACCAAATTTATTAGACAATGCCATCAGAACCACACCACGCGCACGTGCTTGAATGTTTTCTTCGGTAGTATCTGCCGGTGACTTGTTAAATAGAGGCGCTAGGGTATGACGGATACCTTCGACAGCATCAAAGATAGGACAAACGGTATAAGACACATTCAAACGACGTGCTTGTGCTTGTGCATCTTCTAAACTGATTTGCGATGTATATTCGTAAGGCATCATTACCGCGTATACCTTGTCAGCGCCCAAAGCGTCAACGGCGATACATAGCGTCAATGCTGAATCAATACCACCTGATAGACCAACGATAATGCCAGAGAATCCTGAGTGGTTCACATAGTCACGTAAGCCGACGACCAATGCTTGGTACATCTCTGATTCACGGCTCAAGGTCAAAGGTGCTTTGACTTGGCTATCAAACTTAGCAGTCTTGACATCTAAAGTAGCTAGCAGTAACTGATTCATAAAGCGCGGTGCTTCGTGTGCGACGCTACCATCAGCTTGTACGGCCATGGAGCCACCGTCAAATACTAAATCATCTTGACCACCAACGGCATTGACATAAACGATAGGTAAGTTGTTTTCACGGCTGCGTTTGGCAAGCATGGTCTTACGGTTTTCTTGTTTTTCGATCTCGAAAGGTGACGCATTTAAGCTAACAACCAGATCGGCTCCTTGCTTTTTAAGCTCAGCAATCGGGCCTTTTTCCCATAAGTCTTCACAAATGAGTAGGCCAATGGTGATGCCTTTATAATCAAACAAGACTTGATTGCGACCTTTATCAAAGTAACGACGCTCATCAAAAACGCCATAATTTGGTAAGATTTGCTTATGATAAAAGCCTTTTTGATGGCCATTATGTAGGATAGCAGCAGAGTTAAACGTGCCATGATGATCGACATGTGGGTAGCCAACAATCATCACGATATCGTTGATATCACTTAAGCTAGATAAAGCGCTTTTGACACGACCCGATAAGCTTGGACGCAGTAATAAATCTTGTGGAGGATAGCCAAGTAGTGCTAGCTCTGGGAAGATAATGACATCTGCACCTTGCTTGCGTGCTTCTAATGCTAATGTACGCATTTTTTCGGCATTGGCAGTGATATCACCAACCAAAAAATGTGATTGGGCCAAAGCAAAAGTAACGGTGTCTTGTGGTTTCTTAGTCTTGTTTGCCTCGGTTGAGGGGGTTATATTGGGATTATCAGTGTCTTTTGACATTTTTATTGTTCCTATCGATATATTATTTAAAATTTGATGGGTCAGTATTGATTTAAAATAAAATCAAAGTAAGTCCGAAATTAACTAAAAATAGCACTTTTTCATATCGAGTTCTAATATTGAACCTATATGATGAGCTTAAATTACGCGTAGGCTTTTATATGACGTTGGCAAACTACAGTGCTGACGAACGCTTACGCATAATATCCAAAATTATGACGCCGCTCTAAAGGTTAGATCTTATGATAGTCTATAGAAGGGCGATAAAAGAGGGTTGTGGCATATAGTTTGAAAAATACTGTGTTTGTATAACGGTCAAAATAAATAAGGCCAAACAAACTTAACTATATTGAAAAGCTTAAAATAATGACTTTAGTATAACATCAATTGTCGCGACAAATAGAACGCGCCAGTGAATTACCTTTCAAGGTATTGCTTTAAAGTGTGAATGTAGAATCAGTTATCAATGTATTGTTTTTACATACTAAACCCATGTATTGGCTTCTATCTATTCGTGTCATCATCTAGTAAGCTTACGCATAGAAAGTTGTAAGTAAAGATTACAACATAGCGTTATAATAGTCATCGTATTTTGTTGCATAATAAGCGCTGATAATCGCTTTGTTTTTTATCTCACTTTAGTCAAAATTATAGCCAATATCTATGTTACGGTATCCTATGATCTAACGCTCTTGAATTAGATTTTTACCCATATATTTATGTTGGTGATTGACAACCCTCGCTAATGGATGCAGTTTATGGACGCGGTCTGTAAATTGCGGTTCATCTCACATTTATAAACTCGTCAGCAGAGTCATAATAGGTCTTTGCTGTGTGTACTTGGTTTATACGCTATGATTGAAAATTGGACAAAAGAGTTTATTATTCAGCGTTTACTGGCCATTACCTTATTGGTCGTGCTGTTTGTACTATGTTTTCAGGTGATACAGTTTTTTATCGTGCCAGCACTGTGGGCAGCGATTTTAGCGTATGTAACTTTTCCTGTTTATAACTTTTTTTATGAAAAAGTAAAGCTAAGCCCTAATGTCAGCGCTGCCATCATGACGATGAGTATCTCGTTAATGATAGGTGTGCCACTTGTCATTGGTGTGTTTATCCTACAGCAAGAGGCGCTCAGTTTAATCAGTAATTTGATCTATCGTATAAAAGTCGGCTATTTAGATGTGCCAGACTCTGTTAAAGATTTACCTATCGTCGGTCAGCAAGTCAAAGATGTACTGTGGAGAATCAATAAAAACCCTGAAGGGACGTTAGAGACGTTTCGCCTTTGGGTACAGTCACATTTATATTATGGCAAAGTCGCCTTTGATGTGGTGTTTAGTGGTCTTGCCAAGTTGGGTATGGCACTGATGACGTTGTTTTTCTTTTATCGTGATGGTACCAGCTTGGTTCGCCAGATCCGTCAAGCACTGCGTAATATCATCGGCAATCGTATTGATGGTTATATTGACTCTGTGGGCACGACCACGCGTGCAGTGGTTTATGGTATTGGTTTGACGGCATTGGCACAGGCACTGCTTGCAGGTGTCGGTTATTACTTCGCCAGTGCGCCAAGTCCGATTTTATTGACTATTGTAACCTTTATTATCGCATTGATTCCGTTTGGGACACCATTCGCTTGGGGCGCTGTCTCTATTTGGTTAATGAGTCAAGGTCATACGACAGAAGGTATTGGTTTGGCACTATGGGGTGTATTGGTTATCAGCTGGGTTGATAACTTAATCCGTCCTATTGTGATTAGTGGTGCGACCAAAATTCCTTTTATTATTATTTTTATTGGTGTGCTAGGTGGTTTAACGGCTTTCGGTTTTGTTGGTCTGTTTATTGGGCCTGTGGTATTGGCCATAGGACTTGCCGTTTGGCGTGAATGGATATCGCAGCATAAAAATGAGATATTTTCGCCACAAGAGATAGAATTGTCTGATGACGACGCATTGCCACCAGTGAATGAGTCGCAATAAATAACAGCGATTCTACTACTAGAACCACTATTATTTGACTATGTTATAAAAACGATGAAGGGTAGGGTGAATACTATTAAGCATATTACTATTTTGGCTGATAGCAATATCGCCAGTTTGGACAAGTTTTTTAACGCCTCTACACTTGGCCAAGCATCGGAGCAGGCTGTAGATATCATCACCGTTGCTGGACGAGATATCAACGCGTCATTACTTGCAGAACTGCAACCTGATATTCTGCTGATACGTTCTGTGACGCAAGTAAATGAGGCATTGTTAGCGAATAACGACAGTGTTCAGTTTGTGGGTTCTGCAACCATCGGTACGGATCATGTCGATCAAGATTATTTAATGCAGCGCCATATCACTTTTGCCAATGCTGCTGGTTGTAGTAAGCATTCTGTCGCACAGTACGTACTGACAGCAGCATTGACGTTGCGTCCGCAGTATTGGCAGCAATCAGTTACTCTCGGTATTATCGGTCTGGGCAATATTGGTAGTACGCTTGCGCAGTATGCCAATGATTTGGGCTGGCAAGTATTAGGCTATGATCCATTATTACCAAAATCCAAGATAAATAATGCCAGTTTAGAGCAGGTGCTGAGCCAAAGCGATGTGGTCAGTCTGCATGTACCTTTGACAGACAAGAAGAGTGATGCACATTCTAGAGGCAGCGAGTATCCAACACGGCATCTCATTGATGCAGATACATTGGCTATGATACCTGCTGATACAATACTGATTAATAGCGCGCGTGGGCCTGTGATTGAGGCAGATGCGCTGGTAGCAGATATTGAGCGTACTGGACGACAAGTAGTGCTTGATGTGTTTGAGCACGAGCCTCAGATTGCTGAGCAATTATTATCCAAGCTTGCCTTCGCCACTCCTCATATCGCTGGCTACACGGTAGAAGGTAAGCTGCGTGGTACGCAAATCATTTATGATGTGCTATGTGAGAAACTGGCCGTTATACCTACCCAAACGATGCACGCGCTATTACCGCTTAACTTATTTCTATGGTCTGAATTAAAGGCACATCCCGATAGACTGATAAAGTTCTATGATATTCAGCAAGATGATGCCTCATTGAGAAGCAAAGAAGCTAATGGGCAGATAAATGGTGCTGACTTTGATGGTTTGAGACGCGATTATCATCTACGTCGTGAGTGGCAGTTTTAAAAAATTCAAACACCCAATTACCAAACCGATTATTTATCAATCGCAGTAGATCTCAAATGACTCAAGCAAATAACATTTCTTCGCAGCCTATTACTTCTAAGTCCATTAGTTCTAAGCTTAGCTATGCACCGACCATGACATTGGCGATGGCGCAGCAGCGTGCGCAGTTTATGAGTAATATCCGTCAGTTTTTTGCTAAGCGACAAGTGTTAGAGGTGCAGACACCACTACTGTCACAAGCGGGTAATACCGATACTTTTTTGCAGTCAGTTGCGGCGCAGGTCACTTATCAAGACAAACCTCAGACCTATTATTTGCATACGTCACCTGAGTTCGCTATGAAGCGTTTATTGGCCAGTTGGCAAGTACCTATTTATCAGATTTGTCCTGTTTTTCGAGACAATGAAATAGGGGTACGACACAATATCGAATTCACCATGCTCGAATGGTATCAGCCAAACTATAGCCTAGATGATATAGCGACTGAACTGGGTGAGCTATTAGAAGCGCTTTATGGTAATGCGGTCGTAATGAGCCATTATCGTTATGTTGATGCTTTTATGGATTTTGTTGGTATTCATCCGTTAACTGCTAGCCTCGCTACCCTACAAGCAGTAGCAGAAGATAAAGGCTTAACAGGTTTTGACTTTAACAGTGAGTTGAGCAGTGAAGTAAATACGGAAGAAGACCGTCGCCAGAGCTGGTTAGATTTGTTATTCAGCCATGCGGTTGAGCCAAATTTAGGCCATGATCTACCAACGTTAATTATAGAGTATCCGCCAGCGACCGCCGCATTGGCAAAAACAGCTTTGGACAAAGACGGTAATAAAATTGCCAAACGTTTTGAGCTATATATTAATGGTATCGAGATTGCCAATGCTTATGATGAGTTGGCAGATGGGCAAGCGTTAAAAGAGCGTTTTGAGCAAGATAACCAATTGCGTCAGCGTCATAACCTGCCACAAATGCCAATCGATGAGCATTTACTAGCGGCGTCTGATGATTTGATACCTTGTAGTGGTATTGCTGTCGGCGTAGATAGGCTACTAATGGTTATCACAGGATCTAGCAGTCTAGAGAAAGTGATTCCGTTTCCAAGCGGTTTGGCATAGTTTTTCTACAGAAAGTAGCTATTATTGCTCACTTAATAATCCATTCTCAAACGACAGCCATAGAAAAGCGAGTAAACCTTTCGGTTTACTCGCTTTTTTGCTTCAATGATTATAGCTTTGCGATAGCTTCATCAATGGCTGCCTCACCATTTTGCATGCTAAAGACGGTTTTTATAGTATTGTTTGCCTTTAATACAGCTGCCAAAGTAGCAGCGACATCTTCAATCGAATTTTCGCCTGAGCTGTCATTATTGACAGTAATTTTGCCAGTGGCTTCACGCTCTTTTAGTGCGCCTGCCTGTACGATGGTGTAGTCCAAAGTGCTGTTGTTGATTAACCATTGGTCAGCATAGTGTTTACAGATATAGTATTCTTTTAAGTCGGCAATTTTATCCCATTTACTGGTATCTAACGAGAATACTGTGCTGAGCATAATATAGCGTTTGATGCCTTTGTCTTGCGTCGCTTGAATGGTCTTAACCGCACCATGTAAGTCTACTTCTAAGACATCTTTGCCGCCTGACCCTGCAACAAAATAAACAGCATCAATATCTTGATCGATTTGCTTTTGAATGGAGTCTTTTTCAGCCGTAATGTCTAAATCTAACTGGCTATAATTATCGTCTTTAAATAGTTTTTCTTCCTGACGGGTAGTACCAATCACTTGATGGTCGTCAGCCAATAACTGCTTAACCAAATCAGTACCTACTCGACCACTTGCGCCAATTACTAAAATTTTCATCGTCATTCCTATTTTTATTTACGTTATCTTTATTTAAAAACTGAACACAGCGTAACAAGAATAGGCAGCACGCTTCGTTATGAAGCGTGCCGTTTGCATAGTGTTTGGTTATATAGTGTATAGGGTTTGCAAGGGGAGAAATAAAATAGGTATTGCTAATAATGGACGTTAGCATGGTAAAAAACCAAATGAAAAATGTCTGGTTAATGTTAGAAGTTAGCGCACCAGTTTATTTAATCCATCAGCAAACGCTTTTTTATCGCGGTCACCGTAAGGCTTCTGTCCGCTCATCTCTTGTAGCTCCAAGACGCCAGTGCCACGCATGGTATCCATAAAATCACGCATATTGAGCTTTTGCTTGATATTATTTTTATCGTAGATCACACCGCGAGTGGTCAAAACCATGCCACCTTTGTCCAAAATATCATTGGCTAACGGTATGTCGCTAGTAATGGCCAGATCGCCTGGCTGTATTTGCTCAACGATATAATCATCGGCCTTATCAAACCCTGACGGTACCACTGTCATAGTGAGCAGTGGTGACTTGCGCAGTTTAATCGACTGATTGGCGACGAATATCGCCATGGTTTGTGTGCGTTCAGCCGTTTTGATAATCAAGTCTTTGGCTATCAATGGTACTGAATCCGCATCCACCCAAATCTGCATTATTTCTTAGCCTTTTCTGTTTTCGACTTAGCATTGATAGCTTTATCTGACTGGCTGTCTTCAATACTGAGTTCTGTATTTTCTATAGCAGTGTCAGTTTCAGTCGCGGTTAGATTCACTTCCATTTTCGGCTGACTATCAATTGGAGAAGGTTTTTTCTCAAGCCCCATCTTGTTAGGTAGAGTGGCAACGAGCTTGGCTAAAGCAGGCTCTAAATCAGCCACATCATTCGGCATCAAAGTAATATGCGCAATCTTACGATCGTCACGTTCTTCTTTGTGGTAGCTATGATAGTGCGCACCATCGATATCTAGCACGGCGCTGATATCAGGATATTGACCCAAGATATTGAGCATAATCGCTGGGTGTACATTATCCGTATCACCTAATGGTAGATTGACGACTGCGCGAATATGGTTTTCAAACTGACTGGTAATAGCCCCTTCAATACTCCAATGTCCAGAGTTATGTACGCGCGGCGCAATTTCGTTAGCAAGTAATGCATCATTACCGCGTTCGTCTTTGGTCACAAATAACTCCAGCGCCATGACACCAACATAGTCTAAATGGTTCATGACGGTGGTAATAGCATCAGTTGCTTGCTTAAGCAAATGGCTAGTTCCAACAGCAGGGGCTTGGGTTTTGGCTAAAATACCATGGTGATGATGGTTTTCAACCAAGTCATAGCAACGAACCTGACCGTTTTGTGTACGTGCCGCAATCATAGACACTTCACGGCTAAAGTTAATAAATCCTTCGGCAATTAATGGTGCTGGCGTCGGTGTGAGTGAGCCTTTTCCAGTGACTGCGTCTTTGAGTTCTTGCCAAGCGGCTTTAATATCGCTGTCTTGTTTGATGACGAACTGACCTTTACCATCATAACCGCCGCGGCTGGTTTTTAGAACGATAGGCAATCCTAATTCATCACAAGCTTGCTTCAACTCAGCTTCAGAATTGACAGCCATAAAGGGTACGGTGGCAATATCAAGCGAGTTAAACATCTGCTTTTCTTTTAAGCGATCTTGAGCGATGTCTAGCGCAATCAATGGTGGAAACATGCCTTGCTTGCTACCAGATTTTGATAAGGCAGTAAGCTGTTCAACAGTCGCCGTCGGCGTGTTTTCAAACTCGAGAGTAAAAACATCAGCGGCTTCGATAAATGCTTCTAATTGCTCGCTATGAAACACGCGACCGTATAGGCTGGCAGGGCAGTCGGCACTGTCTTCCAAAAATACACATTGGTAGCCTAGGGGCATGGCTGCTTCGGCAAGCATCATACCAAGCTGACCACCGCCTAAAATACCGATGGTACGAATGGTTTGGGTAACAGGATAAGCGTTTGCTGTAGTCATGGCAGGCTCTTTGAATAAAAGTGAATAAGGTTTTTGTACATTAAAATCTAAAAATCAATGGGTGAAAATAGGAAAAGGTGCACTGTATGCACCTTATATCTAATCGGACTTGCTTAAAGAACACAGTGTGAAAGCTTTTATTTTTTGGCTACCAATATTCAGGTATGTTCAATCAACATTAAAAACTCTGCTATAAAAGCTAGCCAGTCTATGTGTACCTAGGCTTTGATAATACCTGGCGTTGGGCTGGCAAGAATGGTCTCTGTCTGAGACTGTCGCATCTGATCTAGCTTAGTAGCAATCGTGTCATCATGCAAGGCCAAGACTTGAATAGCAAGCAGGGCAGCGTTATAAGCACCAGCAGCACCAATTGCCAAAGTACCAACGGCAATGCCTTTAGGCATCTGTACGATAGACAGTAGGCTGTCCCAACCGCTAAGCATAGAGGATTTTACAGGAACACCAAAGACAGGGAGTGGTGTTTGGCTGGCACACATACCGGGCAGATGCGCCGCGCCACCTGCACCAGCGATGATAACTTGTAGGCCGTTACCTTTCGCATTTTTGGCATAATCAAATAGTCTATCAGGCGTACGATGTGCTGAGACTACTTCGCATTCAAAAGCGATATCGAAATCTGCTAGTAATTGTGCAGCGGCGCTCATGGTCGCCCAATCAGACTGTGAGCCCATGATGATGCCAACTTTTGGTTGACCAGCAGGAGAGGTGATAGGTCCGTTTTGCTCAACAGTAGTAACAGTTGCCGATGTGGTGCTCATGCTTTGATATCCTCAAAAAGACCATCATACAAAAATTTAGCCGCCTTCGTAAAGCCAAGTTTACGGTTTAATACGATAGATGCGTCAATATCGCCAATATTATGGGTTTATATGAATATTTTCATCATGGCGATATTGTATGAAGTTGCTGGCTTGTAATGGTAGCGGCTGCTCGGTATCGAGCTGATAGCAGGTAAGATAACCACTGTCTACTGCTGCTGAATAATCAGTACAAGCGACCTGATTGCTCAGTGGCTCGGGCATGCCAGTGAGCCAATAATGACCAACAAATACAGGTTTGTGCGTCTTTAATGCAAAATCGATGTTTTCGGCCATTGCATCTTTCGGTATCTGAGCCATTGCTGATGAAGGCGCACGTGAAATCTCATGCAGTGTGCGCGACTCTAATTCATCAAGCCACCAACGTACCCGCACGCGTGAGCGTTCAGTACCTTCCTTATCGACCATGACCAAACCATCAGGCAGTGGTGTTTCTACACCTTTTAATACCCGCTCTAATGCATCGAACTGTGCGGTATCTTCTTTGGCAGTGGCGATTAAGCCGTATGGGGTTAGGCAGTTGTTATCTGTCAATAATGGCATTAATACCGCCATACTATCTACATCCCAACAGGCATGCACAAAGCAAGCATAGTCCGTTTCAATCCATAATGGAATTTCATATAATCGCTGTAGCCAATATTGATGGCTCTCTGAACCAAATGGTAATTCGGCTAAAAATGCTTCATGTTGACGTGTGTGCACATCATTGTGCGAACGCAGATATTGGGTAGGACTATCAGGATTAGGGGTGGCAAAAGCCAGCGAATTGTATTCATGGTTGCCCATCACTGCATCAGCCACATCAGCATCTAGCATCGCAAAGACAATTTCTAATGTCGCCACCTGCTGCGACCCGCGGTCGATTAAATCACCGATAAATAGCGCTCGATGACCTGCTGGCGGTATAAAGCACTCACCATTATGAACATACCCTAACTGTAGCAGCAGGCCGACCAGTTTATCTGCATAGCCGTGAATATCACCGATAATATCTATAATCATAATTAACTATCAAATCTTAATATAAAAAAGTCGAAGAATACGAAACTGACAAGGCTAGGATAACGACTCTCTGTAATGATTTCAGAAGGCTACTATCGTTAAGAGCTATTATTGTTAGAAGCTACTATCGTTATAAGTTATGGTCGTTGAGAGTAGCCCTGTACCACTGCTGTTTTATTATCTCTAATCCAAGAGCTGTCTATTTAGAAGCTAGGAGATAATAACGCATTGATAAAGTGTGATAACACCCGTGGCTCTAGCACAATCGTCGCTATGACTCCGAAGGCACCACCCCACATATGCGCCATGTGATTGATATTGGAGCCACCACGTTTGTCTGCATATATACTATAAGCGACATAAGCGACTGCAAATAAGATAGCAGGGATAGGAATGACCGCAAATAGATAGATTTTTTCCCACGGTGCTAACAAAATAAAGGCGAACAATACTGCTGATACACCGCCCGAAGCACCAAGGCTTAAGTAGCTGGCATTTTTTTTATTCTTAAGGTAGCTTGGAATCATCGCAATGATGATGGCCAATATGTAGAACACCACAAAACCATAACCGAATAAGAATGACCGATACAATCCTTCAATCGCGCGACCAAAAAAGTACAAGGTGAACATGTTGAAAAGCAAGTGCATACTATCGGCATGAATAAAACCATGCGTCACAAAACGATCCCATTGACCATTGTTTACCGCTGGTGGATAAAAAATAAGTCGATTGAATAACGCTTTATTTTGCCATGCTAATAAGCTGATAATAACGGTAATTATAATGATAAGGGTCGTATGATTGAACAAAGGAAAATCCTTAGGCCGCGCCTGATGTATGACAATGTTATAAATGGCAGTATTATAAATGCTGGCAGTGTTCAAAGCCTAAGCGTTACGGCTGAGTAAAAACCTACATATGACCAATAATTAATGATTAAATGTCGAATATTAATAATGAAGTCATACTAACAGTAGTTATGATGATACGAAAACTTATTGTGTGACAAAACAATGCATTTTCAGGCTGTTATAGTGAATAATATAACAATGTATCAGGCAGAATAAGTAATGCTTCGTATAATGACAGTAACTAGTACTAATAGTAATGATGATTGATAGTAAGTAGAGCTGATGGTAACAGTCTCATCAATGATAGAAATATGCTAAGAATACGTCATTAGTAGACAAAATTAAAATTAAAACCAACACTCAATTCTTTTACACGTATAAAGCGAAGGCCGAAAGAGGCAATAATCTATGAGTATTATCGACCAGTTAGAAAAAACCGTTACCCCAGCTGTATTAGGTCAGAGTGATAGCAAAGATAGCGTGGCGCATGTCAGTCTACTTGAGCAGTTTTATGCCATTTTAGCCGCACGCCTAGCATTGCCTCAGGTTTACTCGCAATTACTTCGCACTGATCAATTGCTGGCGAGCAACAATGGCACAGAGACGACATTGTTTAAGCAGCTATGGCAAGATAATGAAATGCAGCAGACTATCATCCAAGAGCTTGCCGCTACGCATCATATTGATGAATCAATGACAGCAGAGTTACTTATCAATTCATCACCACTCGCTTATCGTGAGCTAAAAATATTGGCCAATGGACAGTTTTTGCCAGCATTTTTGCAGGGTGAGCAGGCGGCGCTGCGTCAGTACTTACCGATATGGTCAGCACCTATTATTGCCGCCAATTCAAGTCTGCACAATGAGGCAGGTTCAACAACCATAGCGGAAGTAAGGCCTGTATTAGAAACTGATAACGTTTTAGGTAAACTTGATAAGCCCAATGTAGAGACAAGCGCAATCAGTGCAATGGCAGCAGCTGATATAGATAGCGCTGAGACAGAGAAAGAAAGCGATGACCTGAGTCCTAACTTGGATACCATTCATGTCAACCCATCAGCACATCATCTGGCAGAAAACAGTAGCATCAAGCGAGCAAAAGTACGCACTCGTAATCAACGCAATGATTTATTGGTAAAGGTGTTTTTATTAGTCCTCGCGATTGTTGCTATGGCACTGGCTGCTTGGGCGCTACTAATCAAGCCAAACAACGTACCACCTGTGGAGCCAATTGCGACAGTACCTGCCGTCGTTGCACCTACGCCACCTGTAGAAGTATTGACACCGGTCGAGCTCATCGTGGGAATGGATAACAGCGGGGGACTCACTAGCTGTAGCGCTGTCGTGGGTGATGAAGCGCTACAGAGTGCATTGCAACAAGCGTTCAATACCAGTTTTGGTCAGCAATCAAGCACTTGTGAGTTGACAGTGCGGGCAGGCGTCGCCAATAGTATGGCAAATCTACCGACAGAGATGCTGCCTAATATTTTAAACATGCTTAGAGCGGTGCCATTTGCACGTCTGGAATTGCAGAATGATCGCCTCACGTTAGCAGCGCCAGATAGTACTTTATTACAACGACTGGTTACGGATATCCGCACGTTGGCGCCAGCGATGATAGTAGATAGCAAGGAGCCACTGCCATTACCTGACAATGGTAATAATGGCAACAATGATAACGTGAACGGTATGTCAGGAATGAATGAGATGGGCGGTCAGTTTGCAAACGATGAGGCTGCTTTAAATAATCAGTATGGTAACGGTGATAGCAACGGCGGGTCTGGAGAGTTCCAAGCAGCAGATGACAATACAGGTGATCGTATGGTGCCAGTCCCTAATAACGGCATGAACAATAATGCTATGAATGAGCCTGTTAATAATACTCGCAATATTCCCAACAATGCACCGATGAATAACCGCCCATCAGGCCCTATTTCAGAATCAGAATTAGATGATTTGGCGGGTACCTCTTTTATAGCTGAGCCTGCCCAAGTCAGAAACTAGTAAGTTTGATAACAAGAGATGTTTGATTGTTTTTACTTTAGGATTAACAATTTAGGCAGATAAGCAGTATGAGGTGGTGGTATGAGTTTCTCGTACCACCATTTTTTTATCTAAGGTGCTGTGTGATATAGGATATTGTGTGTGATAGGTTTATATGTGACAGTGGCGACATTACCTAACGTATCATTCGCACAACAACGTGTTGATTGTTAAAGCTGATTTAATACTTTTATAATAATGAAAAACTGAATACAGCAATAATGACACCGACCGTTATAGCTTTTATCTGTCATCAAAATCTTATCTAACAATATTTTTAAGTATTTTAAGCCTATAATCAGGTATTAATAAATAGGGAGTTATATTATGGATATTACCAGTCATTTGACCCGAACAGTAAGTCCGGCAGTATTGGAGGATGATCGTAGCCCAGCTAAAAAAAATCTACTTGAGCAGTTCTACGCTATTTTTGCTGCCCGCCTAGCGGATAATGCTACCTATGACCGTTTTGCCAATGAGAGTATTACTCGTGATGATCAAGAGTTCTATGATCGTGTATGGACAGACAGCTCGCAACGTGATCAAATCGCTCGTGAGCTGGCAGGCAAACACAATGTCGATGCGACAGCCTCTCGCGGACTCATTGCTATGGCCGCGCCACTTGCTTTTCATGAAATAAAAAGCTTGGCAGGTACCACGCCTGTACCACAATTTTTACATGATAATCTAGACAGCTATCAGCATCATATTCCTACATGGGCAAGCGCTGTTTTACCTGTCAGTGCCTTGGCCGCTGAGCCTGCGGTTGAAGTGCCTGTTTCTCAGACAGCGACTACAGAAGCATTGCCACATGAAGACGAGCCAAAAGACAGCTTTTTGAAAGCGCTGCTACCAATTATTGGCTTGATTATTTTGGGTGCATTGGCTTGGGCCTTACTACGTGGTTGCCAAGAAAATCCTGAGCCTGTTGCTACACCAGCGATGGCGCAGCAAGTCGCTGGTGTCAGCAATGTAGAGCTTGCTTCATTGCGTATTGCTACTGATGAAAACAGTGAATTATATGCTTGCCGTATGCGTGTGGGTGATGAGACGTTGCAGACCAACATGATGAATGCACTCACGGCTGCATTTGGTGATGAAGCCAATAAATGCCGTGCTGATGTCGATGATAAATTTGCGATAGATATGCCAGCCACAGCTCAGCTGACGACCATTTTGCCTATTCTCAAAAATGTACCAAATGCGAGTATGCTGATCGAAGGCGATACTATCACCGTTAATACGTCTGATGTACTAGCACTGGACCAGCTAATCGCTGACTTAAAAGCCGCTGCTCCAGCCATGAAGGTACAAGCGGAAAGACCGTTAGACTTAAAAAATGAGATAGAGAGTAGTCTATTCGCTGCAAACAATGCTATGAAAAATCTTGGTGACAATCCCGATCCAAGTGATGTGGCTCGTGCGCTAAGTATTCAGGTTATCAATTTTACTGTAGATGACGCGACACTTCCTGAGGTCAATAAAGAGTTGCTTGACCGTGCTGCTAAAATTATTAGCAAAGCACCGGATATAAAACTGATGATTGTCGGTCATACAGATGGTCAAGCATCGGACGAATATAATAACAAGTTGTCTCTTGAGCGTGCTGAATCTGTCAAACAGTACTTGGTTTCTAAAGGTGTTGATGCCAATAAGCTTACAGTAAAAGGCATGGGCGAATCAGAACCTATCGCTGATAACTCAACCGAACAAGGTCGTTTCCATAACCGCCGTATTGAGTTTGTCGTTGACGATCAACCTACTGGTGCAAACGATGGAATGATTATTGGTAATGATGCGCTTGACCCAGACTTGAACCCACTGGACAGTGATAACGATGATGTATTGCCTGATAGTGATGATGCGATTCAGGGTACGGCAGTAGATCCAGCCAATTAATCGATATTATTTCGATTGAAGTACTATTAATAATAAAAAACCGCACCTTGATTAAGATGCGGTTTTTTACTTTATTAAATTTGTTATTTATAAATGATAAAGGGCTATTTATAGTCAGTAGGGTCTTTTGGTGCATTGGTACTATTAGGTGTTTGCCCATCAGATTGAGGACTAAAAAAGGCCTGAGTCACATTTTGCTTGGCCTGTTGCCAATACTCAAACTGCTGGCAAGTAGATTCAAGGTCCCCTTGCCATACTGGTATGTCGCCACACATCGTTTTGATGCGATTTTGGTTGGGATAAGGGAGGTCTTGCGCTGCTTGAGCCGCTTCATGTGCGGCGACTCGATCATTGCAAACCAGTGCAATGTCACATCCTGCTTCTATTGCCGCCTTTACACGTGCGCTGACATCGCCCGCTGCTTTGGCACCTGCCATGCATAGGTCATCAGAAAACAAGACACCATCAAAATCAAGCTGATTACGAATGATGTCTTTTAACCAAATTTTAGAAAATCCTGCTGGCTTATCATCGACTTGCGAAAAGATAACATGGGCAGGCATTAACGCATCAAGCGATGTGAGCGTTTGCGCAAAAGGCTGCATATCGCTATTCATAATCTCATCAAAACTACGTGTATCGATGGCCTCAGCCACGTGTGAATCAGGCGCAACCGCACCGTGTCCTGGAAAATGCTTGCCTGTGGTTGCCATGCCTGCCGTTTTCATGCCGCGCATAAACTGTGTCGCTAGGGCAGTGATCGCCTGTGGCTCATTATGAAAGCTGCGATCGCCAATGACTTGACTGATGCCGTCTCTATCAAGCACTGGTGCAAAACTGAGGTCAATACCCACGGCCAATACTTCTGTCGCCATTAGATAGCCACAATCATAAGCAAGGCTCAGCGCAAGGCTAGGGTCTTGGTTGAATAATTCACCGAGCTTGCCCATCGCTGGCAAAGGGGTGAAGCCATTGCGCAGACGCGCGACCCGACCGCCTTCTTGGTCGACACCGATTAATATATCAGGGTTGTGATAGCGTATGTCATCGCACAAGGCTCGCACTTGCGCAGCATCTGCTACATTTCGAGCAAATAAAATTACCCCGCCAACTTGTGCCTGTTTGAGTAAACTAACATCTTCAGCAGTCAGTGCGGTACTATCGATATCAATCATTAAGACGCCGTACATTGCGTAATCCTTATGGTGTTATATATTGTTATATGATGGGTAATGCTAAAAGTAGAAGGTGATGAATCAGAACTACCTTATTATGACAGCTATTATTAACTGAGCATAATGTGGCACAGGTATCGACTCAAATCAATTTTTGGATAGCCATTAGAGCAGTACCAATACGTCCAAATAATGATGCACAACAAATATCATAGAAAGTTTGGTATGTGCAGGTGTAGCGTGTAATATTGCTTATACAGTTTGAGACAGTCGAACCATAATGCTCATGATAATATTGATTGATTTTGAAGGCTATTTGAACATTATATTGGCAGTTTTTGACGAAATTTAGAGGCTATTATTAGAACGCTGTAATCGTAAGATGTCTACCAAGCATTATCAGTAACAAATATTTTAACGTACAGAAGAAATGAAATTTATAGGTAGCGAGATATTTAAGCACTTTTGATCTTTATAAAACAAATAATATTATTAACGCAAAATAACTAGGGATATATGATGAAAAAACAACCAGCACAGTGGTTACTCAGTGCAGCGTCAGTGGGCATCGCCGGTATTATTCTTACCCAGAGCTATGGAACGGCAGTCGCCGATACCAACACTGAAAGCTTCGTGCAAACTCCCGAACAAAAAGTCACCACTCGCCAAGTAGCGGCATTGCTGGACCGTAGTCATTATCTGAATCAGCCGCTCGACAGCAAAACGGGTAGCGAGATTCTATCTATGTATATTGATAGCCTTGATCCAAACCATACGCTATTTCTACAGTCTGATGTCGACGAGTTTAAGAAAAAATATGCCGATGACTTCGGTGCTCGTCTCAAACAGGGTGATTTATCTGCAGGCGTATATGTTTTCGAGCGATATCGCAAACGTTCAAATGAGTATTTTGCGATGGCAAGTAAAATGCTAAAAACGAAGATCGATTTGACTGGCAAAGACACCATCGTACTTGATCGTGAAAAACTCAATCATTTCAAAACCAAAAAAGAGCAGCGTGACTATTGGGCGCGCCAGTTAAAGTTTAGTTTAATGAGTATCACACTGGGTCAAGAAGACGAAAAAGCTAAAGAGGAAGTGTTTTTAAGCAATCCAGATATTACGCGTGGACAAGATTTGGTTCGCAATGATCAGCGTACCCCGAGCGAAATTTTACAAAACCGTTTGTCGCGTCAGCAAGAGCAGTCAAAACGCCTTACCAATGATGAGATCATGGAAACGGTCCTAAATACAGCAATGCTGACTTACGATCCACACAGCAATTACTATGCACCGATTCAGGCAACTGAGCTGCAAATTCAATCTAGTCTACAACTAGAAGGGATTGGCGTTTCTATCCGTCCAGACCGTAAAAACCCAGATTATACTCGCATTGTCACTTTAGTAGATGGCGGTCCAGCGGCTAAATCTGGACAAATCAAGCCAAATGATTTGATCGTTGGTATCGCAAAAGACGGTGAAACCATGACCGATGTGGTTGGCTGGTCAACGCGTGAGATTGTGAGTTTGATTCGTGGTAAGCGCGGAACCTCAGTGACTATCAAAGTACGACAGCCTAATACTCCTGATGCTAGCGCCCGTAACGTCACGGTCGTCCGTGATATTATTAAACAAGAAGAGTCAGGTGTTACTCATCGTGTCGTAGAAGTGCAGCGTCCTAATATTGATAAAACACCAAAACGTATCGGTGTGCTTGAGATTCCAAGCTTTTATCTGAATTATCAAGCCCGCCGTAACGGTGAAGACTACCGTAGCGTCAGTATCGATACCGAAAAAGCACTAAAGGAGCTCAATAAAGAAAATATTGATGGTTTGGTTGTCGATCTACGTAATAACCCAGGTGGCTCATTAGATGAAGTCGCTAGAATGCTTGGCTTCTTTATTAAGAGCGGGCCGATGGTGCAAATTCGTGACAATCGCGGCAATATTCAAGTCTACCGTGACGATGATGGTGGTGAGCAACTTTATAGTGGCAACATGACGGTCATTACCAACTTAGCATCTGCGTCAGCCAGTGAGATATTTGCGGCTGCTATTCAAGATTATGGTCGTGGTCTGGTTGTCGGTAGTACGACGACAGGTAAAGGCTCTGCCCAAATTCAATTGGATAGTTTGGCGCTAGGCTCAGCCACTTTAACGCAGCGTAAATTCTATCGTATTACTGGCGGTAGTACGCAGAATAAAGGCGTGGTGCCTGATGTTGAACTGGTCAATATCTATGATGATGCTACCTTTGGTGAGCGCGCACAGAAAAAAGCCTTACCGTGGGATACTATCAAAACAGCCCCTTATAAGCCTGAAGGCAAGTTTACCAACGATACATTAGCGACACTCAATCAGCAATCCAAAATCCGTCAAGAGCAAAATCCACAGTTTGTTTATTTATCAGCGCTAAATGATATTCGCGATATGGAAGATGAGAAAAAACCTATCCAGCTCGATATCAATAGTCGCCGAGCCAAAATGCAACTGATTGAAAAACGTTCGTTGGAAGCTGAAAACAAACGTCTTATCTCAACTGGTGAGCGTCCTTATGCCAATTGGAATACTTATCAAGCGGCAATGGATGCAAAATTTGAAGAACGCAGTCGCATGAAGGCTAGTGAACGTCCAGAGTTACCTGAAGACGAAGCCTTCATCAATGAAGCCGCTTATGTCATGCTGAGCGCTGAACCGAAAGCGTTGCTTAGTCCTCAAGAGAAGCTATAAGCAACAGTGCTGTGAATGGCAAAAATGTATTATTCAAATCCATGTAAGCATATGCTTACATGGATTGACGTTTATACCTCTTACTAACCATGGGGCAATCTGCGATTATAACTGTACGGCACGGCTGAACGAAAAGGTTCATTGGTACTAGGGATTGGTATCTTACAAGTCGCATCAAGGATAGGTGGTTTGCTGGTTAGGGATGATAGGGCTGGATGCCCGAATAGTTACAAGATGCCCCGGGATTAGGTATCTTATAACGATGACATGGATGGTTAGTGATAAAAGCCGCACAACGCTTGTCGTTATGCGGCTTTGTTACGTCTGCAGGATAGTAATTGATAGATTTTGGCTGAAGACCTATTGAACGGCCACAGTCTCAGCAGTATTTTTTATAAACTGTAGGCGCAAAAAAGGGTCAGTAGCGATAGCTACTGACCCTTTTTAGATAAAACAACAGTCACATTAGTGACTTACCGCCTCATCCTTTCTTGCTATTCTCTAGAAGAGATTAGTGCTCAACGCCACCAGCACCATGTACATGGCCATGGTTTAGCTCGTCTTCAGTTGCTGCACGTACTTCTTGGATTTCAACATCAAACGTCAAACGCTTACCAGCCAATGGATGGTTGGCATCAACGGTTACTTCTTCATCGCTTACAGCAGTAACAGTAACTAGCATTACTTGGCCACCAGCTTCTGACTGAAACTGCATACCAGGTTGGATGTCTTCAACGCCTTGGAAGTTGTCACGTGGTACGTGTTGTACTGCTTGCTCTTGATACTCGCCATAGCCATCAGCAGGTTCAACAACTGCATTGACTTGTTCGCCAGCAGATTTACCTTCTAGCTGTTGCTCTAGGCCTGGGATGATGTTGCTATGGCCATGCAAATAAGCAAGTGGTTGACCTTCTGGTGATTGGTCAAGAATGTTGCCTTCGTCGTCTTTTAGTGTGTAATTGAATTTGACGGCGGTATCTTTTGCGATAGTAGTCATAAATTATCCTAAATATATCTGTGTAAAAAATTAAATACGGTTGCAATAAACCTAAAAAATCCAATTAGCAGGCCAAATAGCCACGTCATGAGTCAATTATCATCAGTTTATTAAAGTAACTTTAGCAGTTAGCATCTTTAATTGAGATGGCGCATATAACTTTCAAGGTAAAAACAAGAAAAAATGCCATTTAATCTCAATAAATGTCACATTTTATTAAAATAAACGCTGTTTTAAGCAGTTTAGAGTGAGCTATTGGGTATTCGTGGTTTGGCGGTTGCGTTTTTGAGTAAGGGCTTCTAACATAATGATAAAAACAAGGATGAAAAAGACAATGACTTCCGTTACCACTACTGCGAATAACCAACTCATAGATAGCAATACCAAAAATGACAGTACTAACAATGCCAACGTAATCGCTGATATCAATTATCGCTTCAATTTTGATCGTTTCTTTGAGCATTTGATCGATGTGTCGCTGAGCTTTACAGCAACGGCTAATTCTCCTCAGCTTTGGTTGCCAGCATGGATACCGGGTAGTTATCTGATGCGTGAGTTTGCCCGCAACATCACCGCCGTTCACTATCAGGTGTTAGATGGTCAAGCAACGGATAGCAAAACAACTAGCCAAACAACAGATAGTGACACACCACTTAAGACTTATCGTGCGCAGAAAATAGACAAACATACTTGGCAGCTACCTCAAGTAGAGGCAGGGCAGACAGTAGAGGTTCACTATGAAGTGTACTGTTATGACCTATCTGTGCGTACTGCTTACGTGGATCAGCAGCGCTTATACGGCAATTTCACCTCGCTTGCCTTAGCAGTTGAGGGACAAGAGCATACACCTGTCAATATGAGCTTAATCGTCCCGGCCGCGTTTTTTACAGACAAAGAAGAAGCGCGTGTCGTTTTGGCATCTGGTTTGAAATCTACCCATTTGAAACTTGATGGTCAGCATGCTTATGGGCTACAAGCAGATAGCTATCACGAGATGATCGACTATCCTTTTGAAATCGCAGAACAAGATAAGTTTGATTTTATTATTCAAGATAACGAACATCAGACGCTACACCATAGTTTTTACCTTGCTGGTAAGCACAATGCTAATATGGGTAGGTTGCAGCAAGATATCACTCAGATTTGCCAGACGTATTTAGACTGGCTAGGTGACGCACCTTTTAGTGATTATACGTTTATGACTTTTGCCAGTGGTCAAGATTACGGTGGCCTTGAGCATATCAACTCTACCAGCTTGATTACCCCGCGCCGTGACTTGCCAAGTATCAATGAGCCAAAAATACCAAGCACAGATTATCAGCGGTTTTTAGGTTTATGCAGCCATGAGTATTTTCATTCATGGTGGGTCAAAACAGTACGCCCTGATGTCATGCTAGAGGTTGATTTGCGCCGTGAGGCTTTCACGCCGTTACTTTGGGTGTTTGAGGGTTTTACGTCTTATATCGATGACTTTATGTTGCAAGCGTCAGGTGTGATTGACAAATCAAGCTATCTCAAGCTGTTAGCGGAACAAATCAATCGTTACTATCAAACCGCTGGGCGTGCGTATCAGAGTGTCGCAGAGTCGAGCTTTGATGCTTGGATTAAGTTATACCGTAATGATGAAAATACGGGTAATGCGGGTATTAGCTATTACAATAAAGGGGCACTGGTTGCGTTATGTTTGGATTTGACGCTGCTACAAAAGAGCGCTGGTCGCTATCGTCTGTTTGATGTGGTCAAGGCCTTTTATACTCAAGCCAAGCAAAACGATAACAAGCGTGTTGGCATCAGTAGTGCTGATATGGGTGCGGTCATTGGGCAGTTTATGCCATTAGCGGATTGGGAGGATTTTGAGCATCGCTATGTCAACGGTGTTGAAGAATTACCAATTGAAGCGCTGTTGGCTGCCAATGGTACTAACATGCGTACCAATACAAAAGAGACCGCTGATAAGCATGTGCCGTGGGGTATGCGTTGTACTGAAACGCCTGCCGGACTAAAGGTTAATCGAGTACAGCGTGATAGTGCGGCTGCCAGATCTGGGATTTCAGCACATGATGTCATTATGGCGATTGACGGCATTAAAGCAGATAGCAAGCAGTTGGCATCGCTTAGCAATGCAGCACATAACGTTGAATGTTACTTGTTCCGCCGTGATGAGTTGATATGTGTCAATGTACTGCCGAAAGCAGCTATGGAAGTACAACAGTCAGCCAGTGCTGATAATAGTAAGAATGATCTTAATGAAAAAGCATTTCCGCATAAAGTAAGTTTGCACTTAGCAAAAGATGATATAGCGTCAAGAGCCAGTGATGAGAATTCTTCAGGTAATGCGAGCTGGCAAGCGTGGCTTAATGCGATAGAGCGTTATCAGCGTTAAGTGTATTGAGTTAAGTACACTAATTTAAGGTTATCGATTTTAGCCACTCTGCTTAAGTATTTAGTTTGAGCATTCATAGAAAATAAAAACCTCTGCTAAATGATCATATTTAGCAGAGGTTTTGCGTCATACACTATCAGTATACTTTGGGGTTTTCTTCAAACATCAGAAGTAACTCAGTCTTTAAGAGTCAGGTGTTTCAGTTTTTGCGTCTACTTCACCTTCACCAAGTTCATCTTCTATGCTTTCATCTGCTTGAGAGTCTGCAATCCAATTTTGCATCCGTTTGATTTCGGGTTGCTGAGTGTCGATGATATCTTGCGCCAGTTGACGCATCTCTTCATCAGTACCATATTTCAGCTGGATAGTTGCCATTTCTACTGCGCCCAGATGATGCGGTAGCATGCCGCGCGTGAATGCCATGTCAGGGACAGGATCGGCAATACCTAATACCATCTCACCATTCAAGACATCCATACTTCTAGCATAGGCCTGTTGCATGGCCTCAGTATTAGGTTTAGGTTTGGCTGTATCAGGGTGGCTGGCAAGCCATTTATTCAAAATATCGATTTCAATCTGTTGAGCGTCAATAATCTCTTGGGCGAGCTGACGTACTTTTTCATCAGTACCGTATTTCAGCTGAATTTTTGCCATATCTATCGCGCCACGGTGGTGCCCAAGCATGCTTTTGGCGAAGGCAGTGTCAGGGTCGTTGTAACCCATGCCGATCATCATTTCATCATGCATTCTAGTCATTGATTTTGTATAGTCTTTGAGCACATCAGTCATTTGGCTTTCGTCAATGATGTCTTCATTTTCCGCTAAGTCATTAACTTCGGCTTCATCTTGAGTCTCTGCTATATCAGTCACTGGCGTGGTGACTTCTTCGTCAGTGGTCGCTTCATTGTTTTCTGTTGTCGGCTGACAGGCACTCAGTATGAGCGCAGCAGAAATACTGGTGGCCAACAATAAAAAACGATGAGAAGCAATCATGATGTATTCCTAGAATAAAAATTTAATAATAAATGAATGAGACCTGTTACAGACAATCACTCATGTTCCGAAGCTTAGCAGATAAACCTTACCCGTTCGAGACGCTATGTTTAATGGGTCGTAAGCTAACTAATTTATAGACAAAAAATGCTATATAGTTGATTCAGTTTAAAAGTGAGTCAAGGCAACCGAGTGCAGATGTCTATGGGATACTTCAAGCGAGGTTAACGCTGTCACTCTTTTATAGAGGATTAACTATAGATTAACCGAATATCCCTAACTGCTTACAGCGCTCACTATCCAAATGAATTCGTATAGACTCACCAACTGCTAAGTTACTTAATTCAAAACCTGCAACTGACCAACGTATCAAACGTAAGCAAGGCAGCCCCACATGTGCGGTCATGCGCCTTACTTGGCGATTTTTACCTTCATATATCGTCAGCATCAGCCATGAATCTGGCACACTTTTACGCTCACGTATCGGTGGGTCACGTTGCCAGAGCGGCATTGGTAACTCATCTTCACTGACATGTTTAAGCTCAGCAGGCAGGGTTTTGCCATCTTTGAGAATCACGCCTTTTTGGAGCTTACTAAGCTGCTCAGGTGTAGGGATGCCTTCAACTTGTACTAAGTACGTCTTGCCTTGTTTGCGACCAGCATTGGCTTTGGGTGGATGGGTAATTGCTTTATTTACTCGACCATCATCAGTCAGAATCAGTAAGCCTTCTGAGGTTGCATCAAGTCTGCCTGCTATCCGCAATGATTTGTCCGTAAAGTATTCAGATAGCGTGGTGTGGTTGTTATTGCTGTCATCTCTGAACTGACTTTGCACGCCATAAGGCTTGTTGAATAGTACGAGACTAGAGGTCGACATAAACAGCTGTTTCCTAAATATAAATGAGTCAGTATTACTTACTATCCAAATGATGATACACCCTAACATTCAAAATAAAAATGAGCACACGCTCTAGATATACTGCGTCCTGCTACAAAAGTAAGGCAGTACGAGCTAAGGGCTTCCATTTCATCTATATTTTGATAGATCTTTCATATTTTGGAATACTATATATTTTTCTAATTAAGACAAGCGTCTATTATAAAGTGTTTTTCTATTGTTCACAGGGCCACTCATGTTTTTTGCTGAGGTGATTGAGGGCGTAGGCTGTATGACGGCACCCAGACAGGGCTCTACAATACAATCGTTCCAATACAACTTGGATATGCTGTTAAAGACCATAAAAAACACCTCAACGTCCTAAGGCAGTTGAGGTGTTTTATTTACTAAGACTTAAACTTGCTTAATCGCTCTTGGATATAAACCCCAACAGCGACTAAGCTTAACTGTCTAAGTGCAATCGCTTAGAAATTACAGCGATGCCAGTGTTTCGTTAAACAAAGCACTTGGACGCATGGCTTTCTTAGCCAATTCTTCGTCGGCATAGTAGTAGCCTTTGATGTCCACAGGCTTGCCTTGAGCTTGGTTCAGCTCTTTGACGATAGCTTCTTCGCTGTCTTTAAGCTTTTGCGCAAATGGTGTAAATTGTGCTTTTAGCTCGCTATCTTGGTCTTGCGCTGCTAGCTCTTCAGCCCAGTACATGGCCAGATAGAAGTGACTACCACGGTTATCTAATTCACCTGTTTTACGTGATGGTGATTTGTCATTCAACAGCAGTTTTTCTGTCGCTGTATCTAGCGTGTCAGCCAATATTTTGGCTTTAGCATTGTTATCGTTCTCGGCTAAATGCTCCAAAGATACGGTCAAGGCTAAAAACTCACCCAATGAATCCCAACGTAAATGGTTTTCTTCTACGAGCTGCTCAACGTGTTTCGGAGCTGAACCACCTGCACCTGTTTCGAACAGACCACCACCTTTCATTAGTGGTACGACTGATAGCATCTTGGCACTAGTGCCTAGCTCTAGAATTGGGAACAAGTCAGTTAGGTAATCACGCAAGATGTTACCAGTGGCAGAGATAGTATCTAGACCACGAGCAACGCGCTCTAGGGTATAACGCATGGCACGAACTTGTGACATGATTTCAATGTGTAGACCTGTAGTGTCATGATCCTTCAAGTATGTCTGAACTTTTTTGATCAGCTCATTTTCATGTGGACGATATGGGTCTAACCAGAAGATAACAGGCGTGTCTGATTCGCGCGCACGGCGAACAGCCAGTTTCACCCAATCTTGGATAGGATCATCTTTAACCTGACACATGCGCCAGATATCACCTTTTTCAACACGTTTTTCGAGTAATACTTCATCAGTATCTACATCAACAATACGTGCAATACCAGCATTGCTTGACTCAAAAGTCTTGTCATGTGAACCGTACTCTTCTGCTTTTTGTGCCATCAAGCCAACGTTAGGAACCGTACCCATTGTCGTTGGATCAAAGTTACCATGCCATTTGCAGAAATTGATCATTTCTTGATAAATACGGGCAAAGGTAGATTCAGGCATAACGGCTTTGCAATCATACAGTTTGCCATCGGCGCCCCACATTTTACCGCCATTACGAATCATAGCAGGCATTGATGCATCTACGATAATGTCGCTTGGAGAATGGAAGTTGGTGATGCCTTTTGAAGAATCAACCATAGCCAGACGTGGGCGATGCTCTTGACAAGCATGCAAGTCTTGCTCGATCTCTTCACGCTTTGAGGCTGGCAAAGTTGCAATTTTGTCGAACAAATCAGCCATGCCATTGTTGACGTTAATGCCTAGCTCGTCAAACGTAGCGCCATGTTTTGCAAAGGCTTCTTTGTAGTAGATACGAACCGCGTGACCAAATACGATAGGGTGTGACACCTTCATCATCGTGGCTTTTACGTGTAGTGAGAACAGAATACCGGCTTCGCGGCAATCTTCCATTTCACGCTCATAAAAGTCTAGCAATGACTGCTTGCTCATAACCATTAAATCAATCACTTCTTTATCAAGCAAAGCGATTTTAGGTTTCAAGACTTTATTGGTGCCGTCATCAAGTAACAACTCCATACGTACGGTACGAGCTTTATCTAAAGTGATAGATTGCTCGCCATCATAGAAGTCACCGCCATGCATGTGTGACACGTGCGTGCTTGACCACTGCTTCCACTCACCCATAGAATGCGGATGCTTGCGAGCATAGTTTTTGACGGCTTTAGGGGCGCGGCGATCTGAGTTACCTTCACGTAGTACAGGGTTAACCGAGCTACCTAAGCTTTTACCATAACGGCGACGAAGTTCTATTTCTTCGTCAGTTTTTGGATCTTCTGGGAAATCAGGTAATGCAAAGCCTTTGCTTTGCAACTCTTTGATACAGGCTTTAAGCTGCTGCACAGAAGCACTGATGTTTGGCAGTTTAATGATGTTGGTGTTTGGATCTTGTGTCAGACGACCAAGCTCAGCCAAATTGTTTGGTACGCGTTGCTCTTCCGTCAAATATTCTGGGAATTCAGCCAATACTCGCGCTGCAACAGAAATATCAGTTGTCTCAACAGCAATCCCTGCCGTTTTGGTAAACGCTTCAACAATAGGCAAGAATGAAAGGGTTGCTAGAGCAGGGGCCTCATCAGTTTTTGTATAGATAATTTTTGACATTGTAATCGGGTATCCCTTTAGTTGTCGTTAAAAATAATACGTACACATAAATTCGAATATCGTCGGATGATACTATGCAACAACGAACTATGTGGTTAGATCAAGTACATCATATGTGGTCTCAGAAATATTGGAGACCATTTAAATTTTTCTTTTACGCACGTCTATTAGCGTTCATCAAACAGGCTTCTTAAAACAGTACGATGCTTTGACTGCCTATACAAAAGGGCTTGAAGGTGAACTGCTGACTTCATATTATAGTTAATCCACTATAAATCGGCTATGATGTCAATCTTGTATAATGAACTAAGTATACTGTTTTCGCTCATATCCTATGTATCTGAATTATATTAAGCTAATAACAACCTTATTCTACCAGTCATCAGCTTCGATATCATCTTTTCCATGCAACTACTGTCTTTTCATTGGCTTTTATAATGAGATGGAGAGTAGGATATAAGCATCATTATAAAACACAGCCACCTCTATTATAGTAGGTGGTTTTTTATTGCATATAGATGAATTTTTGCAAATTGTGACAGCAAACTATCAAAAATTTGCTAGGCTAGGTCACTAATCAATCGGTTATCGATAAATATATAGCGACTATAATAATGACAAACAGTATGAGTTTAGAATACGCGCTGATTAATGATACCAGTTGGCAGAGCCAAGCAGACTGGCAAACACCAGATACGCCCTTTATGTCATTTGCCTTTTGGCAAGCGCTGGCAGACACGGGTGCAATAGGTGAGCAGGCAGGTTGGTTGCCAATATTTATTTTGGTGCACCGTGTCGCCAATTATGCTGATAGCGACGACAGCAATGATAAAGAAGACAGTAATGGCAATGCAATAGGCGGTGTAGAAAGAAGTGCATTGCATCCTGTTGCGGTATTACCCGTATTTATAAAGGGTCATCATCGAGGTGAGTTCGTGTTTGATCATGCATGGGCGGAAGCCTACGCACGCTACGGCATTAATTATTATCCGCGATTGGTCAGTAGCGTCCCTTATACACCGATTACGGGTCAGCGCTTATGGTTGGCCACAGGCGAAACCTTAAGTGAAGAAGTGATAAAAACAGCTATCGCAGGTGTTGATGATATTGCTCAACAAGTAGGCGCATCCAGCTGGCATGGACTGTTTGTCACGCCTGAGCTCGCCTCTATCGCGACCGCAGCGCTGCCGACAGATATCGATATAGAGCAGGCATTAGCCGCCCAAGATAATAGCTTAGAGCCAACTGCTATTGAGATGCCCATATTGGAGCGTCAAGGCTGTCAGTTCTTGTGGCAAAATAAAGACTTGCTACAAGACAGTCAGCCATTCGTAGATTTCGATGCATTTCTAATGACGCTAAAAGCCAAAAAACGTAAAACGATCCGTGCGGAGCGTCGCAAAGTTGCTGAGCAAAATATCAGCTGTCAGCGTAAGTGTGGAGCGGATATTACCGATGGTGATTGGAAAGCGTTTTATCACTGCTATGTGATGACGTATGCGGTGCGTGGTCAACAGCCTTATCTGACGATAGATTTTTTTATGGCGTTGGCAGCGAGCATGCCTGAGCATTTGATGCTGGCACAAGCACTCAATGGTGATGGTGAAATTATTGCTAGCAGTCTGTTCTTGTACGATAACGCTGATAGCGACAAGTCTGATGGTGATGTTGATAATAATGCGACCTTATATGGACGTTATTGGGGGGCGCTAGGTGAGTACGACAGTTTGCACTTTGAGCTGTGCTACTATCAGGGTATCGAGTTTGCCATTGAGCAAGGTCTGAAGTATTTTGATCCGGGTACGCAAGGGGAGCATAAGCTGGTTCGTGGCTTTATCCCAACGACGACGCACTCGTTGCACCGTATTTATGATCCACGTTTTGTACCCGCGATTGCAGATTTTTGTCGCAAAGACCGTGAGCATATGGCGCAGTATCGTCAGCAGGCATTTGAGGCTTTGCCATTTAATGCGGACAATATGCCAGAGTTTGATATAAATAATTAGTATCAGCCTTTCTTATTTAATCCTTCACAATTAGCCGTTAACTATGTTCAGTACTCAAACGTCTTGTTTTAGCAATCCGTCACCTCCTAGTGAGCTACTACCGTGGCTCAACGCCAAAGGCTCTCTCACTGCCATGTTGGAAGTAAAAGCAGGGCAGCCCTTGCGTGTAGAGCGCAGCTTTGAGGGCTATCGGCAGCTGTCTCTGTTACAAAAGCAACAATTGGGTCTGCAGGGGGCAGCGCTTAATCGTCCGATGTTGGCTTGGGTGCGTGAGGTGCAGCTTTATGGCAATGATGAATTACCATGGGTAGATGCCCAAAGTATCTTTCCGCTATCCAGTCTAAAAGGCCGCGCACGTCGCCTACAACAGCTCAAAGGCACACCTATTGGTTATGTGCTATTCAAGCGCAGCCGCACGTTGCCCAATCAGCGATTTATTGAGCAAACAGCCTCAGGTTGGCAACGGCAAACCCGTTATGATTGGTACGGTCGTACGCTAATGATCAGTGAAACGTTCCTGCCTGCATTTTTATCTAGCCATGCTTAAAAATATTTTATGCCTATATACGTGTAAAACAGCATGTTGCCAAGAATTCATAGCAGGTAAATCCTTTATTTTATTGGCTATTTATCTGTGTTATATGGTCATTTAATTCCCTCATCTTAAGGTGAGGTTTTTTTGCGTTCGCAGCACAAATTTTCATGTTACACTTAATCTTTAGCGATGATATCGATGCATACGTGTATCGAATTTATTGCCGAATTGGACAACTTCATGGCGGGCCACTCGCCTGCATTTATTCTTATTTTAATCTCTGCTAATAGATCCCATTCACAATAATGGTCATACCATAAAACAGATTGCCGAAAAACAATAGATTGCTGGAAAAAAGTGCAGAGGTATCACGCGTACTTCTAGCGGCATTGACGCAGTAGTTGTTTTATTGTGGGCAGGCTATAAGCTTCTTTTAAATGACGTTTTTTCAATGACAGTCACTACTTAGGACATTAAATATGTTTAAAAATATCTCTCTTCAAAGTTTTGATCCAGTACTTGCTGAAGCGATGGCCGCAGAAAGCGTTCGTCAAGAAAACCACATTGAGCTTATCGCTTCTGAAAACTACTGCTCACAAGCAGTGATGGAAGCGCAAGGTACTGATCTAACCAACAAATACGCTGAAGGCTATCCTGGCAAGCGTTATTACGGTGGTTGTGAGCATGTGGACGTTGTAGAGCAATTGGCTATTGACCGCGCTAAAGAGTTATTCGGTGCAGAGTATGTGAACGTTCAGCCACATTCTGGTAGCCAAGCAAACTCAGCGGTGTTTTTAGCATTGCTAGAAGCCAATGACACAGTATTGGGCATGAGCCTAGATGCTGGTGGTCACTTGACTCATGGCGCACACATCAACTTTTCAGGCCTGAACTACAATGCCGTACAGTATGGCTTGGTAGATGGCACTGGCTTGATTGATTATGATCAAGTAGACGCTCTAGCACGTGAGCACAAGCCTAAAATGATCATCGCTGGTTTTTCAGCATACTCACAAGTGGTCGATTGGCAGCGTTTCCGTGACATCGCAGACGAAGTAGGTGCTTACCTGTTAGTAGATATGGCTCACGTGGCAGGTCTAGTTGCTGGCGGTGTTTATCCAAGCCCAGTACCTTTCGCTGATGTCGTAACTACTACCACGCACAAAACTCTACGTGGCCCACGCTCAGGTATGATTTTGTCTCGTGATGAAGTACTTGCCAAGAAACTAAACTCAGCTGTATTCCCGGGCAACCAAGGTGGCCCATTGATGCATGTTATCGCTGCGAAAGCAGTTTGCTTTAAAGAAGCATTGGAAGACAACTTTGCTACTTATCAGCAGCAAGTGGTGAAAAATGCACAAGCGATGGCAAAAGTGGTTCAAGAGCGTGGCTATGAAGTTATCTCTGGCGGTACTGAAAACCATCTAATGCTGATCAGCCTCGTTAAGCAAGAAATGACGGGTAAAGAAGCGGACAAATGGCTTGGCGAAGCTCACATCACTGTGAACAAAAATGCCGTACCAAACGATCCAAAATCTCCGTTCGTAACGTCTGGTATCCGTATCGGTACACCAGCGATTACTACTCGCGGCTTCAACGAAGCACAAGCGGGCGAGTTGGCAGGTTGGATTTGTGACGTACTAGACAGCCGTGGTGATGAAGCGGTCGCTACTGAAGTACGCGGTAAAGTAGAAGCGATTTGTGCAGAATTGCCAGTTTACGAAAAAAACCAGTAAGCTCAAATCTGTACTGATTTAGCCAGCTCTGATTCAGAGTTGTACAATAAAAAACCGCTTAGCTTTTGCTAGGCGGTTTTTCTTTTTTAATAAAAGGATAATTCAATGACGCTACGTATTCATGCACTTTACCATGTCGATTTTGAAGAACTCAGCTATATTAAACAGTGGGCAGATAATCAAGGTCATAGCATTGCTGTCACGCGTTTTTACGAAAACGACGTATTGCCTTCTCAAGACAGTTTTGATTGGTTGATTATTATGGGTGGGCCAATGAGCATTCATGATGAAGCTGACTTTGAATGGCTAGCCGATGAGAAGGCCTTCATTCAGCAAAGTATCGAAGAAGGAAAAACAGTCGTTGGTGTTTGCTTAGGGGCGCAGTTAATAGCGGATAGTTTGGGGGCAAAAGTTGCTCCATCAGGTATAAAAGAGGTTGGTTGGATGCCAATCCAGTTAACCAAACAAGGGCTAAAGCATCAGCTACTAAAAGATTTACCAAAGCACGAATTTACGGTTTTTCATTGGCATGGCGATGGTTTTGAGTGTCCTCAAGGTGCGACTGCAATTGCAAAGTCAAAGGCTTGGGAGAATCAAGGTTTTATCTATCAAACGCCAAAACATAAAGAGTTAGGTACGTGGGTGCTTGGTTGGCAATGTCATTTTGAAGTGACTAAAAATAGTATGGTGGATATGGTGTTGCATGGGCAGGATTATATACAAGATGCCCTGACTGACTATCCTCACACAGTTCAAGCTGGTGATGAAATCATCGCGCTAGGGGACACGCATATTGCAGATAACAATGCATGGCTTTCTACAATGCTGGATAACCTAGTGAAGTATGGTTAATGGTTTGTAGACGATAGAAGTTCAGTATAAATGAAAGGACTGAAATTTCAGAAAAGTAGATCATGTAACGCAAACCTGTGTTGATATTGTCATTGAGCTCTTTTAATTATATTTAAGTCTTTTATCTATACTAAGAGCTACTACCGACATTTTTCGATAATTATAATGAGTTTGACTAATTCTGGTTGTCAGCTTTAAAGCGCTAAGTTGATGTTTAATTGAGAAAAATATGCAAATGTTTTTGTTTATATAAAATTATTAGTATATAGTCGACATTGAACATTTAGTAATAATACTGATACAAAGTATAATAAATAATTACACTTTGTATCAGTATCGCTGTAAATGATTATATAAATATGATTTTCACTGAAGGAATTTATATGAAAAAACAATATTTAGTCGCAACGATTCTATTACTTAGTACTACTCTTGCGCAAGCTGCAGAACAATCAGGTCTAGCAGCATTTGGTGCTGGTCTCGATGCCTTTATGGCCAATATATTTGGCTGGTTCGTCGATCTTATTTTCTTTTCAGTACCTCTTGGCGACGTAAGCTTTCCGCTAATTGTAGGTTGGTTGTTAGTTGCCGCATTAGTCTTTACCTTTTACTTTGGCTTTATTCAGTTCCGTCATATAGGCCTGTCTTTAGATATTGTCAGAGGCAAATATACTGATCCAAACCCTGCTGTCAAAGAAGAAGGTGAGGTTAGCCATTTTCAAGCACTAGCCACTGCTTTGTCAGGTACAGTTGGTCTTGGTAATATTGCGGGTGTGGGTGCAGCACTCGCTATTGGTGGACCTGGTGCTACCTTTTGGATGATCATGGTTGGTCTGTTCGGTATGGCGACCAAATTTGTAGAGTGTACGTTAGGTGTTAAATACCGTACGGTACTACCATCTGGCGTCGTATCAGGTGGACCTATGTACTACCTAAGCCGTGGTATGGCTGAACGTGGTATGGGTGGGTTTGGTAAAGTGTTAGCCGTCGGTTTTGCCCTTATGTGTATATTGGCCACTTTTGGTGCTGGTAACATGTTTCAGGGTAACCAAGCCTTTGCAGTCATGAGCTCTACTTTTAGCATTCCAACGGATTACAGTATATTCTTTGGTATTGGCTTAGCGTTTTTAGTCGGTATGGTTATCATTGGTGGTATGCCGCGCATTGCAACCGTTACTGAAAAAGTCGTACCCTTTATGGCTTTATTGTATATCACAATGAGTGTCATCGTACTGGTTGCAAACTTTAATCATATCGGTGCCGCATTTGGCGAGATTTTCACGGGTGCCTTCACTGGTGCTGGCGTGGCTGGTGGCTTTATTGGTGCGTTAATTCAAGGTTTAAAACGTGCGACTTTCTCTAACGAAGCGGGTGTTGGTTCAGCCGCTATTGCTCACTCAGCGGTAAAAACCAAAGAGCCTGCTACTGAAGGTTTAGTAGCACTGTTAGAGCCTTTCATTGATACAGTTGTTATCTGTACTATGACGGCGCTCGTTATTACTATCTCTGGGGTGAACACTGTCGCAAACTTGCAAACCCAAGCGCTCACTGGTGTGGATCTAACCCGTGCTGCCTTTATGGAAACGGCGCCTATCTTCCAGTATTTCCTAGCTGTCGCAGTATTATTGTTTGCTTTTTCAACGATGATTTCATGGTCATACTATGGTCTAAAAGCTTGGACTTACCTCTTTGGTGAAGGTAAAGGCGGCGAGATGATATACAAACTTATCTTCTTAGTCTTCGTTGTTATCGGTACCATCGTACAGTTTAGCTTTGTTATCGACTTCTCAGATGCGGCTCTGTTCGCTATGGCGATCTTTAACATCATCGGTCTATACTTCTTGATGCCAATTGTGAAAAAAGAGGTTAATTCTTTCATAGCTCGTGTGAAAAGTGGTGAAATTAAAAAGTATAAATAATGAGTTTGATTGAACACTTTATTATAACTTGATAATTAAAAAAGCCCGCCAAGATTAGTCTTGGCGGGCTTTTCGATGGCTAGTATTTGTTATTTGCTAGATAGCTATTAGACTTTAGGTAGAGGCGATTTACGCAGAATTGCCAGTTTACGAAAAAAACCAGTAAGCTTAACCCTGTACTGATTTGGTTAGCTCTGATTAAGTGCTGGTTAAACGAAAAATCGCTTAGCTTGTGCTAGGCAGTTTTTTTTGTGGTTGTCTGGTTTAGTTTTTTAGCTATGACAGCCATACGTTTGTATATTATTTTTATACTTATAACTTATTTAGTACAACACCCTATAAAAATAACATTTCTTATAGTTTTACCTGATTTATCGATTTCAATCCATTCATCGTCTATTGCTACAAACGCGAATCCTTTATTAAATGATTGTGCAGCATTATATTGAAAAGGAATGACCATTGTGCCAACATTATCGATAAAGCCATATTTCTTACCACTTCTAACAAGCGCTAGTCCATCTCGAAAAGATGAGGCATCATCGTATTTTAATGGTATAACTACATGCCCCATTGTATCGATAAAACCACTTTTATCTTCTTCTTGCACGACAGCTAAACCTTCTTTAGTAAATGACTCTGCATAGTCATACTTTAATGGGACGATAATATCTCCATTTTTATTAGCAAAACCTCGTTTATCACCTTTTCTAAGCAGTACTAAACCTTGTTCAAAATAATATGTTTCGAGGTATTGAACTGGTATCACTTCTTTTCCGCTGGTATCTAAAAAACCATATTTATTATTGCTCTTAACTCGAGCTAAACCATTGTTAAACGACCATGCTTGGTCATATTCAAATGGAATGATGACTTTGCCATTTTTATTAATGAAACCATATTTAGTGCTGTTACTGACACTTGCTAAGCCCTCCTTGAAAGAGTCGGCATAATTATATTCAAGAGGAATTATAATATTTCCTTTTTTATTGATGAATCCACTTTTATTGCCCTTCGTTACTTGAGCCAAACCATCATTAAATGACGATACATCATCGTAATGCATTTCAATAATAGTTGAGCCTGTGTTGTCTATAAAACCGTACTTACCATCTTTACTGACAATGGCTAAACCTTCATTCAAGCATTGCGTATATTCGTAACTTTTATTTTGTGGTTTTTCACACAGTTCATCTGACCAAGCACTATTGGCGAATAGAGTGGTAAGTAATACAAAAATTATGCTTAACTTAAAAAGTGAGAGAGATCTAGTCATTGGTATCCCATTTATTTCGAGAAAGAAGAGAGCTTATTTAGTTATTGAATCGATGTTAGTACCAGAGTTATCGAACAAAGCCTAAACATCTTACGCTTTAATCAGCTCACTTCTGCTTTGATATAAAATATACTACCTTCTTTTTTGACAAGTATGATGCCTTTATTGAAAGGCTTTATAGCGCCTTGGTTCTGCGGAATAATGGCGATATCATTATCGAGATATCCTAACTGCGCGTCTTGTTTCACACTAGTGATGTCTCCTTCAAAGTACCATAGACTATCTTCTGAAAAATGCGTTTTGTTGTCTGCTACAGCTATAGGGTTACCTTGCTCATCTTCTAATTCAAAGGTCGTAGCACCTTTCAGAGCTTCATCCAAAAAATTAATATACGTTAAATCTAAAAACTTAAGATCATTAAATTGTACTGGCACTATCTCTTGGCCTGACTTATTTACTAAACCTACCTTATTGCTCTTGGTAACGAGAGCCATATCACTAACAAAAGGCTCGACCTTATCGTATTTGAAGGGAACAACGGTTTTATTTTCAGTATCAATAAAGCCCCATAATCCTTCTTTTTGGGCCGAAGCTAAACCTTCTTTGAATGTATCAATGTTATCGTATTCTAAGGGAATGACGACTTGTCCAGTTTTGTCGATGATTCCCATCATATCTTCTGTATCAACTGCCAATAAGCCTTTATCAAAATGCCAAGCATCATCGTACTGTAGAGGGATTATGATAGCTCCTGTATTATCTATAAAACCTGATTTACCGTTTTTGGTAACTGCAGCAAGGCCTTCATTAAAGTCTAAGGCAGCCTCGTATTGCAAAGGAATAACAGCGTTGCCAGTTCTATCAATAAAGCCATATTTGCCGTCTTTTTTAACCCGTGCTAAACCATCAATAAATACACTGGCCTCATCGTACTGTAGGGGTGAAATAACAGTACCTGATCTATCGATGAATCCATGTTTATCTGCTTGAGAGACATGTATGATACCGTCGGCAGTGTAGGAGATATGGTCAAACTGCACGGGCACAATGACTTTTCCTACATTATTTATAACACCTTCTTTTTCTTCTCTAGTGACGATGACTAATCCTTGATCGAAGCTCTCCATATAATCGTATTCTGTAGGTATAACCTCATATCCTGATCTATTAATAAAGCCAAATCTATCATCCTTCTCAACGCGTGCTAGCCCTTCATTAAAATTTTCAATAGCACTATATTTTGTAGAAGTGACTCTATTGCCACTTGGGTCGATTAGACTCCATTTGTCTCCTTTGACCACCCGAGCTACACCGTTATCAAAGGCATAAGCATGATCATACTGCTCTGGAATGACAAAATCTCCTTTCTTATCAATAAATCCATAATTATACTCTGATGATGGATAGTATTCTGTCATTGATACGCTGGCTAGACCCTCATTAAAAGAGGTTGCATAGCCATATTGTAGAGGGATAACTTCATCACCCTGCCTATTGATAAAACCATACTTGCCGTCTTTTTCGACGAGGGCTAATTCTTCAGAAAAAGAGTTTGCATAGTCATACTGGATAGGGATAACAATCTCTCCAGCTCTATTAATAAAACCCCATTTATCACCTTTTTGAACGCTTGCCACGCCTTCAGAAAAAGAGCTAGCTTGACTATATTGTAGTGAGATGACTTCCTCTCCAGTTTTATTGATAAACCCGCTACTACTGTTTTTCTCAACCATGGCTAAACCTTCAGAAAAAGATTTAACATTTTCATATTGTAGTGGAGCAATAAGTTCACCATTTTTATTGATAAACCCCCATTTATATAGCATGGCTATATTTGTCAATGGACGAGACGTCGCAACAGCTGCGAGTCCTTCTTGAAAAGATCTAGCCTTATCATATTGTAGTGGCACCACGATTTGACCTGAGGTATCAATATAACCATGTTTGTGATAAAAATATGGACGTTCAAAGGTAGAGCGTATAACGACAGCAAGTCCTTCGCTTAAGCAATCAACACTATCGTAGCCTGCTACAGGAGGTTTCTGACATATCTTTATAGATGAGTCATCTGCCCACGTTGGCACTGCGTAGAACACTGTCGCTAGAGCGAGGACGATAGGTAATTTAGATAGAATAAGGTTTGAATTCATAAGAATTTGCAATAGTCGTCATTAGTTTGATAATAAGTGGACGACTAAATTAAGTCCAGAGAAATATATAGGCGTATCTAAGTCAGTTGCATGTTTGGCTTTACTACAACTTATCACCATTTTTAGATGAAGAGATGCCATAGAAGTGAGGCTATCTAAATTAATTTTTATAAGGGAATTTTAGTATTGAGGAAAGGTTGAAAATTTGGGCTTGGTATTGGCTCCGATAAGTAACGTCAAAGTATAGAAAGTAAAAGCCCTGATTATAGAAATATAATCGGGGCTTATTCACATCAATTCAGTCTAACCTTTTACCAAGTAGCCTACATAAACGGCAATTTAGTAAATATCTGCAATACCGTGGCATTAACGATATCGACGAAGAAAGCACCAACCATCGGTACAATCAAAAATGCCTTAGGCGAGGGCAGATAGCGATCAGTAACTGCCTGCATATTGGCAATCGCCGTTGGTGTTGCACCCATACCAAAACCGCAATGACCTGCTGATAGCACCGCAGCATCATAGTTTTTGCCCATCACTTTAAAGGTGACGAAGTAAACGTATAGAATCATCACAAACGTCTGTACTAGCAATATAATGAGTACAGGGCCTGCCAAATCTGTTAATTCCCATAGCTTCAATGACAACAGCGCCATGGCTAAAAATAGGCTCAATGACGCATTACCAATCACATCAATGGCACGATCAAACATATCAAAGTTAAAAATCATGGTTAATGAATTACGAAGAATCACACCGCCTGCCAGTGCCCATACAAAGGTAGGTAGCTCAAATGAGGTACCTTCAGCCACAATCGTCATCAAATCAGCAAATGCCAATGCACCCGCAAATAGCGCTAAAGTTTCAATGGTTGATGATGCGGTAATCAGACGAATGTTATCAGGCTTTTCAAACATTTCCTGAGTACCATCATCATCGTTTTCGCTATGTTTAGTACTGTATAAGGACTGTGCACCTGCCACTTTTTCAACGTCACTTGGGTTTGCATTGGCTGGTGTCGGTTTTAAGCCAAGTTTATTAATCAATCGACGCGCAACAGGACCACCAACGATACCACCTGCTACCAAGCCATAGGTAGCTACTGCAATGCCGAGGGTCGTTGCGCCAACCACACCATACTCTTGCTCTAATACAGCGCCCCATGCGCCTGCCGTACCGTGACCGCCTGTAAGTGCGATAGAGCCTGTGACGAGTCCGAGCAATGGATCTAGTCCTAAAGCGCTTGCCATTGTCACGCCAACCACGTCTTGCAATATAATAAATACCGACACCACGATAGTGAAAATCAGTAACGGTGTACCACCTGCTTTCAATCGACCAAAATCAGCACTCAGACCGATAGAGGCAAAAAACATCAGCATAGTGGCTGTTTGTAACCCTTGATGAAAATTAAAACTGTAGCCCCAAATAAAGTTAAGAGCATACACAATGACCGCAGCAATCAAACCACCTGCTACTGGTTCTGGAATATTAAAATCTTCTAAAAACTTGACTTTTTTGACCAAAAATCGTCCAAGCAATAGTACCAAGGTGGCAAAGATTAGGGTGTAATAGCCATTTAAAGTAATTTCCATAGGTTAATCCTTTCTATAAAACTAAATTAACCTGAATTTGGGATAAATATGGCTTTATCTCGAATTCAGGCTTGTTTGATGATTTATCGGCTAGGCGTCATCCGTAGACGGCATGATCACCCACAATTGCGGCTTGCCAAAATCTGTGTAGGCATCTTCTATGATGCTTTTGAAGACATTAAAATCTTCCGTGTCTATTTTTTTCACCGATGTTAGATCTAACATTAGGTGTGTCACGTCGCTATCTGTTAAGCAATCCCACGCACTATCCCAATTGTGTGAAAAATAACTGGGAAAATCACAGGCATTGGCTAGATTTGTTAATAACGTGTTTTTATTTAGTACTTCGTCCGCTGCTATGGTAACAGCCTGTGTCGGGATGCCAGCACTTAGTGCTGTAGCGTTTTGGTTACTATTCTTGTCTATATAATGTATGGCTTGGCTCATATTATTTTACGTCCAGTCTGCGAAAGCTATCATAGTGGTCAACGGTTAAATAATAGACAGTTGGCGGATTGCCACCCGTGACGATACGTCTTGCACCGCGATGCGATATGCCAGGGGTTGGCACGGTATATTCACGATAGTAGCCTTTCGACTGTGTTGGTAGCTGTCCCTCACGGTTATAGAACGTCGTGCCATCTTTATGAGGATAAGGGAATGGTCCACCTTGCTTGATCAGCATGATGGTCTGATCTATTTGCGCATCGCCTGTTACCGCAGAGTTAGATACTGGATCTGAGTTGTCAGAGTACGTTTGAGGTATCGTTGTAGGTTCTGTGCTACTAGCAAAAAAGGTGGACTGTAGATCATCAAAGAAGTAAAAGGCGACCGCGATAATGGCGATGAGACTGAATAGCGTAGACAGGGGGCTTTTTTTATTTTGATACTGGTTTCTAGTATTGCGACCAGTGTTTTTTCGGCTAGCATTGTTATTATTGGAGTTGTTCTGCCTAGAATCGTTCTGATTAGCATTGTATGACGTGCTTTTAGCGGTATCTGTATTTCCACTTTCTTGAATACTGAGCGAAGCAGGGGTTACTTCGGTTGCTCTCAACTGATTTTTGTCATTACGTGCACTATTGAAGTAGACTCTTTGTCCGACCGTTATCGGCTGTGGCATTCGCGCTTTGCTAATATGAAAAAATACGTCTTCACTTTGATCATCGACATCAATAAAGCCATAGCCTTTATCTGAATTCCAGTGTTTGATTTCACCACTTTGCATGAGCCTACTTTCCTATCGCATGTTTGTGTTATGGTGCAAAATTACGATTGCGCCGCCTGTATAACCTATTCGTCCCTAATAAAAAAACGCCAGCAATGGAGCTGACGTTTTTTGTGGATTATACTTTAAGTGAGTAGATAAGTGCTAGGTTGAGACGCTATCCGTTAAGTGCGCGTCTCACCGTGGCCATACACGATCCATTTTTGTGAGGTCAGACCTTCTAATCCCACAGGACCACGAGCATGAATCTTATCTGTTGAGATACCAATCTCGGCACCCAATCCATATTCAAAACCATCAGCAAAACGGCTGGAGGCATTAATCATGACGCTGGCAGAATCTACTTCACGGATGAAGCGTTGCGACTTGGTATAGTTATCCGTAATGATGACATCAGTATGATGACTGCCATGGGTATTGATATGCTCAATCGCTTCATCAATGCCAGACACGACTTTTACCGCTAGGATAGGAGCAAGATATTCGGTATCCCAATCTTCAGCAGTGGCAGCTGATAGATGGCCTTTGAGCGTAGCATTGTCGTTTAAGATGGCTTGTGACTTGTCATCGAGACGCAATTGCATGGCATCGTCAGCAGCGATGATAGCTTCAGCAATTTTTGGTAATAGCTCATCGGCGACTGACTCATCGACCAGTAGTGTCTCCATGGTATTACACGTACCGTAGCGATGCGTTTTTGCATTGACGCTGACTTTGATAGCGATGTCGGCATCTGCATCACTGTCAATAAAGGTGTGACAGTTACCGTCTAAATGCTTAATCACAGGCACACGGGCATCACGGCTGATACGTTCAATCAGTCCTTTGCCGCCACGTGGTACGATGACGTCGACATAGTCAGTCATAGTGATGAGCTCACCGACAGCGGCGCGATCAGTGGTTTGTAATACCTGCACGCTATGCCCAGATAGATTTACCTTTTCTAGACCTTCCAAGATACATTTGGCAATGGCTTGGTTGGATTCAAAAGCTTCAGAGCCACCACGTAGAATAATGGCATTTCCTGATTTTAATGCCAGTGAAGCCGCTTCTAATGTTACGTTAGGACGAGACTCATAAATCATACCGACCACACCAAGTGGTACACGCATTTTACCCAAGTGAATGCCTGATGGCTGATAGGTCATGTCAGTGACTTCACCGATAGGATCTGGCAACGATGCTACGTCCTTGAGACCTTGTAGCATACCATCAAAGCGCGCATCATTTAGCTCCAGACGATCAAGCAATGCGGCATCCAAATCGTTGTTTCGACCATTGTCCATATCGATTTTATTGGCTGCTAAAATATCTGGCTTGGCGGCTTTTAATACATCATGAATGGCCATGAGGGCAGCGTTCTTGTCACCAGTATTGGCAGCAGCGAGGGCGCGTGATGCGGCTCGTGCTTGCTTGCCGACAGATTGCATATATGCGGTAATGTCTGTGGTATTCGATTGACTCATAAATTATTTTCCTTATAACTATAAATGTTTTAAACAGATAAAAGCGCCCAAAAAGGCGAAAGTTTGGCAAAAAATGACATTTGAATGCTTATCCAGCATTATGCTATTTAACATAGAGCAGATGAGGGCGATAGTAAAGTTGATTTTGTGAACAGCGCCCGTTTTATAAAGCGTTTATAAGCACTGTTTTGATGCTCTTCTTGTTTTATTCACATGCGTTTCTAATATGGCTACTGTTAAAGGTTGGTTAAAAATCAAATACATCGTTACATGGTTTTAACAGAACTGCGTTGTAAGTACTAAGGTAGCGACGATCGATCGTCAGTATAGTAAGTGCTAAGACTGGTATTTTAAGAATATCAATACAATGTTATCAATCAGATGATTTTTATTGATAGTTAAGCATTAACTATAACGAGCGGAGCATTATTATGGCTACTACAAATGATACTATCGAAAAAAATGGAATGTCTAAAAGCTGGCTAACAATAGGGTTGGTGGCAGCTGCACTGACGTTGAGTGCTTGTGGTAAAAAAGATGAGGCTCCTATGGAAACTGAGCCAGCGGCTGATGCACAGACAGCAGTAGAGGAAGATGCGGCTAGTGCAGGTAACGGCGATGATATTGCCGTTGCTAGTGCCGATGATGGCATGGCAGTGGGCGATAATGACGATGTAGCGGTAGCGACTGCCGATGATACAGAGATGTTGGATGGTACTGAAAGTGAAGAGCATGTTTCGACGTATTGATTTTTAACGTGTTAAGTTTTGATATGCTAAGTCTCGACATACTAAGCAGCTACCACTTATCCACATTAGATATTGAAAGTGGGTAAACAGATAAAACAACGCCTAGTACGTGAAAGTGATAAAATAAGGCTCAGCACTGCAAATGTAGTCTGAGCTTTTTTATGTCAGCTATTCAGTGGTTTATAAATGCTGAGTGGCAGATTGCTTAAACGCAGGATTTGCCTTTTTACTGTGTAATAAGAGACAATGTGTCACTTTTTCTCTTTGTATGACGAGTTATAAGCGTATCACGACCTTATTAGGGTTGATACTTATACTCCATACCACGATTTTTTACGTATTTTCATTCATATTTATTGGAAGTCTGCTGAACCATGCTTGATATTGAAAAAAATCCGACTCGGCCTATCGCCTTAGATTTACAAGACATCCATAAAAGCTATGGCTCATTGGCAGTGCTAAAAGGGGTATCCCTTACCGCATATGATGGTGATGTTATCTCAATTTTGGGCTCATCTGGCTCAGGTAAATCCACCTTATTGCGCTGCATTAACTTGCTCGAAAAGCCCAATCAAGGTCGTATCATCATTGGTAACGATGAACTCATGCTAAAGCCTGCCAAATCAGGTGAGTTGCAGGCAGCAGAAATCAAGCAATTAGAACGCTTGCGCGCGCGTGTTGGCTTTGTTTTTCAGAATTTTAACTTGTGGCCACACAAAACGATTTTGCAAAACATCATCGAAGGACCAACGCAGGTTTTAAAAATCAAAAAAGATCAAGCCATCAGCGATGCTGAAAAGCTGCTAGATAAAGTAGGTCTACTTGATAAAAAAGATGCGTATCCAGCGAACTTGTCTGGTGGTCAGCGTCAGCGTGTGGCTATCGCACGCGCATTGGCTATGCAGCCGCAAGTGCTCCTGTTCGATGAGCCAACCTCTGCTCTAGATCCTGAACTGGTCAATGAAGTACTCGCTGTGATGCGTGAGCTGGCAGAAGAAGGTCGCACGATGCTCATCGTCACGCATGAGATGCGTTTTGCCCGTGAAGTATCAAGCAAAGTGGTGTTCTTGCATCAAGGTGTCATTGAAGAGATTGGCACCCCTGAGCAAGTCTTTGATAACCCCACTTCTGAGCGTGTCAAAGACTTTATGGCGTCACATCGTCAAAACTAAGTATTTATCAAAGCTAAATATTTATCAGAGCTAAGTATCTAATAGTCATTGCCTCAAAAAGCTCTCGCAAGCTCTGATTCTCTACTCAACATAATAGGATGGTAAGGCTCTTACCATCCTATTGTCGTTTTAAATAGAAAATTACGGATTAGTAAGTATCGTTGACTGTTTATTACTCGTTAATGACAGTCGGTATGCAAAACGTTTGTTTTTGATATTTTACTCAGGTATTATCAAAAGGCTTACGAGTGGCCATCTATAACGGCTACTTGTTTATTTTGCTGTCTATATTGCTTGTCTGACAGGGACGTCAGAGAACAAAATATCAGAACCCTACATTAAAAACCCATCAGAATTTAAGGAATGTATGATGTCGAATTCTCGCCTATTGTGGTCGTCGATGACCGTTACTGCAGCATTGATGTTGAGCGCTTGTGGTCAATCTTCTAATGAAGCCGCCGATAACAATGCTGATGCCCCTGCAGCAGAAACGGCTGGCAAAACCATTCGTATCGCTACCGAAGGTGCTTATCCTCCTTTTAACTATACCAATGCTGACGGCACTTTGGCAGGCTACGATATTGATGTCGCCAATGCCTTATGTGATCAGATGCAAGTCAAATGTGAAATCGTGGCTCAAGATTGGGACGGTATTATTCCAGGTCTATTGGCACAGAAATACGATGCCGTAATCGCAGGTATGTCGATTACGCCTGAACGTCAAGAGAAAGTAGACTTCAGCGAGCCTTACTTCGCCAACACAATGGTATGGTTGACGGATAGCACTGGTGGTTTTGACCCTATGTCGATCAAAGGTTTGACCCTTGGTGGCCAACGTTCAACCACGCCTGGCGCTTATCTACAAGATAACTATGAAGGCAAAGACGGTAATACCGTGCAGTTGTATGACAACTATGACAATGCTTACTTGGATCTAAAATCTGGTCGTAGTGATGCCGTATTGGCTGAAAAAGTTTCTGCTAAATCATGGTTAGCGGATAATACTGAAGGCTTCGGTATCGTTGGCGATGAAATTGATAACAACGACAATATTGCTATTGCTGTCCGTAAAGGTGATGCACTCAAAGCTGATTTTGACAAAGCCTTAAGTGAAATCCGTAGTAACGGTGAGCTGGCTCGTCTTGAGCAGGCGAACTTTGGTCAATAAGCTGTAATAAATGAGCTTTCATACATCAGTCATGAGTGACTACCGGCTAGTAACTATATTAAGGAACAACGAGAATGACAAATTCAATGACATCATCAATGGGTAAAAAAGCATTATGGCTTGCCCCACTAAGTGCTGCAATGCTTATGCTGGCAGGTTGTAATAATAGTTCAGCACCAGCAGAAAGCGCTGAAGCTGATACAGCTAGCGATGCGCCTTTAAACATTAAAATTGCGACAGAGTCGAGCTATAAGCCATTTAGCTATACCGATGCTGATGGCAAACTGATTGGCTATGAGATTGAGCTGGTCGATGCGTTATGTGCGCAAATGAAAGCTGAGTGTGAAGTTATTTCTCAAGATTGGGATGGTCTAATCCCTGGCCTAAATGCACAAAAATTTGATGCAATCATCGCTGGTATGTCGATCACCTCTGAGCGTAAAGAAGTCGTGGATTTCAGTGAGCCGTACTTTCATACCGGTATTATCTTGATTGGTAAAAAAGGCGACGATATCAGCGTTGCTGATCTAAACAATCAGCCTATTGCTGCGCAGCGTTCAACAGTCTCTTCACAGTACTTACAAGATGAGCATACCGAAGCTGACATCAAGCTCTATGACACTCAAGATAATGCGTATTTGGATCTGACTTCAGGTCGTGTGCGCGCGATGATGTCTGACAAAGTCACTGGTAACGATTGGCTAAAAACTGACGCTGGCAAAGACTATGAAGTAAAAGGTCAAGAAATCAGCACTGAAGAAGATGCTATGGGTATTGCATTCCGTAAAGGTGATCCATTAGTGGCTAAATTCAATACTGCTTTGGCTGAGCTAAAAGACAACGGTACCTATGATCAGATCACTGGTAGCTATTTTGGTACTAGCTCAACGGCTGCCGCACAAAAAGCAGTAGCAACAACTGATAGTGTCGAAGAAGCGCCAGCTGATGCGATGGCTACTGAAGAAAAATAATTGCTGAAGAAAAACAGCCGCAAGCGACTACTGATGTATCTCACCGTTTATCACTATCTTTAGCTGATACAAGGGTGAGGTCGCAGTACCGTGAGCAATAGTGCCGTGAACAATAGTATCGTGAACAAATACAGTACCGTGAACCGATAGCGATGAGCAATATTTCTATTAACAAACTCCAAGGATGATCATGAAAAACCATTTTGACCAACACAATGCAGTCACGAACGCATCAGTTATCAATGGTATAAAGGCACGACGATTTTCAGTGCCTTTAGTGACGATGGCTGCGCTTTTAACTTTAGCAGGCTGTAGTAATGGTCAAGATGATGCGAGTGATGATGCCACTCAAGTGATTGCTGAGGCAGAAACGACGGGTGAAGTGCTACGTATTGGTACTGAGGGTGCTTATGCGCCTTTTAACTATACCAATGCGGATGGCACTCTTGGTGGTTTTGATGTAGATATTGCCAATGCTCTCTGTGCCGATATGAAGATGACTTGTGAAATTACGGCGCAAGATTGGGACGGTATTATTCCCGGTCTAAAGGCAGGTAAATATGATGCGATTGTGGCGGCTATGTCAGTCACCCCTGAGCGTGAGCAACAAGTCAGCTTTACTGAGCCATACTTTAGCAATACGTTGGTTTTTTTAGCCAAAAAAGACAGCAGTTTTGATCCTAGTAATAGTAGTGATATCAATGCAAACTCTATCGCTGCTCAGCGCTCGACCATCTCTTCGCAGTGGTTTGAGAAGGCATATCCAGACGCTGATATGAAGCTGTATGATACGCTCAGTAATGCGTTTTTGGATTTGGGCTCAAACCGTGTTGATGCAATGGTATCTGATAAATTGCCAGCACTAGAGTGGCTTGGTTCAACATCAGGCAGTCAGTATGGGCTCAAAGGTGAAGAGATTGATATCAATGACAACTTTGCCATCGCGGTTCGTCCAGGTGACGAACTACAAGCAAAGATCAATCAGGCGTTAGCCAATATTAAAGCAAATGGCACTTATGATGATATCAATAACAAATATTTTGCGGTGCCAGAAACCAGTACCACAACAGCAACTGAGACTGATACGGTAGCGGAACCTGCCGAGTAAGCTAAGTAAATTGTTCAGTGATTTGCTCAGTGACTTGTTCGATAACTCGCTAAATACTTTATTGAGCGAGTAGCCATAATCTGAATTAACAACCGTTTAAATGGTTATGTCTCATCAGCTAGTTTTTGATTTAATCAGTAAGAAGGGTATTGCCTTAATGGTAGTGCCCTTCTTTTTTTCTAAAAAATAGTTGGATATTCGCTATATTGACTGCTTGGTTTATAAAAACAGTCCTGATTTGACTCGTTTTTAAGAAGATAAGTGCCTATTTAGGCACTGCTTTTACATGTGAGTATTAACATAGCTTGCAGTGAATATGATAAAATCAGCCCTCATTTCTACCGCGTCAATTTTCGCAGTAATTTTCGTATCATTTTGACGTTAATATATGACGCAAAATACCCATACCTAATTTGGTATAAAATACGATTATTAGTAGCGCTCAGCTATTGATGCTGATTCTTTTAACTCATATTTTGCAAATTGCTAATATAAAGAGACAGAGTGGATAATTGTGTTTGATTTACAAGGATTTGGCGCGCTACTACTGAGCGGCGCTACCGTCACCATCAAGCTTGCCGTTACCAGTTTAATTATTGGTATGGCTTTGGGCTTGCTTGGTGCGACCGCTAAGCTGTCTAATGTCTGGCTGCTACGTAAGCTTGCGACTGTATATACGGCGACGATGCGTGGTATCCCTGAGTTGCTATTGGTGCTGTTCATCTATTATGGCGGCTCGATACTGCTGATGACGATTCTCAAAAAATTCGGCTATAACGAATACGTTGAGATTAGTGCCTTTTGGGGTGGCGTAATGGCGCTATCGATTGCTTTTGGCGCTTATGCGACTGAAATCTTTCGCATGTCAATTCAAGAGATTCCCATCGGACAACGTGAAGCGGCGCAAGCGATTGGTATGCGTCCTTTTCAGACGTTTTATCGTATTACTTTGCCACAAGTTTGGCAGATTGCGTTGCCAGGATTGGGCAATTTGTTTTTGGTCTTGCTCAAAGATACCGCATTGGTATCGGTCATAGGCCTCAAAGACATTATGTATCAGTCATCACGTGCCGCTCAATCAACGCAGCAGCCCTTTACTTTTTATATGGCAGCAGCGATTATTTATTTGGGTCTGACCATGTTGATTACTGGCTTTATGATGTGGCTTGAATGGCGCGCCAATCCAGCAGCACGCTATGCTAAAAAGCTGAGCCGTCAGTCCACTCATCGTCAATCGACCATAGGATAAAGGGAGAGATACTATGGATTGGAATTGGCAGGTCATTTTTGATAATATTCCTGAGTTATTAGAGGGCGCTGTGTTGACCGCACAGCTGGTCGTTGTCTCCGGTATTATCGGTCTATTTTTTGGTTTGGTTTTAGCGCAGTTACGCTTGTCAAAGAGCTGGCTGGTGCAAATACTACCATTCTCTTATATTTTCTTTTTCCGTGGCACGCCGCTACTGGTACAGATATTTTTGATTTATTATGGTCTGGGTCAGTTCGAGGCAGTACGTGAATCGTTTTTATGGGAACCCGTACTTAGCCAAGCGTATTGGTGTGCCATTATTGCTTTCACTCTGAATACCAGTGCTTATTTAGCAGAAATCATTCGCGGTGCGATTCAGACTATTCCTGTTGGTGAGTTGGAAGCGGCTGATGCTATTGGCATGTCAAAGTGGCAGAAGCTGACACGTATTACGTTGCCTCGTGCCTTTGGTATCGTGATTCCAGCCTACAGTAACGAAGTCATCTTTATGCTAAAAGGTAGTGCATTGGCATCTACCATTGCGTTGATGGATATCACAGGTGTTGCTCGTACGATTAGTGCGCGTACTTATACCTTGATGGAATTGTTCTTCGCTGCTGGTATCGTGTATCTGCTATTGTCATGGGTGATTTTGTTTAGCTTTAGATTGTTTGAAAAGAGAATGAATCGCCACACAAGCTATGTACCACCAGACGTGATTACCAGTACGATTCCTTAAGAAGTTGTGGCAAAAATTATTTATCATAAGCATAATAGTGATACACGCCCTAGACTAAATAGTGCGGTATGTACATTTACGAAAATAACAATAATTTGCTGTGAGCGCCTATTATGAGCCAGTCACCACATATGTCTTTAGCCGATGCGATTTCTACTAGCGTCCATGATGATACCAGTGTCGCCAATGTTAATAACAGATTGCGTGCCCCCATCGGTAAGGTGGTCTGTGTTGGTCGTAATTATGCCGAACATGCCCGCGAGTTGGGAAATGAGATACCGAAATCGCCCATCTTATTTATGAAGCCTGCATCGTCAGTAGTCAGTACACGCAATGCCATTGCTCGTCCTGATTCAGCAGTATATGGCGATACGCATTACGAAGCGGAGCTTTGTATTCAGCTGTCAGCGGATCTATCTGCGGCAACTGCTGAGCAAGCCAAGCAAGCGATTGGTGGTGTAACGTTGGGATTGGACTTAACGTTACGTGACTTGCAAAGTAAGCTAAAAGAAAAAGGTCATCCATGGGAGCGTGCCAAGTGCTTTGATGGCTCTTGTGTCTTGGCTGATTGGGTTGATCCACAAGCCTTTGGGGATTTTAGCCAAGTAAACTATCAGCTCATCATCAATGATGAGCTCAAGCAAGATGGTGATAGCGCCTTAATGCTGTTTTCAGTTTACGAGTTACTTGCAGAAATTAGCCACGCGTTTAGCTTACAAGCAGGCGATGTGATTATGACTGGCACCCCAAGTGGTGTTGGTATATTGCAAGCCGGTGATCAAGTAAAACTTAAGTTAGGCGCACATGAGTGGGTATCACAAGTACAGTAAACTTGCTCAGCCCACGGTTAGTATCAAATAAATATCAAAAAATCCCAAGTTAGCGCTTGGGATTTTTTTGTTTTCTATCATCACCAAAACTTCTTGTCATCAGATTGTCATCTAACGTTCAACATACTGTCATGAATGCTGAGTAGGATAGCGGCTACTTCATATTTTTTTGGTGCTGTTAATAGCAGTGCCATAATGTTTTTTATGACAATCCAGCCGAATAGCAAGGTGACTGATAATGACCCTATTAAGCAATAAGCCAGTAAATAACGATCAGCAAGTAAACAACAATCAAAACCTCGCTCATGAAGTCGTTGAAGATTCTAATCCTACTAATAATATGGATTTTCAAACCATTATCAGTCGTCGATTGAACCGCCGCAGTTTATTAAAAGGTGGTACAGGATTAACCGCTGCCGCTTTCTTTGGTACATTGCCACTGGTTGGTCATACTAAAAACGCTAATAGCACCATGACAGTTCGTAGTGGCGATGATGCCGCTGTTCCAGCACATGGTAATCGAAGCCGCCCAGAAACATTAAAATTCACCGCAGTGGCACATTCGACCGCAGCAGAAATGAGCGTGGCTGACGGCTACAAGGCAGAAATGATATTGCCACTTGGTACGCCACTGATGTCGGGAATCGAGGACTGGAAAGACAACCGTGAGCAATCTGCTGAATCATTTGACTGGCGCATGGGTGACAATCATGATGGCATGTGGTTTTTTGGCAAAACAGGTAATAATTACGATGTCAAAGCCTCTGAAAGCGGCTTGCTAGTCATGAATCATGAATACGTGAACAGCGCCGAATTAAGCCCGTTTGGCTATGATGTAAAAAAAGACAGCAGTGCTGAGCCTATTTTTCAAGAAGTTCGCCGTGCTACTGATGTGCGCCGCGAGGTAAATTGTCACGGTGTTTCTGTGGTTGAGATGAAGCGCCGCGCTAGTGGTAAGGGTTACGAGATGGTTCGAGACTCTAAATATAACCGCCGCATCACCAGTAGTACTCCATCACAGCTCACTGGCCCTGTTGCAGGGTCTGATTTGGTCAAGACTAAATTTGACCCTACTGGCTTAAAAACACGTGGCATCAATAACAACTGCGGGGCGGGATTGTCGCCTTGGGGTACTTATTTGACCACCGAAGAGAATTTCTTAGGAGTTTTCGCACGCGGTAAAGATGCCAGCCAATTAAGTGCTGCCCAAAATTATGGCCGCGAGCGTTATGGTGCAAAAGAAGACCATGCTACTTGGGGTTACTTGTGGCATACACCAAAAGCAGCAGACGCTACCATGACTGACGAGTTTGCGCGCTGGAACATGACCGTCGCAGGTAAAACGGCCATTGATGATTATCGTAATGCATTTAATACCTTTGGCTATATCACCGAAATTGACCCGTTTGATAAAAATGCTATGCCTCAAAAACGTACAGCTTTGGGTCGTTTTGCTCATGAAAACTGTGCGTTTGCACCTGTGAAACAAGGTCGCCCTGTTGTGTTTTATATGGGTGATGACTCACGCGGTGAGTATATTTATAAGTTCGTGTCAAAAGCCAAGTGGTCAAAAAGTGATATCGGTGGCGGCCTAAAAGCGGGTGACAAATACATGAACGAAGGCACGCTATACACGGCAATCTTTAATGAAGATGGCAGTGGCACATGGCAGCCATTAGTTTATGGTCAAAATGGATTAGACAATACCAACAGTGTGCTGCCGTTTAATGGTCAAGATGACGTATTGGTTTTTGCGCGTGCAGCTGCCGATGTGTTGGGTGCGACGAAGATGGATCGCCCTGAATGGGTATCGGTCAGCCCCGTCACTGGTGAAGTATATGTAACCTTGACCAATAATAAAAACCGCGGCGTCGATGACGATCAGCCTGTTTCAGCCAGTAATCCTCGCAGTTATAATGTGAACGGTAAAGCCGCTGGTAATGATAATGGTCATATCATCCGCTGGGCCGAAACAAATGGTGATCATGCAGCCACCAGTTTTGAGTGGGACATTTATCTATTTGCGTCACCTAGTGACAAGTCTGCAGAAAACCTATCAGGATTGAATGCTAATAACGATTTGTCTTCTCCAGACGGTTTGTTTTTTGACCCGCGCGGCGTATTGTGGATTCAAACAGATGATGGTGCATATACAGACACGACCAACTGTATGCTATTGGCAGCATTGCCCGGTAAAGTGAATGATGGATCAGTTAAAACAGCCTCGACAGGGCAACAAACTCGTATAGGCTCAGCAGCGACTGATGACAATCTTAAGCGTTTCTTTGTCGGTCCTGAAGGCTGTGAGGTGACAGGTATCACCATGACACCAGATTTTAAAACCTTGTTTATCAACATTCAGCACCCTGGTAATGCTTGGGGCGCAGTCAAAGGCGGTAGTACGCCAAGATCTGCTACGGTAATGATTACCAAAAATGATGGTGATGTGATATTGGCAGAATCGTTCTCGTAAAGCGCTATTTCTAAATTATCGCTAAATGACTCACCTACATCAAATCTCAAGCAATGGCTTGGGATTTTTGTGTTGGGGCACAGCATAGTCAAAGAACTCTGAAATGGGTACAAGGCAGCTGGCTGCAGATTTTACAAGTAGGGCATCTAAGGAGAGTAACACCGTAGCGGTTTGGCAGTTCGTTGGCTATATTAAAAAAACAAGCAACATCAACTGCCTATCAGTCCTTTCCAACAATATTTCCTAACAATTAATACACTTCAAAATCCAATGATTTCTTCTATTTACACTATTTAAAGACTAGTATAGAAAACTATCCTTTTCGCTAAATGTGCCAACACAATGAACGCTATGAGCAACATGATGAACCCTCCAAACTTGCGTTATAAAGACCGTGTAAGCGATAGCATTGGTCGTGACGACAGCGATACTATTCGACACGAACTTGAAGCACATTTTATACCAGACAACAGCGCGCCACTGCACAGTGATTTGTATGAGCAGATAGACCAACTCGAAGCCATTGACGTGGATGAGTTGGTCAAACTATTAGCCGATGGTAGTCAAGAAACGATAACGAAACCCGTGTCTTTGACGGATTTTTTTGAAGGCTTAGCGCAGCTTGCGACGGTTGGTGTGGTAGAGGTGACTGATATTGTAGAAGCCATTCACCGCGAAGTGATTTTGCGCCCTCTAGGTCGTTTCAACGAAAACCATCTAAACAAGTGGCAGCGCGGTATCACTGGCCGCATTTATGGCACGATACGTCATGTCATGCTGATGGTGGGTAATAATCTGGCATCGGTGCTCAGAGTATATAAAAACATTATTATGCAAAAGACGTCTCAGCCATTGCCTGAGTCCTTAAAAAAACTGGTCAATGTGTTAAATGGCGTCATGGGCGATCATTTGGTCAATAGCCAAAACCCGCTCGCCATTCCGATGGTGCTATACGATAAAGACGGCAATCCGCAATGTGAAGTACTGTCAGAACATGAAAAACTGCCAGAACGTGAAAAACTATCAGGGCGCGTGGTCATCCTATGTCATGGTCTATGCATGAGCCATTTGAGTTGGCAATCACAAGAGGGTAATGGTCTTGGTAGTGCGATTAGTCTTAGCCAGCCTGATACCACAGTGCTATATCTTGATTATAATACGGGTCGACGCATCTCACGCAGCGGTCGTAAGTTTTGCCGAATATTGCAAGAGTTGGTCGATGACAACCCTAATATCAGTCAGATAGATTTGGTTGGTCATAGTATGGGCGGCTTGGTCTCTCGCAGTGCGCTGTTTTACGGTGAGCAAGATCACTTGGATTGGGTGAAGCGAGTCGGTAATCTCATCACGCTAGGCTCGCCACATCACGGTGCCGTGCTCGAACGTATTGGCAATTACGTGCAAGAAATTATTGCCAAGCTGCCGTTTGCAGGCTCGCTTGCAAAGCTAGGTGATATGCGTAGTGCGGGTATCATTGATCTGCGTCATGGCAGTATCCGTGATGTTGATTGGAAATCTTTAGAAGGACGTAGTGTGCTGCCACAAGACTTTCGTCATCCTACGGGTTTGCCAAGTGGTATCAAAACCTACTTTGTCGCCAGTGCCTTGGTCGAGACGCACTATGACTCTAAGATGACGGACTTGTTAGGTGATGGTCTGGTGTCGGTAGCCTCTGCGCTAGGTGAAGATGATACTGAGCATGCGCTGTTTGTGCCAGATGGTCACAAAGCAGTGTTTTATGGGGTGAGCCATATGAATCTAATCAATAGTAGAAGAGTGCGTGAGCAAGTGGTTGCATGGTTACTGGATAATGGTCAGCGTGACTATACGGGTGAAGATCGGATATATTCTTATCCTAGAAGTTGGGATGTGGCGGTGTAGATAGGTATGTTTTGAATTTAACCCATCAATGTAACTATATTTAATTGAGAAGGCGAGTAGCATATCGGCTAATTAAATTTCTGGTGTTTTAAAGGATTTTAAGTTTTTTTTCGGGCTATCTACACTAATAGCTAAGTATATATACACTAGCAATCAAAACCCATGTTTACCTTTCACAAACTTTATATCCTCATCAATTTGAGAAAATATTTCGTTGATATTTTCTTCCAAGATGTGTGTAGAGCGTCCATCAAACTCAATCATGGTAGCTTTCAAATTATCACCTACATAGTTTTCTATATTTTCTTCATTAACATGAGGTAGAGTTTCAGCTATATATGTAGCATGTAGGTCATTCTTTTTATTCATCCATTCAGTGAATTTTTCTAATAATTTTGTACTGATGTATAATTGGCTCTTGATAGTATATGCATACATCTGGAGTAATAGACTATAGCATTCAATGCCTTTGCTGCTATCATAGTATTGCTCATTTAGAAAATCTTTGTTGTTTCTAAGAGAGATAACAATAGAGTTATGATTGATGTATAAAGATTTTAAGCGTGTAAGCTCATCATAAACTTCTATCTTCTTCTTAAATATTTCTTGATAAGTATCTAGGGTAACCTGATGAAAATGTTCGTCTTTATTTAATATTTTCTCGTGATCTTGTTCAAGTCGTTTTAGTCGCTCATCAATAGCTGCTTGTTCTTTGCGACCAATTCTTTCTAGGTATATTTTGCCTATATAAGTAATTAAGCCAACTAAAACAGCATTACCTATAATCAACTCTTGCCAAAAATCATTCATAGCAAATACCCATATTTTAAAGACTTAGTATAAAACAAAAACCCCTCAAGCATCACGCTTGAGGGGTTTTTGTTTTTCTATAAAAGCGAATGTGTAGTGACAAACGACTACTCAGCAAATATCGCTGCGACATCATTTTTATTAAACTTGTAGACTTCACCGCAAAATCCGCAATCCATCTCAAACGTGCCGCCTTGCTCTTCCACGATATCTAATGCTTCTACTTCGCCGACTTGCTCAATGGCCATCTCACATTTTTCGCGTGAGCAGGTACAACCAAATGATAACGGCGCAGGTTCAGGTGCGACGATGTTTTCTTCATGATACAAGCGATATAGAATCTCGTTAGCATCGAGGGTGGTCAGCTCTTCGGCCTTGACTGTACGCGTCAATACAGACAAACGTATCCATAAATCATCATCGATACCAGCATCTTCGTTTTGCTCAACTTCATAAGTCTCTGCGGCAGTACGAGGCAGCATCTGTACCAATATACCACCCGCTTGCAGGCCATCAGACGCCAGATTAATCAACGTTGGAATTTGTGCAGATTGCTTTTGATAATGCGCCAAGCAGTCAGCCAAATTGTCATGGCTACGCTCAACGATACCTTGATATGGCTCGCCACCTTCAGGCTGAATATTGATAAACAATACGCCTTGTCCAGGTTCGCCTAGTTCAGCAAAGGCTTCTTTGGCATGGATCATATTGTCCCACGCTTGTACTTGCTCATCCGTTTCAGCTTTCCAGCTAGCAAGCGCGCGGATGACACCGTTTTGATCGCACTCTGCCATTGCCCAGTTGAGCAAGCTGTCGCTGTCTGATGACTGTAGCTGAATGGACAAACGGCCATTTATTTTGACCGTGCTGATGAGCAAACTGGCAGCCGTCAGCATCTCACCCAATAAGCGTTTGATGGCTTCGGGATAAGGCTTTTGTGCAATCGTGCTCGCGTAGCTGCGTGATAGGCGCACCACATCACCACGTACGGGAGAGTCTTCGATAAAGAAGCGTTGGCGCACGTCGTTGTCATGATGGTTGCTAGCGGCTTGGCTATCCGTATTTGGGGCTTGAGTGTCTTGTGTCATAGGTCATGTGTAGTATTAAGAAGTTGTTTGCTTTATGGGGATTCATCGTGATTTATCAATCATCTCTCTCGTACAGTTTGCATATATTTATGGTTTATTATCAGTCTAAATATTACCAACTATACCTAGTTTTGGTGTAAGAAAGTCACTCATAGGTCGTATCTGTATGGCATAACGTTAGGATGAATCTGTGAAAAATTAATTGTCTTGACCGACATAGCTATAGATATATGACAGCGATGAGGTGGCTGCACCTGCTGAAACGTACATATGTGGAAAAATGAATCCTTTACTAAAAAAGTTTACTACCAGCATTAAATTTGTTGTACAGTAACATTCAGTTGCATTGTGATAAACAACAGCAACAACCGTATGGATACATGGTAACTAGGTTAGGCAATAAGCACTATGTTGTCCAACACTCATTAAATCTCGTAATAATGTGATAAAGGATGTTTTTCATGACTTACTTCTTTTCTAAACCGTTGACTTTAGCTGCTCTAGTGGCATTAGGCCTAACAGGCTGTAATAACAGCAGCGACACTAGCACTGACGCGCCAGCAGATGATGCAGCAGCGACAGAAACCATGAATGGTACGCTACAAAAAATTAAAGACTCTGGCACTATCGTTGTCGGCTATCGTGATTCTTCTATTCCTTTTTCATATGTTGCCGATGATCCTAATCAGCCTATGGGCTATGCACATGATCTAGAGATGAAGGTGGTTGAGGGTATTAAAGAAAAACTCAACATGCCAGATCTAGAAGTTCGTTATAACCTCATCACCTCACAAACTCGTATTCCTTTGGTCCAAAACGGTACAGTCGACTTTGAGTGTGGTTCAACAACCAATAATGTCGAGCGTCAAGAGCAAGTGGCTTTCTCTAATGGTTTCTTTGAGATTGGCACCCGTCTATTGACCAAAGCAGATTCTGGTATCAATGACTTTGAAGACCTAAAAGGTAAGCGACTAGTGACTACCGCTGGTACGACTTCAGAGCGTTATATTCGTCAGTATAATGACGAGAAAAAGATGGATACCGATATCATCTCTGCTAAAGATCATGGCGAAGGTTTCTTGATGTTAGAAAGCGGCCGTGCTGATGCGTTTATGATGGATGATGTATTGCTAGCAGGCGAAAAAGCCAAAGCTAAAAATCCTGATGAATGGGTTATCGTTGGTACGCCGCAATCGTTTGAAATTTATGGTTGTATGATGCGTAAAGACGATGCTGAATTCAAAACAGTTGTAAACGACGCGCTGAACAAAACCTTTAGCTCAGGCGAAATCAATAGTATCTATGACAAGTGGTTCCTAAACCCAATTCCACCAAAGAATGTCAACTTGAACTTTGAGATGTCAGATAACCTAAAAGCACTTATCGCCAATCCGCATGATAGCGATCAGCCAAAAGTAGCAGCAGCACAGTAGTATTTGTCCTTCAATCTAGCTTGCTTACGTGTTCAGAACGAACTTATCGCTCATCTGACACGTAAGTTTTTCAATCGCTGTTCGGAGAGACAATCATGAATTATAGCTGGAACTGGGGTGTGCTCTTTGAGCATACGGGTATTGGCAACGAGCTGTATATCCACTGGATGATTACTGGTCTTGGCTGGTTATTACTGATTGGTAGTATTGCTTGGACCATTGCTATGGTCGTCGGTACTGTCTTCGGTATTATGCGTACCTTACCTAACAAAACAGCTCGTCGCATTGGCACCGCTTATGTGACCTTTTTTCGTAATATTCCGCTGCTTGTGCAGCTATTTTTTTGGTTTTATGTGGCACCTGGTTGGTTGACGCCAGCGCTACAAGAATGGTGGTTTAGAGATCTATCGCCGAATACATCCGCGATGCTCTCAGCCAGTATTGGTTTAGGACTGTTTACAGCAGCTCGTATTGTCGAGCAAGTACGTACCGGTATCGAGTCGCTACCAAAAGGACAGATAAACGCAGCGTATGCGCTAGGCTTCACTATTCCACAAGCTTACAAGCAAGTACTGCTACCGCAAGCATTTCGTATTATCTTACCGCCGCTTAGCTCTGAGCTGACCAACTGTTTTAAAAATGCCTCTGTCGCCTCATTAGTCGGCGTCATGGAGCTCATCAGTCAAACCAAAACCATCAGCGAATACACACAGAATAGCCTTGAGATTTATACTTATGCGACGATTGTTTACCTCGTCTTTAATCTCTCGCTAATCGCTATTATGGGTCTGATCGAACGTAAATTAAGAGTACCAGGGCTTATCGCAGGGAGTCAGAAATGAGTATGATGACCGAACTTGCGACCGCGTATCCAGGCTTAATGGGTGGCATGATTACCACGCTAAAAGTCCTATTTTTGGCTATTATCGGTGGTATCAGCTTAGGTACTGTATTGGCGCTCATGCGCTTATCAGGTATCAAAGCATTAGAGATTCCCGCCAAGTTATATGTTAATTATTTTAGATCCGTACCGTTACTGCTGGTGCTACTGTGGTTCTACTTTGCCGTCCCGATGATTTATTTTTGGGCAGCGGGTAAGTATTTACAACTAGATGCAGCCTTTGCCTCTTGTGTTGTCGCCTTTATGATGTTCGAAGCGGCTTACTTCTCAGAAGTCGTCCGTGCAGGTATTCAGTCTATCGGTAGTGGTCAGGTTAATGCGGCAAAAGCATTGGGCATGACTTATGGGCAGACGATGCGTCTGGTGATTTTGCCACAAGCCTTTCGTAAGATGCTGCCGCTCATATTGCAGCAGTGTATTATCTTATTCCAAGATACGACTTTAGTGTTCGCTATTGGTCTGACTGACTTCTTCCGAGCGGCATACGTACGTGGTGAACTAATGGGTCTATTGACGCCTTACATCTTAGGCGCTGGTGCTGTGTATTTTGTCTTGAGCTTGGCAGCTTCAGTCGGTGTACAACGCGTACAGAAAAGGTTAAGGTTTTAATAAAGGACTGTTAAGCGTTAGAGTCGATCAATGCATGATTATCTGAACATGGTTATCTGATCTCACTTGATAGGCTCTAATGCTTTCAAAATTTAACTGCATTTGTTATCAATGTATCGTTGATTCAGTTTAAAAGAGAGACAAGGCAACCGAGTGAAGATGTATATGTAATACTTCAAGCGAGGTTAACGCGGTAACTCTTTTATAGAGAATTGACTATATTTTGACTGAATGCAATTGGGCAAGATTAAGAATAAGGCTAGGAGCCAACGATGAATAATGCTAAAACGTTTATAAATGACTTTGGTGGGCTGGTCACAGACAGTGGTCATGCTAGCAATGAGATGGTCGTTGAGATAGATAGCGTTAGCAAGTGGTATGGCGACTTTCAGGTGCTGACTGACTGTACCGCTCATGTCCACAAAGGTGACGTCGTCGTGGTCTGTGGTCCATCGGGTAGCGGTAAGTCCACCTTGATTAAGACAGTGAACGGGCTAGAGCCCTTTCAAAAAGGCAATATCATGGTCAACGGCATCTCTGTCGGTGATCCAAAAACCAACTTACCTAAGCTACGTAGCCGTGTCGGCATGGTGTTTCAGCATTTTGAGCTATTCCCTCATTTGACCATCATTGATAATTTAATGGTTGCACAAATTAAAGTATTGGGTCGTAAAGAAGCGGAAGCCAAGCAAAAGGCAATGGCTTATTTAGATCGAGTAGGGTTGACCGTTCAAGCCAATAAATATCCTGCTGAGCTATCAGGTGGTCAACAGCAGCGAGTCGCCATTGCGCGTGCGCTTGCGATGGATCCCATAGCAATGTTGTTCGATGAGCCAACCTCAGCACTCGATCCTGAAATGATTCAAGAAGTGCTCGATGTGATGGTGGAGCTGACTCGTGATGGTATGACGATGATGTGTGTGACGCATGAAATGGGCTTTGCCAGTCAGGTAGCCAATCGTATTATCTTTATGGATGAAGGTCATATTGTTGAGAACTGTAGTAAGGATGAGTTTTTTGAAGGTGCGAAAAGTGAGCGTGCACAGCAGTTCTTATCGAAGATCCTCAATCATTAAATAGATTTTGATTTACGATTATCTATAGCGCTGTTTCTAACATAAAGACACGTTCTAAAACTTATTTTTCTTTCCACTGCTACTGGTTATACAAAGCGCCCTATTAAAGACAGTTAAAGGCTATCTTTAATGGGGCGCTTTGTATTCAGTTTCTTTCGTATAGCTATTTGAAAAACGACTTGGAGCCTATGATGTTCACCCCCAAAGCATTTAAAGAGGAAGACTTTGAGACTATAAAAGCCTTTATCAAAGAGCAGCCTCAAGCTACTATCATCGTACAAACAAATACTGGACTAGATGCTTATCATATTCCTATGTACTGGCAAGATGATGGCAGTGAATACGGTTGTCTATATGGGCACATTGCTAAAATAAACACTTTGAACAATAGTGATAATATTGATGCACCATGGCTGGTTATATTTCAAGATGCTGGTCATTACATCAGCCCCAATTGGTATCCAAGTAAAGCAATAACTCATAAAGAAGTGCCTACATGGAACTATCGTAGCGTGCATATCACAGGATTAGTTCACCTGATAACTGAGCCTGAAATGCTGATTGAAATCTTAACGAAGCTAACCACAGATTTTGAAGCCAACCAACCTATTCCATGGTCACTTAGTGATGCGCCAGTGAACTACATTCAAGCACTTTGTCGAGCGATTGTTGGTATTCGCATCAATATCACGGATGTTCAAGCACAGTTTAAACTTAGTCAAAATAAGACTGCTGAAAATAGAGCAGGCATAATCGCAGGACTAGGGCGACTGCAAACGGAAAAGGCAGATGAAATGGCTAAGCTAATTGATTAGACAAGCTTGAAAATATAGTGTTTATGATACTGACGGATTTAATTTTACTTAATGATATCAACTTAATTAGGATTGATTATGACGCTAAAGCGAACTGTTGGCATACTACTGTTTAATGAAGTAGAGGTATTGGACTTTGCAGGACCTTTTGAGGTGTTTTCATTAGCTGAAAATGCTGATAACAATAAGTATTTTGACGTTATCACTATAGCTGAGAACCAAGCGCCAATATCTGCTAGGAATGGTCTGCAAGTTATTCCTGATTATAATTTTACCAACCATCCAGACATTGATGTACTAATAATCCCTGGTGGTTATGGTGCTGAAAAAATAGAAATACATAATAAAGTAGTGATTGACTGGATCAAGACTCAAGAAAATTTGGCAGAGCTTACACTTTCAGTGTGTACAGGAGCGTTACTATTGGCAGAAGCAGGTTTGCTGGCTGGTAGGTCAGCCACCACGCATTGGATGGATTTGGATAATCTGGCATCTACAAAGCGAGTATCAACGTTATCTCTGATACTCGCTTTGTAGATGCCAGTGATGATACATGTAATATTGTCACATCAGCGGGAATAAGTGCAGGCATCCATGCAAGTCTATACTGTATCGAAAAACTAATAGATAGTGAAACCATGCGTGCAACAGCACATCGCATGGAGTTCGATATTAACTAATTAAGTGAGTTATTGGATAGATGAGTGCATGGCTGTTTACTGATACAATAGCGATTAATATTCTAACAACTAAAATAATCTCTTATTTATATTGGAGCTAATATGAGCGCTGAAAACTCAGAAGTATCAAACAACGGTATCGTCATTATTGGTGCAGGTTTGGCAGGCTGGCATGTGATTGATGCCATTCGTGCAAAAGACAAAGACATCCCGATTACCTTAATTACTGCTGACAGTGGCGACCGTTATCACAAGCCAATGCTGACAATGGCCATTAGCCAAAAGAAAAGTGCGGCAGACTTGGTAAGAGCGACTGGTGTTGATGCGGCAGAGGCTGCAAATGTTAAGCTACTTGCTAACACGCAAGTAACGGATGTTGATACGACAACTCAAGAATTACAGTTATTCTCTGCACTGCGCTCAGATCCTGTTTATACCAATTACGCCACGATCAGTTATGGCAAGTTAGTACTGGCGATGGGTGCGCATCCTATTTTTCCAAAAAGCTTGCCAGAGGATTTAGTTTGGCACGTCAATCATATTGAGCGTTTTGGACAGCTGCAAGAAAAGTTAGCCACTGGCAGTCAGCACGTTGCCATCGTCGGTGCAGGTATGGTTGGGACGGAGATTGCAGAAGACTTACTCAAAGCTGGTCATCAGGTGACACTCATTGATTTAAACGATGCGCCACTATCGCAAATGCTACCGCCAAAAGCGACGGCTCGTATCGCCCAAGCGGTCAAGTCGCAAGGGATTAACTTTTTAGGAGGGTATCAGGTATCTGGTATTACTCGTATTAGTGATGGGAAACTGCAGGTCAGTTATGAGGCGCTAGCATCAGCGACAGACAGTACGACTGCTGAGCCAATTGAACCGCTCATCGTAGATCATGTGATTGCCAGTACAGGTCTGACGGTCGATGATAAGCTGCCTGCTGCTGCTGGCGTCGAGTTCAATCGTCGCACTGGTATCGTGGTGGATGCGCCAACCTTGCGTACCAGTACAGCCAATATTTATGCGATTGGTGACTGCATGTCTATCGATGGCGTGCCGTGTCGTTACGTGGCTCCATTACGCGCACAGGCTGCTACCATCGCTGATGATATCTTAGGTCATGAACACAGTGGCTATGAGCATAGACCGCCCATGATTCGCCTGAAAAACAAAGCAATCTCTGTCATGGTAACAGGTGTGCCGCAAGCGACTGGCAACTGGCAGGTCAAGACGGAAAGTGATGAAGCGTTAGTCATGGACTTGCTTAATGATAGTGATGAAGTTAGCGCTACGTTGACCATTAAGTTACCGCCAATCGTTAAAGCTTAATGGCTGTTAAAACTAAATGGTCGTAAAGTTGGGTTTATTCTAAAGATTCAGTTTTTAAATCGAGCATTAATAGCAGTGCTGATAGCAATGTTAATAGCAATTTTGATACTAATGCCAATTGTACTAGCCATAGTATGATTGGCTTTTTTGTGTCAACAATTTGCCATATTTTTATGATAGTTTTAGTGAAGTGCCTATCTTTTATAAGATAAAGGTTTAATTAAATGATACGCATTGTATTACTATGATTGACAGCTGTTTGTTTACAACGGTATAGTAGTGACAATCTATATAAGACCTATTCAAGGAAGAATAACGGGTCTACAGGCTATCAATACGTACTATTTATAAATGACCAATACGATAAAAAGTAAAACGAAAGGACTCGTTATGACGCAAACTTCTGATTTTGATGCGACTCACATTGATTTTGATACTATTTTAAATAGCATTCCTAGTATTAATATGGGCGCACGCTCAGCAAATGCACCGCTTACCCAAAGCTATGATAAAGGTCCTGAGGTGCCGCTTATTGAGGCGACTATCGGTGACTTTTTTGATGCTATCGTATCCAAGTATCCAGAGCGTGAAGCTTTGGTTTCTCGCCATCAAAACATCCGCTGGACTTACCGTGAGCTACAACAGCAAGTCAATCAGCTAGCCAGTAGCATGATTGAGATGGGACTGGAAATCGGTGATCGTATCGGCATCTGGTCACATAACAATGCTGAATGGCTATTAATGCAATTAGCGACGGCAAAAGTTGGTGTCATTCTTGTCAATATTAACCCTGCCTATCGTACCTTTGAGCTGCAATATGCCTTGAATAAACTGGGCTGCTCAGCGCTTGTGCTCATGCGTCATTTCAAAACCAGCGATTACGCCAGTCTCATCAGTGAACTGTGTCCTGAGATTTATCATAAAGACTATACTCAGCTTGATTTGGTCGAGATTCCGACGATTGAGCGTATCATTTGGATTGATGAGCCTGACAGTGAAGAGACCTTTGGTTTTATGCAGAAATTCTCTGCATGGATGGCGGAAGGCGATGCCAATGACCCACGGGTTGCAGAGCGCCAAGCCCAGCTCAAAAACACGGATGCCATCAATGTCCAGTTCACCAGTGGCACAACTGGTACGCCAAAAGGGGCAACCTTAAGCCATCGTAATATTCTTAATAACGGTTACTTCATCGGCGAGGCTATGAACCTTACCGAAGAAGATAAGTTGTGCATTCCAGTGCCACTCTATCATTGTTTTGGTATGGTACTTGGCAACCTAGCGATTCTCACGCATGGCGGCTGTATCGTTTATCCGAACGATGGCTTTGAGCCATTAACCGTCTTGCAAGCAGTCGAAGAAGAAAAATGTACAGGTCTGCACGGTGTGCCAACGATGTTTATCGCTGAGCTTGACCATCCGGAGTTTAAAAACTTTGATTTATCGACTTTGCGTACTGGCATCATGGCAGGCTCTAGTTGTCCGATCGAAGTCATGCGCCGTGTCATCGATGAGATGCACATGAGTGAGGTCACCATTGCGTATGGCATGACAGAGACCAGTCCCGTATCTTGTCAGACCAATGAACATACGCCGCTTGATAAGCAAGTATCGACCGTTGGCTTAGTGCAGCCTGCGCTTGAGGTCAAAGTCATCGATACTGAAACGGGTGAGACTGTAGCCTTGGGGGAGACGGGTGAGTTACTGACACGCGGTTATTCAGTGATGAAAGGCTATTGGGGCAGTCGCTTCAAAACCCGCGCGGCCATCCAAGATGGTTGGATGCATACGGGTGATTTGGCTACGATGGATGAGGACGGTTATGTCAAAATCGTTGGTCGTAGTAAAGACATGGTGATTCGCGGCGGAGAGAATATCTATCCGGTCGAAATCGAAAATTATCTTTATCGTCATCCAAAGATTCGTGATGTGCAAATCGTCGGTATTCCTGATAAAAAGTATGGCGAAGTGCTCGCGGCTTGGATTATCCCTAAAGAAGCAGATAGCTTAACGGAAGAAGAGGTTCGCGAGTTCTGTAGCGAGCATATTGCCCATTATAAGGTGCCGACTTATTATCGCTTTGTCACTGAATATCCGATGACCATCACTGGAAAAATTCAGAAATATAAAATCATTGAACAAATGAAAGAAGAGCTGGGTTTGTAGAAATTTAACCATTCTTATCTGTTATTTTATGAATAAGATATATGAGTAAAAGCTAAAATAAAGCATAAAATAAAAAAGCCACTCGCATTTACGCATTAAAGAAAAAGGGATGTCATGAGCGCTATCATAACCAGTAAACTGAGTCCAAACGCCGCTGAATTTCAGCAAAACAGTGCCGCAATGCAAGCGGTGGTCGATGACTTATATGGTCACTTGCGTAAAGTCGTGCAAGGCGGTTCAGAGCGTGCCCGTGCCAAGCATTTAGCCCGTGGCAAACTCTTGCCTCGTGAGCGTGTTGAGCGTTTGCTCGATGTGGGTACGCCATTTTTAGAAGTGGCACCGATGGCAGCGCACGATATGTATGGCGAAGAGATTCCAGCGGCGGGCGTGATTGCGGGTATCGGTCGTATTAATGGCACCGAGTGTATGATCGTCTGTAATGATGCCACGGTAAAGGGTGGTACTTACTATCCAATGACGGTCAAAAAACATCTACGCGCGCAAGAAATCGCGCAAGAAAATAACTTGCCTTGTGTCTATTTGGTGGATTCAGGCGGTGCTAACTTACCCAATCAAGATGACGTGTTTCCTGACAAAGAGCACTTTGGTCGCATCTTCTTTAATCAGGCCAATATGAGTGCGGCAGGTATTCCACAGATTGCCGTGGTCATGGGCAGCTGTACGGCTGGCGGGGCCTATGTACCAGCGATGAGTGACGAGTCGATTATCGTCAAAGACCAAGGCACTATCTTTTTGGGTGGTCCGCCATTGGTAAAAGCGGCGACAGGTGAAGAGGTCACAGCCGAAGACTTGGGCGGCGGCGATGTGCATACCCGTCTGTCAGGGGTCGTCGATCACTTAGCACAGAGCGATACTCATGCGTTGTCGATTGCGCGAAATATCGTTAGTCATCTAAATCGTCCTGCGAAGCAAGTGCCCAATCAAATCAAACCACGTCCACCACGCTATGATGCCAAAGAGTTGTACGGCGTCATTCCAACGGATAAGCGCAAGCCATTTGATATCAAAGAAATCATTGCTCGTATCGTCGATGACAGTGCTTTTGATGAATTCAAAGCACGCTTTGGCACGACGCTGGTTTGCGGATTCGCTCATATCGAAGGGATGCCAGTTGGTATCATCGCCAACAACGGTATCTTGTTTAGTGAGTCTGCGCAAAAAGGCACGCACTTCATCGAGCTTTGCTGTAAACGCAAAATTCCATTGGTATTCCTCCAGAACATCACTGGCTTTATGGTCGGTCGCAAATATGAAAACGAAGGTATTGCGCGTCATGGTGCCAAAATGGTCATGGCAGTCGCCAATGCTAAAGTACCAAAATTCACGGTCATCGTCGGTGGTTCATTCGGCGCTGGCAACTACGGCATGTGTGGTCGTGCTTATAGTCCGCGCTTCTTATGGATGTGGCCAAATGCACGTATCTCGGTGATGGGCGGCGAGCAAGCAGCATCGGTCTTGGCAACGGTCAAGCGTGACAATTTTGATCGTAAAGGCGAGGCGTGGAGTGATGAGGATGAAGCGGCATTTAAAGCACCGATTCTCGATATGTATGAAAAGCAAGGTCATCCATATTATGCCACCGCACGTCTATGGGATGATGGCGTGATTGACCCTGCTGATACCCGTCATGTATTAGCATTAGGGTTAAGCGCCGCCTATAACGCACCGATTGAAGAGACGACGTTTGGTATTTTTAGAATGTAATCATTTTCAGACCTTCCCATAATAATCTACTACTGCGTCAACCTCATTTGAAGTACGATTTGTACATCTACATTCGGTTTCCTTGTATTAACATTATTATGGATTGACCAAGAGTATGTTTAAGTATTTACATAAAAAATATAGAGAAAATAATGCAAAAAAACAGTGATAAAAACCTACTGGTTAAAGTAGAACAGCACGTGGCGACTGTGACGTTAAATCGTCCTGAGATACGTAATGCTTTCAATGATGAAATGATTGCTGAGCTAACTGATGCATTTAATATGCTTGGTGCTGATGATGAGGTACGTGTCATTGTACTAGCGGCTGCTGGCAAGGCATTCTGCGCAGGTGCCGATTTGAATTGGATGCGTGCCATGGCAGATTATAGCTATGAAGAAAATTTAGCGGATGCTGATAAATTGGCGCAAATGCTCAAAACTATTTACGAATGCCCGAAGCCAACAGTTGCGGCAATCCAAGGTGATGTCTATGCAGGTGGCATGGGCTTAGTCGCTGTTTGTGATGTGGCCATCGCTGTCAAAATTGCAAACTTCTGCCTAAGCGAAGTGCGTTTGGGCTTAGCACCTGCAACGATCAGCCCTTATGTCATCAGATCACTGGGTGCTAGAGCATCGCAGCGTTACTTCTTAAGTGCTGAAGTGTTTGATGCCAAAAAGGCACGTCAGCTTGGCTTTATCCATGAGCGTGTTAGCGAAGAATGGCTGGCTGATGAGGTCGCTATATTTTGTAGTAAAGTCGTCAAAAATAGCCCTGACGCAGTCAAAACCTGCAAGCAGCTATTACACGATGTCGCTGGTGCACCCATCACTGATGAGCTGATTGCCGATACAGTAAAAGGCATCGCTGATATTCGCTCATCAGAGCAAGGTAAAGAGGGCGTGCAAGCCTTTTTGCAAAAACGTAAGCCCAATTGGTTGACGGCAGATTAATACTGCACGAGAGATAAATGAGTAAATAGATAAGACCTCAAATAAAAACGATAACACACAGGGATAGTTATGTTTTCTAAAATTCTAATTGCCAACCGTGGTGAAATTGCCTGCCGAGTAGCCGCGACTGCCAAGCGTCTGGGTGTTAGCACCGTCGCTGTTTATTCTGATGCGGATCGTGAAGCCAAGCATGTGGCTGTCTGTAATGAGGCGATCTATTTGGGCGGTTCGGCACCAAAAGACAGCTATCTCAAAGGTGATGCGATTATCGCGATAGCGCTTGAGACTGGCGCACAAGCGATTCATCCGGGTTATGGGTTTTTAAGCGAAAACGCTGACTTTGCGCAAGCTTGTCAGGATGCAGGACTGGTCTTTATCGGTCCATCGGCTGATGCTATCCGAGCTATGGGCGGCAAGTCTGAATCCAAGCGGTTGATGGAAACAGCTGGCGTGCCACTGATACCCGGCTATCATGGTGACAATCAAGATGCGCAATTCTTGCAGCAGCAAGCCGACGCTATTGGCTATCCAGTACTGATTAAAGCCAGCGCTGGTGGTGGCGGTAAAGGTATGCGTATCGTTGAAAAAAGCAGCGACTTTGTGGATTTATTAGACTCATGTCGCCGTGAAGCCATTACGAGCTTCGGTGACGATAAAGTGTTGGTTGAAAAGTACGCATTAAAACCACGCCATATCGAAATCCAAGTATTTGGTGATACGCATGGCAACTATGTGCATTTGTTTGAGCGTGATTGTTCCGTACAGCGCCGTCACCAAAAAGTATTAGAAGAAGCGCCTGCACCGGGTGTTGATATTGCGATGCGTGAGGCGATGGGCACCGCTGCCATCGAAGCGGCTCGTGCGGTCGATTATGTCGGCGCAGGCACGGTCGAGTTTATCGTTGAGCAGCGCGAAGACGCTATGAATTTTTATTTTATGGAAATGAATACGCGGTTGCAGGTTGAGCATCCAGTCAGTGAAGCGATTACGGGTGTTGATTTGGTCGAATGGCAGCTCTTGGTAGCGGCAGGTCACCCATTGCCAAAAACTCAAGACGATCTGACTATCAACGGTCATGCAATTGAGGCACGCATCTGTGCCGAAAATCCTGACAATAGCTTCTTGCCAGCGACAGGTACATTGTTTACGTATCAAAAACCTGAACACAGCACCTTTATGATTGATAAAAATGGTACTGGCGTGCGTATCGATGATGGCGTGCGCGAAGGTGATGTGATTAGCCCGTTCTATGACTCTATGATTGCCAAGCTCATCGTGCATGCGCCAACGCGAGAGCAAGCATTAGCCAAGCTCGATCGAGCACTTGCCCAAACGCGTATCGTGGGTTTGCCGAATAACGCGGCATTTTTGCGCTATATTTTGAATACGGCGTCTTTTAGCAAAGCCAATCTCGATACGGCATTGATTGAGCACGAGCGTGATGCGATTTTTAATCAGCAGCCTTTGGCATTATCGACGCTGGTTGTGACCGCCATTACTCGTCAGCTTGCGAGTGAGATGGCGACGCAAGAGTCAGATATCGATCCATTTAGCAAACCTACTGGCTTCCGTGCTTATAACGATTACACTCGCTCATTCAGCTTGGTTTATGATGAGAGTGCTTATACTGCCCGCCTGAGCAATTGGCATAATGCGAATTGTTCTGATAGCAAAAAGGGCAGCGATAACCTCAGCAGCTTTACGCTCGTTATTGAAAAAGAAATCGCTAACACGCAGGATAATAACAATATTAACGTAGCTGCTCAGACCGAAACAGTCTATGAAGGTCAGGTGAGCTATACCAGTAGTGACGAAAATAATCATACGTTATGGTTAGATGGTGCAGGTACTAGCGCGCAAAGTTGGGTACTTAATGAGACCGTTTATGTGTTCACAGACAGTGGCCGTGACGAAATTACGCTTGTTGATATCATGGCGCACGTAGGCGAAGAGTCCGCAGCGGTCGGTAGTTTAAAGTCACCGATGCCAGGGCAGGTTGTTGCCTTTAAAGTAGCGGTTGGCGATACTGTGAAAAAAGGCGAGCCGTTAGCAGTCATCGAGGCGATGAAGATAGAGCATACTATTACTGCGCCGACGGATGGCGTGGTGGCAGAATTGCTATTTGCAGCAGGGGATTTGGTCGCTGATGGTGACGAGTTATTACGCATTGATACTGGTGAAAATACTGAGAGCGCATAGCTGACGAAGCCTAATAAAAAAGCCTCATAGAAAGACGAATAATAAAAAGGATGATAAGTATGAGCCACTCGTATCCAAACCATTCATATCCAAGCCATGTCACCATCGTTGATGTCAGTCCACGCGATGGCTTGCAAAACGAGTCAACGACGGTACCGACTGAGGTTAAGCAAACACTTATCAATGATTTGATTGCAGCCGGTGTCAAAAAGCTGGAAGCGACCAGTTTTGTCTCGCCAAAGTGGGTGCCACAAATGGGTGATAATAGCGCGCTGCTTGATGCCCTAGCATCTACGCGACAAACGGACATTTGCTACTCGGTACTGGTGCCCAATATGCGCGGTTTTGAAAATGCCATTATTCACCGTCCTGATGAAATCGTTATTTTCGGCTCAGCCAGCGAAACCTTTAGTCGAAAAAACATCAATTGTAGTATTGATGAGAGTATCGAGCGTTTTGCGCCAGTGGCTGCTGCGGCAAAAGCGCAGGGTATCAAAGTACGAGGTGTGATTTCATGTACAGTCGGCTGTCCTTATGAAGGTGACATTGATCCAAGCCAAGTAGCCTATGTGACCAAGCGTCTGATAGAGATTGGTGCAGAGCAAATTGGTATTGCTGATACCATTGGTGTTGGTACGCCGCTTAAAGTGCAACGAGCATTACAAGCTGCATTAGAATATGCTGATATTTCTATGCTATCAGGTCATTTTCATGATACTTATGGTCAAGCATTGAGCAATACGCTAGCCGCACTACAAATGGGTGTTAGCGAATTTGATACCTCAGTGGCTGGGCTTGGCGGCTGTCCTTATGCCAAAGGCGCAACAGGCAATGTGGCAACCGAAGATGTGGTGTATATGCTGCATGGTATGGGTATCAGTACTGGTATTGATTTGGATAAATTGGTCGTGGCAGGCGAGCGTATCAGTGAGTTTTTAAAGCGTCCGAATGGTTCAAACGTGGCACGAGCTTTAATTAACAAACGTCAGTCTTAAAAAATTATTGTAAAAATTAAATACTAAAATACGAGGAATAGTTATGAGTTTACCTGGATTGAATTTTCAGCTTGGCGAAGATATTGATGCCCTACGCGATATGGTACAGCAGTTTGCAGCCAATGAAATCGCCCCACGTGCTGCCGAGATTGATAGCAGCGATGAGTTCCCTATGGATCTGTGGCAAAAAATGGGTGATATTGGTCTACATGGTATTACCGTTCCTGAAGAGTACGGCGGCTCTAACATGGGCTACGTCGCACATATGGTTGCGATGGAAGAGATTAGCCGTGCTTCGGCATCGGTGGCGCTGAGCTATGGTGCGCACTCAAACCTATGTATCAACCAAATCAAACGTAATGGTAGTGAAGCGCAAAAACAAAAGTATTTGCCAAAGCTGGTCAGCGGTGAGTTCATCGGTGCACTGGCAATGAGTGAGACTGGTGCTGGCTCAGATGTGGTCAGTATGAAGCTCAAAGCCGAAGAAAAAGACGGTAGCTATATTTTGAACGGTAGCAAAATGTGGATCACCAATGGTCCTGATGCGGATGTGATGGTGGTTTATGCCAAGACCAATCCTGAGCTAGGCGGCAAAGGCATGACAGCCTTTATCGTTGAAAAAGGCATGGAAGGTTTCGGCACAGCGCAAAAGCTCGATAAGCTCGGCATGCGTGGTAGCCATACGGGTGAGATGACCTTTAACAATGTGACCGTGCCGAGTGAAAATATCTTAGGCGGTCTCAATGAAGGCGTTAAGGTATTGATGAGCGGCCTAGATTATGAGCGTGCCGTATTGGCTGCGGGTCCTATCGGTATCATGCAAGCCGTGATGGACAATGTCGTGCCTTATATCCATGACCGTAAGCAGTTCGGTCAAGCGATCGGTGAGTTCCAGCTTATCCAAGGTAAAGTCGCGGACATGTATACGATACTGCAAGCTGGTCGTAGCTTCCTATATACTGTCGGGAAAAATCTCGATATGCTGGACGCGCGCGGTGCTGGTCATAGTCGAGAAGTACGTAAAGACTGCGCCAGTGTGATTCTATGGTGTGCCGAAAAAGCCACGTGGATGGCAGGCGAGGGTATTCAGATATTTGGCGGTAATGGCTACACCAATGAGTATCCACTTGGGCGCTACTGGCGTGATGCCAAATTATATGAAATTGGCGCAGGTACCAGCGAAATTCGCCGTATGCTAGTCGGTCGTGAGTTGTTTAACGAGACCAAATAAAGCGAGACTAAATAAAATGTAACCACGACTTAAAAGTTAACTTTTATCGAATAATTTTATTTTAAAATCTAAAAATGTGCTACGTTATATGTCTCATAGCGTGGCACTTTTTAATGACTGGAATAAAAGAATTTTACAATGACCCATAAATCACATACCAAGCTAGCCTTTAATCACATAGCTTCCAACAAGACAGCTTCTCATTTTCTCAGCAATATAAAATCTATCAGTACTTATAGTCTGTTAACCACTTTGTTTGCATTGTTTACGATAACAGCGAGTATGACGCCTGCACAAGCAGAGCTGGTTGATTTGTCGAATCCTGAACCTGTTATTAAGTTTGCTAGTCGTGATGCAAGTTGGTTGAAGCCGCCCAGTTTTAATTTTGCTAGACAGTCTCTTCGCTGTACAGATAAAGAGACGGGTGAACCTATTAAAGTGGTCCGTGGACAAAAGCTTAAGATTTTGTTGGAATTATTAGTCGATAGACAAGGTAAGATTAGCAGAATAAGTGTTAAAGAAAGCAGTGGTAATAGATGTTTTGATCGAAGCGCTGCTCGTCAGATAAGAAGTGGTCGGATGAGGCCATTTGTGTTTGAAGGAAAAGCAATTCGTGGAAAAGTTGATGTACCTATTGTTTTTATAGCAGAATAGGTGATAACAAGAAATTAGGTGTGTTAAATCAAAAAAAGCAGTACGCCTAAGACGTACTGCTTTTTCTATTCTAACTTTATAAAATATGACAACGCACGTTAGTTATTTACTATGATCAAAATATCGTGCTAGACCATTTAATAATAGATCATCACGCAGACGTACCGGACGGTTGACGTGCTGCGAAATAATGGCTGCATCACCACCCGTCATGATGACTTCAAAGTTGGGGTGACGATGGCTAATCTCATTAATCGCACCGACGATTGATAATAGGATGCCGCGATGTACCGCATCTTGTGTGGTCACACCTTGACCGACACTATCGAAAGTCCCGTTAGAGATGGTTATTTGCTTGGTACCAGAAAACAATGACTCACGTTGCAGGTAGATACTGGGAAAGATATAACCGCCCAAATGCTCAGCATGATCGATCAAATCAATGGTCACTGCTGTACCGCAACCAATCACACATTGACGCTTTTTCTTATCGACCGCGCCCAGCATTTGTAGCCAACGATCACAGCCGAGCTGCTCATCATTATATTGACTCTTCATTAGCGGGTGAGCGGCATCGACGTGGACAAATTCAAACGGAATATTAAGACGGCTCAAAGTTTCTGATACCTTAGCATTCAGCTCATTACCTAGTACAGATGAGATACCAATAAAGTCAGGAGCAAAACGCTCAAAGCGATCCGTCAGACCCATCAGTAATTCGGCTGGTGCCTGCAAATGCTGTTTGGCATCATGTGTGACTATCTGACCGATATCATCGGTGAGCCAGTATTTCAGGCGGGTATTTCCAAGATCAAGCCAGAGCATAAAATTCCCTTTATATACAGTGAAGCAATTATCAACATCCTATCCTGATAGCTACTGCACTTTAGTGCTCGTTGATTAAACGATTAAGTCGTTTGAATAACGTCAATGCGTCCGGTGAAAAGTGCAGAAATCTTACCGTTATCTTGGCGCAATTGCAAACATCCATGTGTATCGATACCACAAGCGTGGCCTGTGAGTATATTGGTTTGACCGTTATGCTCTTGGGTCACACGTAATCGCAGTTCGCTCAGTGCATCCATCGAGTCAAACTGCTTTAAAAAGCTGTCCAGATAATAACGATGTCCCGTTGGTTTTTCTATACTTAAGTGCTCAAAGCGCGTCATCGCCGCCATCAATGCTTTACTCATTTGCTGATAAAGCACACGTAAGCTCGGTAGACTGGCAGCCTGCGCTTTTGGCTGTAGTGTCTCAGCAATATCTTGTAAGCTAATCGCTTGATAACTCATGCCTTCAGAGGTTTGCGCAGTTAGCGTGGGAGTGGCTTGGACATTGAGGCCGACACCTATGACCACGCCAACCAGTTTGCCGGCTTGCGATACGGGTTCAATCAGAATCCCAGCAAGTTTATTAAATGGCAGCGTCTGATCGTCTAATTCCGTATTATGCGCATCAACGTTATCTAAGGCAGTCTGGACTTGAGATTGATTTTGACTTTGGTAAAAGCCCAAATCATTTGCCCATTTCACGCCGATTGGCGTCAGTCCTTCCGTGTGCAATTGCTCATTTAGCCTTTGGATGACAGGCATTTTTGCCAGCTCTACACCGATGATTAATGAGAGTAAGCCACTAATCGGCATATGCACTGGATGGTATAGCGACAGATAGACATTGCCACGCGGTGATTGCCATGAGCGCCCGTGTTGACCTCGACCAGCGCTTTGGGTTTCAGCCGTTAGCAGGTGCATCTCGGTCGCATTCAATGTGCCATTCTGTACATCCGCTATTAGCTCGCTATTCGTAGACGCGCTACTGGCACGATGGCGATGATTCAGCTCAGGTAAATGCTCAAGTGTTAATGACTCAGGCGCAGAGTGAGATGATTGATTAAGTATCGGCATAAGTTTATTCTACTTGAGTAATGTCGCTGGGATAATCTTTGATATACTGGACGGTTTTCGCGAACAGACAGCATAAAGATTGGGGTGTGATTTGGCAAATGCAATTAAAAAGATGCTACTAAGTGCATAAACAGGCAAATCAGTAAGATAAAAATACCGTTCAAAATATAAGCAAGATAAAAGGCTAATTCGATGATGCTATATGTGTGGTTTGTGATTGCAGGGGCGTTTGCTGGCGTCAGCGCTGGCTTGTTTGGCGTTGGCGGCGGCATGATTATCGTGCCCGCACTGGTCTGGATTTTTACCGCTTATGATTTTTCGCCAGAAGTAGTGACTCATTTGGCCATTGGCACCTCACTTGCGACCATCGTTGTGACCTCGATTAGCTCACTTACTGCTCATAATAAGCGCGGCGGTGTACGCTGGGAAGTATGGCGAAAAATGGCATTAGGTTTGGTCGTCGGTAGTCTGGTGGGCGCGGGTGTTGCGGACATGATTGACGGCAAGGTACTACAAGCCATTATCGGTGTCGGCGCGCTCTTAGTAGCGATAAAAATGCTATTTTTCTCTAACAAAGAACAGTTAGGCAAGCCATTACCCTCTGCTGGCATACAATTTGGTGCCGGTACAGGCATCGGTATGGCGTCGTCTATCTTCGGTATTGGCGGTGGTAGTTTGACGGTGCCGTTTTTGAACTGGGCGGGATTACCGATGAAACAATCGGTCGGCACCTCAGCGGCTTGCGGTCTACCGATTGCATTGGCTGGCGCGGCAGGATTTGCATGGTTCGGTCAAGACGTAGTCAATCTACCTGAGGGTACGATGGGCTTTGTGCATATCACGGGTTTTTTATGCATTTCAGTGGTCAGCTTTGCGATGGCAAAAGTCGGTGCCAAGCTCGCTCATGTATTGCCTGCGCTGATGCTTAAACGTGCGTTTGGCGTGTTGTTAGTGTTTGCTGGCGGGCAGTTGTTGTTGAGTGGGATTGGGGTGATTTAGTTCAATATCAACAGTGCTCACACTAACGTCATCTCATTGTCTAAAATCTTTATCAAATCATTACAAGATACCTTAAGATATCTAAGGAAGACTTAATTATGAACCTTAAAAACACCTTGTATTCAGTTTTTCCTTGGCTATTTTCACATTCCGATCATGCTAGAATTGAAGAAGCCAAAAGACCAATACCTTCTATTAGATCTTTTAGTGACGCGCTCAGGATTATGAATTATCAGGGAAACACTGTGCTTATCAATAAAAATGATAAAATCGTTGTTGCACTGCCATATGATCAAGTGATGAACCTACAAGATGGTTTAGCATTGGTCTATATCATAGATTTAGAGAGTGGGGGCGATGATGAAGACAGATACGGGTTTGTTAATGAATTCGGTAAACTGGTTATTCCTATGGTTTACAGTGGCGGTGATGACTTCTCTGGTGGTTTAGCAGTTGTCAAAAAAAATGGTAAATGGGGGTTTATTAACCAACTAGGTAAAACAATCATAGCCTTTGATTATGAAGATGCCATGAGCTTTGAGGAAGAGTTAGCCGCTGTGCAATTAGAGGGCAAATGGGGCTTCATTGATAAACAAGGACAGATGATAATCGAACCTAAGTATCAAGAAGCTAATAGCTTCAACTCAGGGTTGGCAGCAGTGAAGCAAAATGATATGTGGGGGTATATTGATAAAAATGAGAAATTTATCGTATCCAATGAGTTTGATTGGACAAATATATTTAAAGAAGGTTTGGCCGCTGTAGAAAGCAATGGCAAGTATGGCTATGTTGACATATTAGGCAATATCGTCATTCCTTTAATTTACGATTATGCTGATGAATTCAATAATGGCTTAGCAGGGGTATTGCAAAAAGATAAGCGTGGTTTTATAGACAAGTCAGGTAATGTTGTTATCCCTTTAAATTATGATTTCGTAGGTGATTTTAGAGATGGGATAGTTTCTGTCATTCAGAAAGGTGAAGGAGTTTGGCTCGATAAACAAGGTGGTCAGGTCGAAAACCCCAATCAACAAATCATAGATGAAATCTTATTATCTGAGAGCTGATCAATGACAATTGAATGAAAGTTAGTAATGAAATTTATAAGCGCTACTTTTGGCTACTGCTTGATATTCACAAACCCTAAAAACTCACCACAACTTCAGGTAGAATAGCCGCCTATTTTTGCTACGTTTATTGATCCTTTATGCGCCCAAAACCTCTAAAGCTAAAAGGCTTCAAATCCTTAGATGAACTTGATACATTGTATAGTCGATTCAATTTAAAAGTAGTACAAGCCAACCGAGTGTAGACGTATATGTGATACTTCAAGCGAGGTTAACGCTGTAATACTTCATAGTGGAATGACTATAGCAATGACAAACCTTTATAAAGCTAGTGTGTAAACCATGAGACATGATTAGTATGAAAGCTGCAGAAAAATACCGCCGTGTTTTCGGCTCAATGAGTCATCTAAAAGACCAGATATCATGGACGAGTGGCCTCTCTAATATGGTAGAGTTTTTGGCATGGGAGCCGCAGCGTATTCTTGGGGTTAGTAAAAAGCAATATGTGCGCCAAATCATTGAATGGGCAGTCCATCCTGAGCTTGCAGGTAAAAACATAGAAGAGATTGAGCAATCAATCATCAAAAAACTCAATCAAAAAATGACTGAGTCTGAGCAGTTAGAGACCTACTCAACGCAAACGTCAGGCATCTGTGATGCGAGAGAGGCCGTTCGCCGCGTCACGTTCTTTTCTGAAGATTATCTGAATAAAGAGTTCGATATATTTTTGAGCTTGTGTAGTGATGTTTATCTCGATTTATTTTATCAGCAGTTTATTAGCTTTGAGCCAAGTGGATCATGGTCGACACACGGCAACAGCGGCATGTTTGAAAACAGTACAGAGCTAAAAGCGATGTATATGGATAACTTAGCCTATAACCATCAGGCAAATGTGCTGATAGCAAATGAGTTAAAGCTCACTGGTCAGAAAAATCCAGACCAAATCCTAAAGTACTGCCTAATGTATGAGCATTTATTAGAAAAAGGCTTTATTGAGCAGGGTACAAAGTTTCTACTATTATTTATCGGTGGTGACGCGCTAAAGCAAAACAAGCAAACGCTCGTAGACCGAGAGCTGGCGTTATGTCATAAAAGACCGAGGAAGTATCAGCATCTACTAAGAACAGAGCTGTTGGAAATAGTCGAGCATTTAGAAGTGGCAAGTATCTCTTGGTCCGCTCTTATTGAGTTTAACAATCGATATTTAGCAGAAAATGACACCTGCCAAGTGGAGCAAAAACTGCTGCAGGGGTTTCACCAGAGCCTTGAATCAAAATCGTTTATGCAGTTAGCTGTTTAACCCTAAAAACCCACCACAATTTCAGGTAGAATAGCCGCCTGTTTTTGCTAAGTTTACTGATTCTTCATGCGTCTAAAATCCCTAAAGCTGGCAGGCTTCAAATCCTTTGCCAATCCAACGACTTTTACCTTTCGCCATGGTATCACCGCCATTGTCGGGCCAAACGGCTGTGGCAAATCTAACGTGATTGATGCCATTCGCTGGGTGCTGGGTGAGACCTCTGCCAAGCAGCTACGCGGTGGCGCGATGAGCGATGTCATTTTTGCTGGTACGCAAGACAAGGCTGCCAAAAGTGTTGCCAGTGTCGAGCTGACATTTGAGCATACGCAAGATGAGCATACGGGCATTCGTCATGAGTTTAATCTGTATCAAGAGCTGTCCGTTCGTCGTCAGGTAAATAAGGATGGACGCTCAGATTACTTTATCAATGGCACACGTTGTCGCCGCCGTGATGTGGTCGATGTGTTTTTGGGGACGGGACTTGGTGCGCGTAGTTATGCGGTGATTGAGCAAGGCATGATTGGGCGTATTGTCGAATCTAGCCCCATGCAGCTGCGTGAGTTTATTGAAGAAGCTGCGGGGGTGTCTCGTTATCAAGCACGCCGCGAAGAAACGCAAAAGAAACTAGAGAAAACACAAGAGAACCTAGCACGTCTGCATGACATGCAAAGCGAGCTGGTCAGCCAACAAAAACGCTTGTCTAAGCAAGCTGCCAGTGCGCAGCGTTACGAAGAGCTGGCCTTGACCCTTGCTGATATCAAGCAGCAACTGGCCATTCAGCAGTTGTATCAAGCCAAGCATACGCAGCAGCAGCAAAAAATCGCCCATGAGCGTAGCACTGCCGAAGTTGCTACATTGCAAGCCGACTATGAGACGCTAAAAGCGCAGCAAGATAAGCTCGCCACGCATATCAATCAAGAGCAATGGCTCAAGGATGATGCTCAAAGCGCTCATTATCAACAACAGCTAGGCTATCAACAAGCTGAGCACGCGCTGAGCGATGCCAAATCACAATTGACTGTGATTGAGCAGCAACTTGCCAACTTAGATCAGCAGCGCGCGCAAGCAGGGGATGAGATTGATCGGTTGAAAGCCGAGCAAGCCGAGCAGCAGAATATATTAGAGGCGTTACGTCCACAGCTCAGTGAGTTGATGGGTAAACGTGACACGCATAAGCGTAATGAGCAACCGTTACAACGTGCATGGCATGACGCGCAAAACCAGCTATCACGCTTGCAAGATAATGCGCGCATGCTTGAGCAGCAGCAAGCCATTAATAGCCAAGCACAAAAACGTCATCAGCAAAACCATGACAAATGGCAGCGCCGCCAACAAAACTGGCAAAATCTATGGCAGCAATTACAGCAGTCATTATCAGCATCTAGCAATAATAAGGGTTTTGATAAGGAATCTGATAAGGGCTCTGATGAACAAGCGCCAACGGATGCACAAAACCTACAGCAGACGTTAGAAACGCAAGTTGCAGAACTGAATAAACAGTTGCAGCAGATAGAGCGCCAACAAGACAGCGTCGATGAGCGTCTGTCGGAATTACAACCGCAAGCGCATGATTTACAGCAGCGATTGAATACACAGCAACGTGAGTTGAGTGAGCATGAGAAGCGACACGCGGTATTGGCCAGTGAGTATGATACCCTGCATCAGATATTGCATCCAAAACCTACGCCGCAAAATCAACAGCAAGCCTCTGTCTCTACAGCGGCTAATCTAGAAGATAGCTCGGAAAGCAATGTCGTCAATCGCTATAACGAGTTGGCCATCACCACCTTACGTGAGCAGATTGAGCTGAGTGAAAAAGGACAGCAGCACGCCGCGCTACTCGATAGTGTCTTGGCATTATGGCTAGACAGTCATGTACTGATTTCTAACCAACCCAATCAGCCAAGCATTGATAATGCGAGCGGTGATATAGAGAAAGCGAACAGTTTATGGCATGTGCTTGAGCATGATCTCACGGATATCATTGCTTATCAGACGGCGCAGAGTGAACAGGCTAATATAGAAGGAAAACCTTCAATAGAGAGTGGTCATAGCTTGTGGTTACCTGCTAAGAATCAAGGAGCTACAAAGCCATTTATCAACCATTTATCAGATAGCTTTTTTGATAAAGTCTTGCCATTGTCACAACTGATTAAGCAGCCTGCATTGGCGCTTTGGCAGCAGTGCTACTTGTATATTGCGCAATCAGAAGCGACCAATAATCAGAATCTTGAAGACTTTGCCAATATCTTAAAAGCATTGCCATCGTCAGCTATTTTGTTAACCACAGACGGTTGGCTCATCAGTCGTCAGGGTACGATTAACCTGAGTAAGTTTACAGGTGAGCAAGATAGTCATGGTGAGAGCAATAGCCAGTTTTTAACACAGCGTTTGCAGCAGCGTAGCCGTTTGCAAGCACTAGAAGACTTGCTAGATGAGTTTGAAACCAAAATACAAACTACGCAAAAGACCATTGCAAAGAATCAACGCGACTATGATGCGTTAACGGTCAATCTAGAAGAAACCCGTGCACAAGCGGATCAGTTCACCCGTGATAAACATAAATATCAGCAGCAGCTAACGACTCAGCGTGCCAATGCCGAGCGCCTGCAAGCAGATAGCCAGCGTCTTATGGCAGACAAATCTGCCCTTGAGCAAGAGCAACAAGAGTTAGAACAAGAGTTAAAAACGCTCAGTGATGAGCAGCAAGATATTCAAAGTCAAATAGTAGCGTTAACGCCACAAATATCCGATGCCCGCGCGACCAGTCAGCAACTACAGGCTGAACGCAGTGAGCTAAATCGGATGCGCCAAGCCGATGATGATGCATGGCAAGCATTGCAGCTGCGTATCCAGCAGAGCGAGATGCGCTTAGAGCATAGTGTCAGTAGCCTTGCACGAGCAACTGTGCAATACGACCAATCGCTACAGAGCGAGCAGCAGCTAAAAGCAAGTCATCAGAAGCAGCAGGATAAGCTACCAGATTTGCAAGCGGCATTACAGACGGCGCAAACAGCACGAGATAAGCAGCAGGTGCTATTGACCGGGCGTGATACGGCATTGGTAGCGCTTAAGCAAGAGTATGCTCAGCAGCAGACGGCGCTAGATAGTGTGCAGAATACGCTACAAGTTCAGCAGGGCAAGCTTGCTAATCACGCTACTGAGTTGGCACTAAGCATGGCGCGTTTGGACGATGCGAGCACTCATACTCATGACGCTTTAGAAGCGTACTATAAGGTGAGCCATAAATATAAAGCAGCATCAGAGCTAGCCCCGCAGCATCAGCAACAAGTGATGAGCGTCTCAAACCTGCTCGCTGATTTTATTGCGCATGATCGCCGTGTGCGTCCAGATAAAATCGCAGAGCTAGAATATGAACGCGCCACGCTTGAGCAGCAGCTAGGCAAAATCGGCCCCGTCAATTTGGCCGCAGTGGCAGAGTTGGCTGAGGTCAATGAACGTCTAGAGCCATTGGCGCAGCAGACAGCAGATATTGCGGCCAGTATGCAGACGTTGACGGCAGCGATTGAGTCTATTGATGAGACGACTAAGACCCTGTTTATGCAGACATTAGATGCCGTCAATACTGAGCTTGCCAATTTATTTGCAAAAGTATTCGGCGGTGGTCAAGCCAGTTTAACGCTCAATACTGACGATATGCCTGTTAATGCGCCAAAATCAGAACAGTGGCGAGCAGGGCTCACCTTAATGGCACAGCCAAAGGGCAAGCGTAATAGTCGCCTAGCTGTACTGTCGGGTGGTGAAAAAACCCTCACCGCGCTGAGCTTGATTTTTGCGATATTTAAGCAGCATCCCGCACCATTCTGTGTGCTCGATGAAGTCGATGCGCCGCTTGATGATGCCAACGTCGAACGCTTTACCAGTTTGATTCATGAGCTGGCAGATGATTTACAGTTTATTTTTATCAGTCATAACAAACTGACAATGCAGATTGCTGACGAGCTAAAAGGCATTACCATGCCAAGTGCAGGTGTTTCTACGTTAGTCAGTGTGTCGTTAGATGAAGCTGAGCGCTATATTACCGAGTAGCTCAAATAACTGATATAGTCAAATCTATATAAATCCGCTACATCGTTATCCTCGCTAAGCATACTAATGTATAACTTGCACTCGGTTTCCTTGTATCTAAATTATTTAAATTCAACTATAACTGGCAGGGCACGGCTAGTGGTATAGTTGAAGTTGAGGTGGTAACGTTACACAAGTATGTCGGGCTGACGGTAAACGATGACTATATGGTGACGAGCTTAATTAGCCATGCTAGACTATTGCCATTTGTCGCCTCTTGTGTATTCCCTTTTGTCATATATTAGGATGTATTTCTCATGACCGCTATTCAGTTTATATTGATCGCCATTGCCGCATTTATCATGCTTGCAGGGCTGTTTATGGTCATTCGTAGTTTTAAGCGCCGCAACAGCGCTGAAGCCATGGCGGTCAACTATGATAAAAACGGTATTCCCATCATACCGCGACATGAGCGAAACCTCGTGGATCAGCCAGATTTTGATGACACCGTCGCAGGCGAGACCAGTATTGCACCTGATCGCAGCTATCTCAATGCAGTCGTCGAAGAAGAGACGTTGACTCAACCGCATGCACAGCAGACGGCTGGACATAACGATATCATCAGTGAGTTAAATGACGATCACAGAGACATGGTTGAAGATGATAGTTATGCACGCTGGCAGGATGAGCAGCAGCGCAGCGAAAACACTGAATTTGCAGCAGCATCTGAGCAGATAAATGCCGAGCAAGAGCCTGATGCGTTTTCTAGCTTGATGTCGGCGACAGACAGTCTGATGCCATCGATTGATACGGTAGAAGAGCCGAGTTTTGATAATAATAGTCCGATTCTCGATCAGCATCTGTCAGAGCCTGTTGACGAAGCGCAAAACGGTCCATTGATTAATGCTAAAGACAACATCAACATCACCATCTTGCCGCACCAATATCGTGATCGTCCAACCGCGATTATCCGTGGTCGTGATTTATTGAAATTGATTGATAAATACGGTTTGCGCTATGGCGCGATGAATATGTTCCATCGTTATGAGAAAAAAGACGGCACAGGTATGCTGTGGTTTAGCATGATGGGCATCACCGATAGCGGTATCGCGCCTTTTGATCCGCATAGTGTGGCGACCAATACCTATCATGGCGTGGTGGTATTCTTATCTTTACCGCATCCGCAAGCGCTGCGTAGCTTCGATAGTATGATGAGTATTGCTTATATGATGGCCAGTGATTTGGATGCGATTATGCTGGATGAAGAGAACGAACCAATCACCTCTGAGTATAAGCAGCAGCTACGAAATCAAGTCCGCGACTATGAAGGTTAGAAGCTTGAAGGTTAGAAGCTTGAAGGTTAAAAGCTTGAAGGCTAAAGGTTACGGAAAGTAAGAGCTGGTTAATATTAGAAGTCATATAAAAGGCAAATAGCGATTGACGTTATTTGCCTTTTTTAATGCGCGTTCATTTCTGCAAAATTCTAGGGCGTGTCTTCAATTCACTCGATAGTCATCTAAATGGGCTAAAAATGGCTAAATCTTGCCAAACATCGTCAAATAGCTGGCTAATATCCCGATATTATCTGCGCTATTTTTCTTGTTTGACGGCAATTTATCTCATTTGTATCGCCATTTTTGAAATGAAGACACGCCCTAGAGTCGGTTCAAGATATAGTTGATTCCAAATATTTTCGATACAAGGAAGCCGAGTGCAAGCTATACATTAGTATGGTTAGTGAGGATGACGATGTAGCGGATTTATATGGGATTGACTATACCGAGTATCCTGCAAACTTGTTATCATATCGGCATCTTGAATGACAAAAAAAAGACACCGACTATGACTGATCCTATCTTATCGACCGCTGCTCAATCAGCAACCAATCAAAAAACAACTGCGCAAATCGTTGCCCAAATGCGCACACTTATCGACGCCATTAAAACACACAACTATGCCTATTATGTACTCGACAATCCGATCTTAGAAGACAGTGAATACGATCAATTGCGCCGTTCGTTACTTGAGCTTGAAGAAGCATACCCAGATTTGGTACAGCCTGATAGCCCCATCAATCAAGTCGGTGATATGCCGCTATCTGCCTTTACCCAAGTGACTCATGACATCCCCATGCTGTCACTGGGCAACGTTTTTGACTATGACGAATTACATACCTTTATGCGCCGCGTCAACGACCGTCTAAATGATGCGCAAAAAAATCCTGAGTATGAGATGGAGCTAAAGCTTGATGGATTGGCCGTGTCGCTAAAATATGAGCATGGAAAATTTGTGCAAGCCGTCACGCGCGGTGATGGGCAAACGGGCGAGGATATTACTCAAAATACCAAGACCATTCGCAACTTGCCACTTTGGCTCGCGGATGCTGCTGACATCGAGTTGTTAGAAGTCCGCGGTGAAGTGCTGATGCCCAAGGCAGGTTTTGATCGTCTCAACCGCCTAGCAGAAGAGAGCGAAAATAAAACCTTTGCTAATCCACGTAATGCCGCCGCTGGGAGCTTACGTCAGCTTGATCCCAGTGTGGCAGCCAGTCGCCCACTAGCGTTCTATGCTTATTCTATCAATCAAGGATTGCCTGAAACCATCGAAACCCAATCAGCAGGCTTGGCTTGGCTAAAAACCATTGGCTTTACTGTCAGTGCGGTAGAAGTGGTCGCAAACCCACGTGCGGCACAAACCTATTATGAATCAGTAATTGAGAGCCGTGCCAGTTTACCGTTTGAAATAGACGGCGTGGTGATTAAGGTAAATAACATGTCATTGCAGCAGCAGCTTGGGTTTCTGTCACGTGAGCCACGCTGGGCGACTGCCTATAAATTCCCTGCCGAAACGGTGATGACGCGTCTAAATGATATTGAGTGGCAAGTCGGGCGTACCGGTCAAATCACCCCAGTTGGTAAGCTCGAACCTGTCAAAGTCGGCGGCGTCACCGTCAGTAATGTCACCTTGCATAACTTTGGTGAGATTCAGCGTTTGGACGTGCGTGCAGGCGATCTGATCAGCGTACACCGTGCTGGTGATGTGATACCGAAAGTCAGCCGCGTTTGGCACGACCAACGCCCAGCCGATAGCATGCCAGTCACGCTACCTGCTACTTGTCCGGTATGCGACTCGCCTGTGGTGCTACCAGAAGATGAAGCATTGGCACGCTGTACTGGTGGCCTATTTTGCCCTGCGCAGCAGCAAGAAGCATTGATTCACTTTGTCTCACGTCGTGCCATGGATATCGATGGACTTGGCGCGAGGTGGCTCCTTAGCTTTTTTGAGCATGGTCTGGTTAAGACCGTCGCTGATATCTATCAACTGCACAATCATGCAGATGAGATGGTCACGCTAGAAAAACTGGGCGAAAAGTCAGTACAAAACATCATCAATGCCATTGAAGCCAGTAAGCATACTACGCTCGCACGTTTTATTTATGCGCTTGGCATACGCGGTGTGGGCGAGGGTACGGCACAAAACTTTGCTCAGCAATTTGGTGACCTCGACAGCCTGATGGCAGCCAGTATTGAGACTCTGATTAAAACCCCTGACGTTGGTACTATCACTGCTGAGTTGGCTTACGAGTTTTTCCGTGCACCGCATAATATCGAAGTGATTAATTCATTGCTTGAAGCGGGTGTCTATTGGGATAAGGTCGAGCAAAAATCTGCTGGAGACTTGCCACTTGATGGGCAGACGTGGGTCATTACGGGTGCGCTGGAGAAAATGGCACGTGATGAAGCCAAGGCTAGACTGCAAGCACTTGGCGCAAAAGTATCAGGAAGCATCTCAGCCAAAACGACTGCGCTACTAGCAGGAGATAAGGCTGGCTCTAAGCTCACCAAAGCAGAAAAGCTGGGCGTCAAAATTGTGGGTGAAGAAGAGTTTTTGGTGTTGGTTGGGGTGTAGGGTGAGGTCAAAGTAGGATTTTATAAAGTATGAATTGAGTTCTTAAATAACCCTAAAATTTATTTCAAAAGATTAGGGTTATTAATTAAAACATCTTTAACGAGTGCTTTGATTACTGGTACGCTGACTGCGTTACCCAATTGTTTATAAGCAAAGTTATCTTTAGGATGTAATTTATATGAGTCGGGAAAACCCTGTAATCTTGCACATTCTCTAGGGGTTAAACGACGTACACGTTCATTATGATATATTCCTAACCTATTAGAATCAGAGGCAGTTAAAGTTATTGAGATACTATCAGGGTCAAGAAATTTAAATACTTCAAATGACATGTTTCCTGCTACTAAGTTGTATAGACCATCTTTCTCTTTAATATAGCGCTTTAGTAGTAACGAGTTAATAATCGAATCAATATCATCATGTAGATAGAAAGTGCTAATTTGTTCTTTACTTAAGGCTTTCCCATCTTGATGTGTACCAAAAATATTTTTCCGACGATTGGCAATTAACAAATCCATAAATTCAATTTCATGATTATTACACTCACCCCTTAATCCTAAATCCCAAGAATGTATAGAATTTCCACCTCGACTATCAATTAGACGTATACCATGTAACTTACTTAAGTCTCCTTTTAATACTTTTTTTAATTGATCTGTGAACTCTTCAGAACAGTTATAATGTGAACTAGGATTAGGTTCTAAAATATCTCTGACTAATATTGATTTGTTGTCATGAAATAAATCATTATTTATTAAGTTCTCTTTGAACGCGTGTGAATCTACAGCCCCAACATCGCTTGGTAATGTTATTTTAGGAATAATACCTTTGACTGCTACTATGTAAATCCTTACGCGATTTTGAGCTACGCTGTAGTTGCTTGAATTAAGTAATCTATATTCAAATTTATAACCTAAATCAATCAAGACATTTTTAATAGTAGCAAATGTTTTACCTTTATTATGGTTTACTAAGCCTCGCACGTTTTCAAGGATGCATAAAGACGGCTGATTGCTTTCTATTAAACGTGCTACATCGAAAAACAGTGTACCTCTGGTATCTTCAAAGCCTAATCTTTTACCAGCCGAAGAAAAAGCTTGGCAAGGAAATCCTGCCAATAATACATCGAAATCTTTCACATTAGATAATTGTGTAATATCACAATATGGGTTTTCGCCAAAGTTTTCTTCATAAGTTTTACATGCTTCTTTGTCTATTTCTGCACTGAGAACGCATTCAGAGTTTATATTCAGCTCATGCAAGGCTTGTTCGAAACCAAGTCTAATGCCACCTGTTCCAGCGAATAAATCAATAAATCTAATCATTAAATATTGTCTTTTATATAATTAACCATTTGCAGTAACCCAGTATCAGAAAAATTCACAGTACAATCACTATAGTTTAATATATTTTGTACAGCACTTTTTCTTTGAAAGTTACCTGAACCATCTATAATATAACCAACTTTATGGTCATGTTGGTGTGCGAGTTGCTGTCTGTTATTAGCATTCTGTGCTTTTCTCTCAATTACAGAGTTAGTAGTAACTTGGAAGCTCACCTCTATACCTATAGAACGATTAGTGTTTGAATTAGAAACAACTAGATCGAATTTAGTTAGCTCCGCATCATTCAAGGTAACATTTACTAATGTATGCCCATCGAAATTATAGTAACCAGGTAGCATCTTTTGTAGTTTATTTTTAATATAGGCTTCGCAAATATACCCCAAGTCATTAGCTGTAGAACCACCAATCTGGCGGCTAACAAATAGGTAGCGTTCTTTGACGTATTTTTCTAATTTATCAGGGCTTCCTATCATGCTGCCGATGATAGCTTTTTCTAATATCTCATCTGGTAACTTAGAAGGGTCTGTAGTGTTTGCTCCCCAAATCAATAGCATACAGACATCAAGCATATCATCATTAAAGTTCTGACGGTTCTCAAGCAGTAGAGATTTTTCAATCCTTAACTTTTTATTGTTCCAAACGCGTTTATCAGTTTTACTAAATTCATGAGTATGAATAACATTATCAAATTTGTATTCTAGTTTTTGTTCAGGGAATAGTTGAAAAAAATCTTTTGAGTAGCGTTGTAGGCGTTCTCCACCAATATCCGTAAGTACCATAAGGTGCTTTAAGAAAAGATTAGCTGATAATGCTTTATTTTGGATAAGTGCCTCTTTCCATGCATAAGGACTGGCATCAGCTACTTTTAATAAATTTAAGAAGGTATCTTGTGTCTCAAGAAGAGGGATTAAAGTGCTTTTATCAGCCGCTTCTTTAACTAACTCTGATGGCCAGTAATTGCATGCGTTTTGGGCTAGATCGTCAACTGTTTGCATAGAATAGTATAGCCTCTATTTAAGAAAAATGAATTTTAGCATTAAATCTACTAAGTATGTACAAGTCATAGATATCTAACGTGAATTATAGTTAGTAGCCGACTAATTCTAATAAATAGTATAAAGTTTGCTACCTCTTGCACCGAAAAGGCCGTAGAGCAAATACTCTACTCCACCATCTCGCTATGCGCCTTCACATCACCTTTCTTACCATCTGGCACAATCACGATAGGTAGCACCAGCCCTTTTGCAAAATCATCAGAAAACACATAATCGTAGCTACTGGCAGCGATGTCGGGCGTGGTATGAATGATAAGGGTCATGTCTTTGCTATCAGTTAGCTCATGCGAGACATAGGTCTCACTCAACTGATCCAAGGCTTTTGATAGCGCCTCATTACTTGCCATGCTCACCGTCAGATTATGCTGCGCCGTAGTATTATCCACTTTGAAGTAATCCGCATAGTCCTGCACATTTTGACTATCGAGCGCAAACGGATACTGATAATTGCTGATATCAGCAGGTGCTTCACCGCTCGCGACTAGAGACCAGTCGACAGTATTCTCCGCTACTTCTGAACTTTCTGCGGTCGTGACAGCAGCTTCAGAGGTTTGGCTAGTCGTCTCAGTATTGTTGCCACAACCTGTTAGCACCCACACACTGGCCATCGTAATTATTAATGTACTCATTAAGCGCTTAACCATCGACGTATCCTCTTGATTGATCATCATCGTATTGTATATATGCGCTATTTTGACAGCTTTCGTTATGGTTCTCTAGAGAAATGCAGTAAACAAACGATTGTTATACCAACATCCATAAGACAGGCAGGTTATATAAATAGGCAGGTTGTATAAAAATGCGCACAAAAAAACAGCCACCTTATGATGACTGTCTAATGTGTATTATCACTTTCTATTTATGATTATTTTACTAGATTTGGCAGCTGACATTATATTCTGTACCATCTGCCCATTTGATAGCGAAGATGCCTTTGTCTTCTTTCATGTGCCATGCATAGACCGCATCTGGACTTGAATCATTGACATAGCTTGCGACATGATCTTGCGCATCACCATTTAAGATAACTGGCTGTGATGCCCATTTTACTTTAGGTAATGTCACGTTTAGCATGACTTGTTTTTTATTGATAGATTGTTTTGCCGTGATGATGCTGTCATCTGTACAAGTGTAAGGTGCGGGTGCCATACGATCGTAAGCGGCACTAGGCATGGTCTCTGATGCAGTTGTGTCTGACTCAGGCACGTCTGATGTATTTGGAGTAGTCGGAGCAGTAGTTGCACAAGCGCTTAATAGGGCGAGGGCAGGTAGAGCTGCGATAATTTTAGTAAGGGTATTCATGGTCTTCTCCAAAGATATAGACGGTATCATGTAATTATATTTAAGTATGCATTAAGCTTATAGCCATATAGTACCCAAAACAAACATAGGTAAATGTTAGAAATTGTTTGTTACATGTTTGCTTTGTCACACAATTGCTGACTAATGTAATGTCTCATTGTGAGTGCTTTAGAAGGTATCTAAAGCCGTAGATGATACTGGTTAAAAATTATCTCACACACATAAAAAAGCGCCTATCGATATATGAATCGATAGACGCTTTTTTGTTTTACTTAACATGCTCTGAATTGAGCATGCATTTCTATATCATGAACGCTACTTGGTTTTGCGCGGTGGCAGACCCGTATGCTGGGTTTGGAAGTTGCCCTTGCTGACACGCTTTTTGGTATTTTTGCTGGCTGTTTTTTTACCCGCAGCGCCTTGAGTAGAGGTGTTGCTACGCTTCACCGAGTCATTGCCAACACGACTGTTCTTTTTACGCGCTGATTGATAGCTGTCTTGTGCGGCATCGCGGCCTTCTAAACTGGCGTTAAATGGTGGAATCAAGCAACCACGGTTTTTACCAATCAAGTCACTACGTCCCATATCTTGTAATGCTTTACGCAACATTACCCAGTTTTTTGGATCATGATAGCGCAAGAACGCTTTATGCAATTTACGCTGCTTGCCAGATTTGACGATATCCATGTCACCTTCGTCACGACTGATCTTATGTAGCGGATCTTTGTGCGTGTGATACATGGTGGTCGCCGTCGCCATCGGGCTAGGATAAAATGCCTGTACTTGGTCAGCACGGTAGCCATGACTTTTGAGCCAAATAGCAAGATTCATCATGTCTTCATCTTTGGTGCCTGGATGCGCCGCGATGAAATAAGGAATCAGATATTGCTCTTTGCCTGCTTCTTGGCTGTACTGTTCAAACATGGCTTTAAACTTATCGTAGCTGCCCATGCCCGGTTTCATCATTTTTGATAGCACGCCTTCTTCAGAATGCTCTGGCGCAATTTTCAGATAGCCACCGACGTGATGACTGACCAATTCTTTGACGTATTCAGGGTCTTTAACAGCCAAGTCATAACGCAGGCCTGAAGCGATCAGGATTTTTTTCACGCCTTTAATGTCACGCGCTTTGCGGTATAGTTTGGTCAGATTACTATGATCGGTGATTAGGTTTTCGCAGACGTCAGGGTATACACAAGAAGGCTTACGGCAGTTCTTCTCGATCGTCTCATCTTTACAGCTAAGGCGATACATGTTTGCCGTTGGGCCACCAAGATCCGATATCACACCCGTAAAGTTAGGTGCAGTATCACGAATGGCTTCTACTTCGCGCAATATAGAGTCTTCTGAGCGGCTTTGAATAATGCGACCTTCGTGCTCAGTGATCGAGCAGAACGTACAACCACCGAAACAACCACGCATGATATTGACCGAAAACTTAATCATGTCATAAGCAGGGATACGCGCATCGCCATAGCTTGGGTGTGGCAAGCGGGCATACGGCAAGTCAAAGACGTAATCCATCTCTTCAGTTGAAAGTGGCACTGGTGGCGGGTTCAACCACACGTCAATTGAGGTGTGTGAGTTGCCTGCACCGCTACTATGACGCTGAACTAGCGCGCGGGCATTACCGGGATTGGTCTCAAGATGCAAGATACGGCTAGCATGCGCATAAAGCACTGGGTCAGATTTGACGTGCTCATAATCAGGGAGACGAATGACAGTTTTTTCACGTGGCGGCATTTTTAGCTTATGCTTGCGCGCCGTCATCGGCTTATTGTTTCTTCCTTCAGCAGTATCAAAACCACGCATTTGTACCACTTGCGTCTCTTCATCTACTTGGTCAGCATTGATGATTTTATTGGTCACAGGCTCGGCGACAAACCCTTTATACTGCGATGACATTGAAGACATAGCTTGGCCAACAGGCGAGTCGCTCGGTTTTTCTTGCTCGATAGAGCATTGATCGACGTCTTCAGTCATGACGTAAGGGTTGATAATCGGATCAACACGACCGACGGTATCGACATCATTACTGGCGACTTCGGTCATATCATCTTGCCAATGGCGGCGTGTTGGCGTCAATAGATATGACGTACCACGCAGCTTGCTCATTTGCTCAAAGCTATAGCCTTTAGACAAACCATGTACCACATCGACGATGGCGCGCTCAGCATTACCGTACAATAAAACATCGGCACGGGCATCCATCAAGATACTACGACGGACTTTATCCGACCAGTAATCATAATGAGCGATGCGGCGTAGACTGCCTTCGATACCGCCTAATATGATTGGCACATCAGGATACGCTTCGCGGCAGCGCTGGCTGTAAACGATAGCGGCGCGGTCAGGGCGTTTATTGGCGACGTTGCCTGGTGAGTAAGCGTCATCGCTACGGATTTTACGGTCAGCGGTATAGCGGTTAATCATGCTATCCATGTTGCCTGCGGTCACGCCATAAGCATAAACAGGTTTGCCCAGTTCCATAAAGGCGTCTTTGCTCTTCCAATCTGGCTGAGCAATGATACCCACGCGAAACCCTTGCGACTCTAATAGACGACCGATGATCGCCATACCAAAGCTTGGGTGATCGACATAAGCATCACCTGAAATGATGATGACATCACAGGCATCCCAGCCCAAATCATCCATCTCTTTGCGACTCATAGGCAGATAGGGCGCAGGCTCGTAGCAGCTCGCCCAGTGTTTGTCGTAATCGAAAAGAGGTTTTGTGCCTTGTTTAAAGGCGGTGCGGGCGATGGTATCGGCAGACATGGGCGGACCTGTTGAATAGAAAAATGGCACTAAAAAAAGCCGTTATTTATTAAAAATATTAACGGCTCATTTAAAAGCGCTCATTTTAACATGAATCCAACTCACTATGCGACCTATTCTACGATGGGCGATTAATGATAAGTTATTGATAGCATGAGATAATCTATAAGTAAAAAGGTTCCTAAACTGTTAGAAACCTTTTTGATTTAACCCGTTATTCTTGAGTTACCCTGTCATAAGTACAGAAAACTGACTACTCTAATAGCTGAAACGGAAAGGTAACCACGTCAAACGCTAGGGCAAAAGGCAGCAATACAAGCTTCTGCGCCGTATTTGCACCACTACTAGATACGTGGCTCTGCGTGGTTTTTGAATAAAAACTCACCATATAAGGCTTAGATAAAGGACGGTAATTCGACTGGATCATGCTTAGATTACTGACCTGCGGATAGATAGCGCCTTTAACCGGAACGCTAAAACAAAAGCGCTGGGCATTGATGCGCTGATCACTGGCTGAGGTACATTCTTTACCACTGTTTTGCAAAAAGAACTGATAGTCAGAGCGCTTAAATTCGTCTTTTAACTTGGCATAAGAAAGCTTCATCTCTCCCTGAAAATAACCATCATTATTTGGCACATAAAAATTCATGTCGTTATCGACTTGGATATTTTTTGGCGTCAAGCTACCTAGCAAGCTGATCATCTCTGTCCCACCTTGGGTCAGCACATAGCTGTTCTTTTCACCGACGATAACCATGGACGCGTTTGGCATTTTTGGCAACGCTTGAGCGGGACGACCAAAAGCAATGATTTGATCTTCAGACAACACATTCTTGGTGGTACTGGTGCTGGTATGACTGTCACTGTCTAATAATGAGCTAGTGGCACAGCCTGAGGTCGCTAATAATGCCATCAATGAGGCACCCATAATCACTGCTTTTGAGTTAAATTTAGCTGGTAATGCAGTGTGATGCTTATCGCTTTTACTGGTGCTTTCTAGTTTGTCTGCAGGTGTGCCTTTGTGCTGAGTCATGCTCTATTTCCTTGTCTATGATGATTGACTATCGACTATTGATATTGATTCTCTGTTTGATGGTTATTATCAAACTTTCGTTGATATGGTACATGGTTTGGACATGCCTTATCTACTCATTATTCATATTCTATTGAACAAAATACTTTGGCTACTGCTAATGAAGTAGAACAGAAACTAAGTATCAATTTCGTACTAGGCATCTTATTTTTATCAGTCTACATCTCGGCGTTTATTTGATGCTAGATGAACAATCACAGGTCTGTTTCGACTAAAGGTTACTCTTTTTCTAAAGTAGCTATTTTATTTTCCCAATGCCCAAAGTACGTTTTGGCATGCGCTTTGCTTTCTCTTTCGTAGAGTCTATTGATTTAGATAGGCTCATAAAAACAATACATATATAAATACCATAAAATCGATAATTGTTTGGAGAAATAAAGTGAAAGCATCCTATTTTAGCTTGGGCAAGGTATCTGTTTTATGTACCTCCTTCTGCTCTAAAGTACTGTTGATGGGCGCGGTACTGTTTGGGATTATGTCTAGCGCAATGGCTGCTGAAGAAGCGACTCTGACAGTGGCACAGCTACTTGAGTATCAAAATATTGCATGGATTATTTGGGGTGGGGTGCTAGTGTTCTTTATGCAGGCAGGATTTGCATTGTTAGAGAGCGGATCAGTACGTGCGAAGAACACGGTCAATGTCATGATGAAAAACTATACCGATATGTGTATCGGTGGTTTGGCCTTTTATCTCGTTGGTTTTGGGTTGATGATGGGTACCAATGACTCAGGGTTCTTCGGTACGGATCACTTTATGCCAGTGAATTTGTCCAATATGGACTGGGCATTGATGTTTTTCCAAATGATGTTTGCTGCCACAGCCGTTACGGTAGCGAGTGGAGCAATGGCGGAGCGTGTATCCTTTGTGGGCTACGCCGTGGCGGCATGTCTCATTTGCTTGTTCATTTATCCTGTATTTGCCAGTTGGGTCTGGGGTGGTTATTTCGGTGGTACGGGTTGGTTGGCTGAGCTTGGATTCATTGATTTTGCTGGCTCTACGGTTGTGCACTCTATCGGTGGCTGGCTAGCGCTGGCAGGTATATTGGTCATTGGCCCACGGTTAGGTCGTTTCGCACCTGATGGTACGCCACGATTGATAGCAGGTCACAATATGACGTTAGTTGCACTTGGTGGTTTTATCTTGTGGTTTGGCTGGTTTGGGTTCAATGCGGGTTCCACACTATCTATCACTGGTAATATCGGCCTAATCGCCGTCAATACATTCGTAGCAGCGATTAGTGCGGTAGTGAGTTATATGCTCATCTCAAAAGCATTGAACAAAGCTATTTTGCTCAGTGATAGTGTCAATGCCAGTTTGATTGGTTTGGTGTCCATTACCGCAGGCTGTGCGACAACGACGCCTATCTTCGCCGTTATCATCGGTGCAGCTGCTTCCGTGATATATATCTTATCGACACAAGCGTTATTGAAATTAAAAATCGATGATGTGGTCTCAGCCGTTGCAGTTCATGGTTTTGGCGGTGCATGGGGCACGCTCGCGGCTGGATTGTTTTATTCAGACGACTTATTCAATTTATCACGTGTGGGTGTGCAAGCGCTTGGTGTGGGTGTGGCGCTAGTCTGGGGATTGGGCTTGGGACTCGTCATGTATAAGTTGATTGATGTCAGCTTTGGATTAAAAGCCAGTCGCTTGCATGAGCAGCGCGGCCTAGATTATACCGAGCACGCAGAGATTGGCTATCCAGAGTTTCAAAAGCAAATATTCGATGCCAAAAACTTAACAGAGCGACATTTATAGGAGAAAACTGATGAATATCGACACTCAATCAGTAAATCAAACCGTGTCCGCGATGGCAGTTGTACTGGCAAAATATTTAAATCCTGAAGAGGTGCGACTGCTCACCACGCATTGGCAGCGGCACTCGACGGTATCTGTAAAAATGATGCAGCAGTGCGTTTTAGATGCGACGCGACGCTATCCTGAGCTACAAGAACACAAGTCTGATATTCGTAAAGGTTTTTGGAATACGATGCAGACTGACCATCAGCAGGTGGCCGAAGAGAGCGGTAGTAGTTTAGAAATTGATGAACAAAAATCTGTTTCTGAGATGCTACAAGCTTTTTATACGGTGATGGAAGCCATTGGCAGTCAGCTAACAGAATCAGACAAACGCAGTTTTTTTCATATCATGCACCAAACTGTGTCGAAAGAACGCACCTTTAAAGGGCATTCTATCGACATTAATCAGTTCTTGGAAGGTGCTCGGCCAATCGTACCTGACAATGAGCATCTCTTGAATAATTTGATTCAGCTTGCTTATATTTGCTTGTGCGATATTGTTGGCCCTGTAGAAGCAGATGAAATACTGTTTCAGGTCGCAGAAACTGCCAAACAAAGTCATCCGAGGGCAGTGGTCGAAAAGCTTTTTTAATATCTTTTTGAATAAGAGCTTTGATATGAGATCAGGGCGTGTTTTCTGTCACTTAACGTGATCTAAAACAATGACATTTATTTATCAGTCATGACTTATCGATCATAATTTATAAGTTATGAGAAATCAGTTATGACACGCCTTGAGATTAATCTAACGTAATCTTCGTGCCACTCTTGGTGAAATTCATCACAAACTGACTTTTAAAGTGGCGCACGTTATTTTCATAAGTCAGTAAGCCTGTGGTGAAACGATGATATTCGCTCATGTTTTTGGCATTGACCATCAACATAAAGTCCGCATCCCCCGATACTTCATAGCAGCTCATGACCTGTGGCTGCGAATGCATTAATCGCTCAAACCGATGCTGCATCGACGTGTTTGAGCGCGCCATCTCAATCATTACGACCGCCGTCAGTCCATAGCCGACCTTATTAGGATCGACAATAGCGACCTGCTTGGTAATCACGCCATTGCTCGTTAACGCTTGAATACGGCGCTGCGCTGTAGCAATAGACACATGGACACGCTCTGAGACTGTTTTCAAAGGTAGCGTGGCATCCTCTTGTAGCAAATTCAAAATGGCTTTATCAATATCATCTAAAATGTGGCTCACGGTATTTATCTCCAAAGATGCTTCTAAGAATGCCGCTAAAAAATCTGTTATTAAATCTATTATCACTATAATTCAAAAGCTGATAAATAATTGAATTATTAATAGATCCTTAGATAATTTTATTCATATAAAGATGTATATAGAGATAATATCTCGTAAAACATAAGTAAAATAGAACCTATCAACCAATAGTTAGCCACGAACCATCATCGTGCTAACCATTGATTTGTTTAACGACTACTATTTTACGGTGCTGCTCATGTCTATTTCTATATTATCTAATGCGTTCGCCAATACATTGGTAACCACGGTGTCGCGCATACCTTTACCTGCGATTTGGACAGCGGGTAGCACTCAGCAACGTACGTTAATATTGGGTGTGGTGTTGGCCGTATTGTCCAATGTGTTATTCGGTATTCTTTATGCCTATAGTAGCTTTTTAGCGCCGTTATCTGGGACGCAAGTTTTCATCTGGCGGATGCTCGCGATGTGGGTGGCACTGGTTGGTTATTTGGTTATCAGTGGTCGTTTAGGGTTGCATATTGATAAGTTAAAAGCATTACGTACGGCAAAGCAGTGGGCATGGCTGTTATTACCGACGCCTATATTTCTCAGTCAATTTTGGCTATTTATGTGGGCACCAGTCAATGGTCAAGGCGTACAAACGGCCATGGGGTACTTCTTATTTCCGCTCACCATGGTGTTGTTTGGTTGCTTATTATTTGGTGAAAAGTTAAGTCGTTTGCAGTGGTTGGCAGTAGGCTTTGCGGCATTAGGAGTCGGTAGCGAGATTGTACGTACACAAATCATATCGTGGGCGACGCTTTGGGTCTGTGGCACGTATCCGGTCTATTATATTTTGCGTCGTCTACAGGGTATCGGTGCGGTGACTGGATTGTTGGTAGATTTAAGCATTTGTGCACCGTTTGCATTAGCTTACTTATTGCTTTTTGCACCGAGTAGTTTGGGGTTAGTGAGCGGTTCTGCGTTCTTTATTATGATGATTGCTGGGCTGGGTGTACTGAGCGTGTGGGCGATGAAAACCAACGTTGACGCCAGTCAAATGCTACCTGTAAATGTCTATGGCATGATGAGTTATCTGGAGCCTGCGCTATTATTTGTCTTAGCGATTACCGTATTGGGCAATCCATTTGAATCAGCGATGATTTACAGCTATGGTTTGATTTGGGTTGGTATTGCCTGCTTGATTGCTCATGGCATTCGTCAATTGCGCCAAGCTCGTAGAAATATGCAATCTTTGGCAAAAGAACCAATCACGTAAGAAAGCGAGTTATTTACTAATTAAATAGTAGATAAATAAAAATGGACGATTCAACATAATACTGAATCGTCCATTTTTGTATTAGATCAAACTGGCTTCGTTTAAGAGAGCTATCGTCAATTCAATGTAGAGGTGGTACAAGGTAACTGAGCGCAGATGTATATAACATACTTCAAGCGAAGTTAACACTGTAACACCTCTATAGTGGATTTGACTGTATTAATCTAAATGTTGTTTGAAACCGCGCTGCTTATCACGTTCCCAATCACGATCTTTCAATGTTTTACGTTTGTCATGTTGCTTCTTACCGATGGCAAGACCAATCTGGCATTTCACCAGTGAGTTTTTCCAGTAGCAAGACAACGGTACGCAAGCATAACCTTTTTGATTGATTGCCCCAGCTAGTTTTTCGATTTCACGACGATTCAGTAGCAGCTTACGAGTACGAATGCTATCTGGGCTAACGTGCGTTGAGCTTGATAGTAGTGGCTGAATGTGCGCACCAAACAAGAAAGCTTCGTTATTGCGAAATATCACATATGCTTCGGTAATGGTCATCTTACCAGCACGGATGGCTTTGACTTCCCACCCTTGTAGGGCAAGACCCGCCTCAAACGATTCTTCAATAAAGTATTCATGGCGTGCCTTTTTATTGGCACAAATCTGATTCTCAGGTTTTTTTGATTTCTTTGACATGGTTTCCTCGTAAGGATTTCTAAGAACAACATGGTTGTCCTCACCTATAATTCCTCATCCTAATTCGCTTGTTTAGCGTGTTTTTTATTTAAAAAATAAGCAGGATGAGTCGAACCAACCATTGTAGCAAAGCCTCCGATAAAAATGTAAGTCAGCTGTTAGGACAAATGTAGCAGATAAGTATTAAGTTTGAGCAAAATTTGCTAGCATATAGTCCAATATTACCGACTATGTTAGCCATGCTATGAGCCTTCCTGATTCCCCCAATTCTTCAAAGTTACACACCAAAATTTTATATCCAGGTACCTTTGACCCTATTACTAACGGTCATGTGGACTTAGTCACACGTGCGACTAAGCTGTTTGACGAAGTCGTTATTGCGGTTGCATCAGGGCATCATAAAAAGCCATTGTTCAACTTTGAAGAACGTGTCGCTTTAGTTGAGACCGTATTTGCTGACTTGCCACAAGTATCCGTGGTTGGCTTTGAGGGTTTGCTCGTCGACTTTATGCGTGTTCAAGGAGCTGCTGCTGTCTTGCGTGGTTTGCGAGCCATGTCAGATTTTGAATACGAATTCCAGTTAGCCAACATGAACCGTGAGCTTGATGAAAATTTTGAAGCGGTATTTTTGACGCCAGCACCGAATTATTCCTTTATCTCATCGACCATGATTCGTGAAATTGCCAAACTTGGTGGCGATGTCACTAAATTTGTACCTACTTGTGTGTCTGATGCCTTTACAAAAAAACTGGTGATTCAAGACAGCTAGCCTTTTAATAGGCCAACAGCTGCAGCATATAGGCTAAAAACCAACCGTAAGGAGCCGTTCATGGCACTACTGATTACTGATGAGTGCATCAACTGTGATGTGTGCGAGCCTGCGTGCCCCAATGAGGCGATATCAGAAGGGGATGATATTTATGTTATCGACCCTGACTTATGTACCGAGTGCATCGGGCATTTTGATGAGCCGCAGTGTGTGGTTATTTGTCCGGTCGACTGCATCCCTCATGATCCCAATCATGTCGAGACAGAAAGCGATTTGTTGTCTAAATACAAACGTATTACGGGTCAATAAGTAGCTTACATAGTCGATCCTCTATAAGAGAGCTACAGCGTTAACTTCACTTGAAGTATCACATATACATCTGCGCTCGGTTGCCTTGTCTCTCTTTTAAACTGAATCAACGATACATTATTAATAATATTTGGGTTCGAAGCGCTTTAGGAACAATGTAATGACGATAAATGCAAACCAGATAACGAGCGATTTTGATCAACAACACCTCTGGCATCCATATGCCAGTCTGCCACCTACTTATCCAAATATTGTTATTGATCGTGCCGAAGGTATTTATATCATTGCCGAAGACGGTACGCGCCTTATCGATGGCATGTCGTCATGGTGGGCAAGCGTTCATGGCTATAATCATCCCAAACTGAACGACGCTATTATCGAGCAATTGGGTAAGATGGCACATGTGATGTTCGGTGGTTTAACCCACCAGCCTGCCATCGATTTGGGTCAGAAATTGCTAGACATTGTGCCTACTGGACTTGATGCTATTTTTTATGCGGACAGTGGCAGTATCGCGGTGGAAGTGGCCCTGAAAATGGCACTTCAATATCAAGTGGCTGCCAAGAGCCCAGCCAAGCAGCAGTTTGCATCAACACATTCAGGGTATTACGGAGACACATGGCATGCCATGAGTATTTGTGACCCTATTAACGGCATGCATAGCCTATATGGCAAGCAATTACCAACGCAGCATTTTGTCGCAGCACCACCGTTGGGATTTGAGCGGGCTTTAACAGAATCTGATCGCGTTGTCCTCACAGCATTTTTTGATGAGCATAGTGATAAGCTGGCAGGTTTTATTATCGAGCCGATTATTCAGGGCGCAGGCGGCATGCGTTTTTATAGTCCTGAGTATCTACAACTGCTGCGTCAACTCTGCGATAAGTACGATGTACTATTGATTGCGGATGAAATAGCCACGGGCTTTGGTCGTAGTGGTAAGTTATTTGCGTGTGAACATGCGGCTATTAGCCCTGATATCATGACCATTGGCAAGGCGCTGACGGGTGGTTATATGACCTTTGCCGCAACGCTATGTACTCGCAAAATTGCCGATACTATCCATAATAGTGACTATCCCGCACTGATGCATGGCCCTACGTTCATGGGCAATCCGCTGGCCTGTGCGGTTGCGTGTGCTTCGATTGATTTGATTATTTCTTATGATATTGAAGCGCGTACTGCAAACATGCAGCGCACGATGGAGCTGCAGCTAGCACCAGCCGCGTTATTAGAAGGTGTTGCTGAAGTACGTTGCTTGGGTGCAGTCGCCGTCATTCAGTTACATGACGCTGTTGATATGCCTATTTTTCAGGCTTTGTTGATTGAGAATGGTATCTGGGTCAGACCATTTGGTAAGCTGATTTATATCATGCCGCCTTATGTCATCACCAATACTGAGCTTGTGACCTTATGCCAATCGTTACTAAATGTAGTGACAGTTTATCTGGCACAAGTTTCGAGTTCAGCTTCAAATATTGAAGTTTAGCAAAAACTCCCTGCATTATAGGCCAGTTAATTTCTTTTATAAGGTGTGCTATGAATGTTTTATTTGTCTCAGGTATCGATACTGATATCGGTAAAACTTATGCCACTGGCATCATTGCCAAATCGTTAATGCAGCAAGGCGTGAGTGTTATTACGCAGAAATTGGTACAGACGGGCGTATCAATCCATCCAGATACTGGCGACATGAATATCGCTGACGATATCATTACCCATCGTCACTTAATGGGCATTCCTCTACAGCCATGTGACCTTGATTTTACCACTTGCGCTCATCGCTATGAAAAGCCTGCATCACCACACTTAGCGACTCGATTATCAGGGGAAGTACTAGATCCTGAACTGATTACTAATGCCACCAAACGATTGCAAGCTGAGTACGACTTGGTATTACTAGAAGGTGCTGGTGGATTGCTCGTACCAATAACGGAGCAGTTATTAATTTTGGATTATATTGCTGCTCAAGGTTATCCCATTATTTTGGTCACTTCTGGTCGTTTGGGTAGTATCAATCACACGTTACTGAGTTTAGAAGCCATAAAAGCACGTGGGTTGTCTGTACATAGTGTTATCTATAATCATATCCATGATAATGCTGATAATACGGATGCTGAGATTGCAAATAGCACTGTGGATTTTCTACAAAATTATTTAGCTGCAAATTATCCCAGGGCTTATTGGGTACAGATACCGTCTCTAAAAAACAAAGTGTCTGTTAATACAGAGACGCTTAATACTGAAATGCTTAATACCGAAACGCTGTCAGAAAATGGCTGTTTATCTTTGCCCAAAGGTTTTATTTGACCTATTTGTGCTGATGCTAAAAATAAATCCAAAAGACGTTCGCACTCTGCCATAAGTTTGTTATACTAGCGCGCTTGGTAGACTAGGCAATCGCCGCTGCACACTGGCAACAGACATGCAGGGGAGGAAAGTCCGGGCTACATAGGGCAGCGTGCCAGCTAACGGCTGGGCAGGGTAACTTGACGACCAGTGCAGCAGAGAGTAGACCGCCTTTGGCTTATATGAGTATCGCAAGATGTTCATGTCATCGGTAAGGGTGAAAGGGTGCGGTAAGAGCGCACCGCGTGGCTGGCAACAGTTCACGGCATGGTAAACTCCACGCGTAGCAAGACCAAATAGGCATCGGCATGGCGCGGCCCGCGTTCGATGCGGGTAGGTTGCTTGAGCGTACGAGCGATTGTACGCCTAGAGGAATGATTGTCCACGACAGAACCCGGCTTATCGGTTTACCAAACCTTTTTTAATGGCCTAAATAGTATTGAAAAGCTCGCTCTTGATTGTTAATGACGGTTTCTCAATATTAGGTCAAATTTTTTGGAAAAAATGCTTATTAGGGGTTGACGACAGTCATCTGCTTAGGCATAATGGCCAACCTAAAATGGCGATGTAGCTCAGCTGGTTAGAGCGCATGACTCATAATCGTGAGGTCAAGAGTTCAAGTCTCTTCATCGCCACCATTTATAGATACTTTAATTAGTATCAACTAAAAAACCAATCTTTCGAGATTGGTTTTTTTTTGCCCGAAATAAACGACAGAAGTGTGTGTTGATGGTTAAGTAAATCGAGTGTTTGGCTATCATTACTTACTGATTTCTTACTAAATCATAGGCTTATCTGTTTAGACACAGATTAATTGTTGTAACTTATGTCGCGCTTACTTATCATAGGGGCTGTTTTCGGTAAAGTCCTGTAACGCTATGTCTGTACAATTACCCCCTTATCGTCCTATTAAGCACCGTAGCGGCCTGAAAGTCATGGGTGCTGCGTTCCATGCTTTGCTGATGCGTGAGTTGCAAACTCGTTTTGGCGGTTATCGCTTGGGCTATCTATGGGCACCTATTGAAGTTCTTCTTCAAGTCATTATCTTTCTAATATTGTTTGGTGTAATTTTAGAAAGGTTAGTACCAGGAATGGAGTTTTCCTTATTTCTGATTGCTGGAATGGTACCTTTTCGAATGTTCCAAAAGATAGCAACAAGGGCACTGGGCGCGGTTGATGCTAATAAAGGTCTATTGATGTACCGCTCAATTAAGCATATTGATGTGGTTATTGCGCGTTCATTTTTAGAATTGGTTATTTATTTCTTCACATCAATATTACTATTATTAGGTTTGGCGTTCTTTGATATCTACGCCAATCTAGAAAACCTACATATAGTCCTATTTTGTTGGATAACTTTCTTTATATTCAGCTTTGGCATTGCGTTGATTATGATGGTTATTGGTTACTATGGTGGTGAAATTAGTAAAGTGATTACAATATTCTTTACAATACTATATTTTACCTCAGGGATTATTTATCCGATTCATATCATTCCTGAGCCCTATTTTAGTTACTTACTTTACAACCCCTTTATTCATAATATTGAATTAATGCGTCATGCGTTCGCGCCTAATTATCCTGCATATCACATTGACATGGGATATTTCCTAAAATGGATGTTTGCGGTGAATTTTTTAGGATTATTACTTTATAAGTATGCTGAACGCGATATGATTCGCTCTCGTTAAAAACAAGTATGCAAGCTATATAAAAAGGTAAATAAATGATTGAGATTAAAAATGTTTCTAAGTCATTTATGACCAAGAAAGGTCGGCATTATCTGTTTAAAGATTTAAATTTGACCATTGGTGATAAACAGAGCGTTGGTTTGCTAGGTCGTAACGGTGCGGGGAAATCAACATTGCTCCGTATTATCTGTGGTCTTGATGAGCCAGATCACGGAGAGATTATTACTGACTCAACGATTTCCTGGCCAGTCGGAGTGGCAGGTGGTTTCCAAGGTAGTTTGACAGGTCGTCAAAACGTGCGATTTGTTTGTCGTCTATATTCGAGCGGCCCTTACATCGACGAAAAAATTCGTTTTGTTGAAGAGTTCGCAGACATTGGTAGTTATTTTGACATGCCAGTGAAAAGCTATTCGTCAGGTATGAAAGCCCGCTTAACGTTTGGCTTGAGCTTGGCTTTTGATTTTGATTATTATATGCTTGATGAAGCGGGTGCCGTTGGTGACGCTGCTTTTCGAAAGCGTAGTGAAGAGATATTGGCTGCGCGCCGTGCACAGGCAGGATTTTTAATAGTTTCGCATAATATCGGTGATATTAAGCGAAACTGTGATATTGGTATTGTGTTAATGGATCAAACAGCACATGTCTTTGACGATACAACAGAAGCGATAGAAGTTTATGAAAAGCATATCCACAAAGCAAAAAAGTAAGGTCGTTAGCTTCTCGCTGTTTATTGGCATGGTGATCCTTCCTTGGGTGTTGGTGATCTTTTACGTCATGACGTTTGCCCATCCACGATTTACTTCGACCGCTAATGTAGTAGTCAAACAAGTCAGCGAATCAAGTGTATCTTCTGGCGGGGGGATCTCAGCTTTATTAGGTGTGAATAACACTAGTAAAGAAGATGCTACTTATCTGACAGAATATATTTTATCTAATGATATGGTGAAGCGTCTTGATAAAAAGTTTAAGTTTCGCGAGGCTTATCATGTTGATGGTTCAGATCCAATCAATGAGCTTAAGCCTGATGCCACGCAAGAAGAACTGCTTGAGTACTTCAAAAAACGTGTTCATATTAATCTGGATGAACAAAGCTCTATACTTTCAGTATCGACAGAAGCGTTCGATGCAAAGTATGCCTTTGAGCTCAATAAGACAATCCTGAGTGAGTCTGAGCAGTTTGTAAACCGCATTTCACAAGAAGTTGCTCGTGATCAATTGGTATTTGCAGAAACACAATTAGATGAATCGCAAGATCGTTTAAATGAAACGAAAGAGCAGCTATTAAACTATCAAAATGAAAATGAAATTTACGATCCACAAGCCAATGCACAAATCGTTAACCAGCTGATTGGTAGTCTACAAGGGCAATTGAGTTCATTACGTACAGAAGAGCGTCAATTGCTTAGTTATTTGAACCCAGATGCACCGCAGGTTGTGTCATTAAGAAGTCAGATAAAAGCTGTGACAGAGCAGATTACTCAAGAGCAAACCAAATTAACGTCACCAAATACCACCAAGTTAAACCGTCAAGCCATACAGTTTGAAACTATCAAAGCTGATGTTGAATTTGCGACTGAGCTATATAAGTTATCGTTATCATCACTTGAAAAAGCGCGTTTAGAAGCCTTTAAAAAGATGAAAAATCTGATTGTGATTTCAACACCATATGAAGCTGAAGAAGCATTGTATCCACGCCGTGGCTACATCATTTGGACATCACTAGCATTGCTATTAATATTCTATGGTTTCGTGCGCTTAGTAATGGCAGTGGTCCGTGACCATCGTAGCTAGATTTGTTTAAGGCAACTTTGACAAACCAGACATCAATAATGATCGATAGATCAGCAAAGGAATACAACGCATGAATACGAAACCACGTTCTATCGTGATGATGATTAGTTTGGCAATGGCCGCGACGAGCTTGCCAGTCATGGCAGCCGACAGCGCTGCTAATCAGATGGCTGGATCTAGCTTTGGCACAAGTAACAATACTAGCAACGCCTCAACACAAGCATTTTCTGGTAGTGTTCCGGCTCAGGCAACGATGCAAGAAGCAGTGAATGCAGCGAGTTTGCCCAGTCAGTCGGTTATCAATACCACACGTCCGTATCAAGATATCAACACTCAAGATATGATGTTTGGTGAGCAGTTGTTTCGCGGGGCATTCTCGACCACTTCTGGCTCTACTTTTAATGACAGCTATGTGATAAACCCTGGTGACAACGTTCAAGTAAGGATGTGGGGTGCCTATCAATATGCAGCGACAACAACCGTTGATCCACAAGGTAATATATTCTTGCCCAATGTTGGTCCAGTACGCATCTCTGGTGTACAGAATGGTAATTTGCAAAACGTGGTCAAAAGCGCTGTCAGTCAGATTTACCGATCTAACGTCGGTGTCTATGCTTCATTAGAGCAAGCACAGCCAGTGAAAGTATTCGTTACTGGTTTTGTCAAACAACCTGGTTATTATGGCGGTTTGGCAGCAGATTCAGTGTTGTCTTATCTAGACAGAGCAGGCGGTGTTGATCCAACTCGTGGTAGCTACATCGATATTCAAATAAAACGTAATGGTCAGATGTTACAGCAAGTCAATTTATATGATTTCCTATTGGCTGGTAAACTGCAGTCATTCTCATTCCGTGATGGTGATGTGATAACTGTCTCTCCGCAAAAGAAAACTTTTGAAGTTAGTGGACAAGTTCAGAACGAATACACCTTTGAATTCGATGTGAATGATTTGACCGTTGGCGACGTACTACAAGTGGCCAGTCCAGCAGCGAACGCTACCAATGTTAGTATTACCCGTAGCGCAGGTCGAGCACAGACGGCAGAATACTATTCATTGACTGAGGCTCAAAACGTTCCTGTCTATAACGGAGACCAGATGGTCGTCACTTCAGATCGCTATGCGGGTACCATCGCTGTTCAAGTTAAGGGCGCGCATACGGGTAATGGTGCGATGGTAGTACCTTACGGGGCTCGCCTGAAAGATATTATCCCGCAATTGCAACCCAGTCCACTTGCAAAGCTAACCAACTTGACCATTTATCGTGAATCCGTTGCTGAGCAACAAAAACGTATGATTAATGAGTCGCTTGATCGCTTAGAAGAGCTAACGCTTGCTACCCAATCAACCACTCGAGAAGAAGCAGCCTTGCGTCAAGATGATGCTGCTTTGGTGAAAGAGTTTGTGGCTAAAGCTCGTAAAGTACAGACGGATGGTCGAATTGTTGTCGTACCGAACTCATGGCAGGACATCATTCTACAGCAAGGTGATATCATTGAGATACCTGCGCAAACCTCTATCATTACGGTAAATGGCCAAGTGCGTGCGCAAGGGGCACTGACATTTAATGCCGATTATACAGTTGGCGACTATATCGCTAGCTCCGGTGGTTTTGGTGATAATGCTGATACTAAAGAGATTCTTGTGATTCATCAAAATGGTACAAATGAAGTGGTTAACACTGCGTACCGTATTCAGCAAGGCGATGAAATTATGGTATTGCCAAAAGTCAAAACTAAAAACGTAGAAATTGCCCGTGGTATATCACAAATCCTCTATCAATTGGCCATCGCTGCAAACGTCATATTTTGATCTTTGATTTGAAGGCTCAATGCATTGTTGATGTTTGATAAATAACGCTCAATTAGTAAGGTATGGAATATGGCAGTAAGACAGGCGAATACTGATAACGACAACCCCATGTCTTTGATGTCTGAGTCTGTCATTACAGCACAGCCGTCATTACTATTTACCCAATTGGCTGTTGTAGGAAAAGGTATACGTCATAACAATGTGTTGTTGCCACATATGCTACAAGCTGATATTCAGCGATGGTACCCGTGGTCAGGATTAGCCTATCGCTTGGTTGATGATAGCTCATCCTTTTTACCGTTACCACGTATTATAAAGCAGAAAATTATGCATTCATCAATACAGCAACCGGATGCATTTATTGGATGGGGTCACAAGAAAAGCTATCAACGAGCCAACAAGGCGGCTACACGGCAGCAGCTTTCAACCCTTAGCATTGAAGATGGCTTTTTACGCTCACTAGATTCGGGTACTAGTAGCCGTCATGGTTTGAGTGTGGTCGTTGATGACATTGGTATCTACTTTGATCTGACACAGCGTTCACGCCTCGAGCAGCTGATAATTGAGCGTACTAAAAATGCTACTATCGATAAGAGTGGAACAGAGGAAGCACGTGCTCAGCAATTGATAGCACGTATTTGTGATGAACAGATTAGCAAGTATAACTCAGTCATTGATTGCCCTTCATTAGACGACTTGGTTAGTCAAGAAAATACAAACACGCTCAAAATACCTCTAAAATCTCATGTTTTATTAATTGATCAAGTGGCTGGTGATGCCTCTATTAGAGGGGCTGGTGCTAACAAACGTCAATTTAAGCGAATGCTGAAAGCCGCTTGCCGTAATCATCCTGATTCTCATATTTGGATAAAGGCTCATCCTGCATCAAAATCAGGATACCTGACCAGTCTTGGACTACCTAAAAACGTTCGACTATTAACGCAAGCGCTTAACCCAATTGCACTGCTTTCTCAAGTGGAGCATGTCTATACAGTCAGCTCACATATGGGTTTTGAGGCATTGATGTTGGGGAAGAAGGTGCATTGTTTTGGTGTCAACTGGTATAGCGGTTGGGGGCTTACCGACGATAGTGGCGCACCAAAACGTTTGCTTAAAGAGGTTCAGCATCGTCGTGAATTGTCTGCCAGAGCATCAGTGAGTACTAAGAAAACATCAGGCTTGTCACTATTTTCTACAGCGTCTAATAAGACAATAAATACAATGCTAGAAACACTGTTTTATAGTGCTTATATTGACTATAGCTATTACGTAGATCCTGCAACCAAAAAGGCTTGCGACATAGATACGGCGATTGAGTGGTTGGTGACCAATCGTCATTGGCAATCACGTCTGGAAGGCGATTTGACAGTATATGAGTTTAGCCGCTGGAAGTTGCCTTTTGTGAGAGATTTTATCAATCTGCCACGTACAACATTATTCGTTAAACCTAAGCCACGCTTAAAGAATCTACTGCATCCAGATCATTTTCGAGTCAACTATCAGCAGCCTTTACTCGTATGGGGCTTAGCCAAACGACAGCAAGTACAACAGAAGCGCCAGAAAAAACTAGTAATGCAGTCTTCTGAAATGCCTTCTATTTACTGTATGGAAGATGGATTCATCCGTTCAAATGGTTTAGGTGCCACGCTACTAGCACCATTGTCGGTGGTAATAGATAAGCAGGGCATCTATTATGATGCGACTCAGCCCTCAGATTTAGAAACATTGTTATGCAACTGCGAAGCGCTAAATCCATGTCAAAGTACACGAGTAAAACTGCTGCAAGAAAAGCTACGTACTCAGCGCGTGAGTAAGTACAATGTGGGCGCTGATGTTAATAGTTCTGATAGCCAGCATAGCTTATGGATGCAGGAAGCAAAGTTATCTGACAAACGCCGAATCCTCATTATTGGTCAAGTAGAAGATGATTTGTCAGTTCAGTATTGCGGTTCAGCCATCAAGACTAATAGTGGCTTGATTGATCGTGTATGCCAAGAAAATCCTGATGCTTATCTGATTTATAAGCCGCACCCTGATGTTGAAGCAGGGTTGCGAGCAGGCAAAGTAGTGGCAGCAGGTTTACGTCAAGTAAATGCTGTCGCCTATGATACAGCGATGCCTGACTGCTTAGAATGTGTCGATGAAGTGCACACTATCAGCTCGTTGACGGGTTTTGAGGCATTGTTACGTGGTTTACAGGTTACCTGTTATGGTTTGCCATTTTATGCAGGATGGGGGTTAACGGCCGATATTGACGCACAGTTGCCACCCAAATCTGAATACTTGGATAGACGCAAAAGAGACACAGTGTTGACGCTTGAGCAATTACTGTATTGCGTGCTCATTCGATATCCACTCTATCGTTTACCAAATGGCTATGGGCTTGCGCAAGTAGAGCAAGTTATTGATTATCTGTATCCACCTATAAACGAATATATGCTTGAAGGTAATGGTAACAAAGAATCTCAAACTAAAATGTTTAACAATACACATCGTTCGATGCAGACCTCTAATTCAGCAGTATCTACTTTGACTACACAAATTAAGAGTCATGCCGCCACACGTTTTATGCAGCAGCGTCATCGATTTCAGCAGCTCGTGCGTAAAGTATCCCGTTGATTGGCTTCAGCATCGTCGCATAATTCCGCTGCGACAAGCAGATTTTTTTTCGGTATAATATTTTTTATTCTACGTGTCTTCACACGGTTTAACGACCACTCTCGTTTTTATTTATGACCCTTTCACTTAATGGTAGCCCAATACTATGGCAGCTTCGATGTCTCACTTGCTTACTCATCGACACGTCTTGCTGTTACAAGGGAAGATGGGCGGATTTTTTAATCGCTTTTCGACATTTTTACAAACCCAAAATATCAAAGTTAGCAAAATCAACTTTAATGCAGGTGATGCTTTTTTCTATCATCATGATAATACCTATGAATATACGGGAACATTAGCGCATTTCTCTTCTTGGTTGCAGGCATTCATTAAAGAAAATTCCATTGATGCGATTGTTTGTTTCGGTGATTGTCGCCCACATCATACGCAAGCTGCCTGTATCAGTGAGCAGTTAGAGACCTCATTTTTCGTATTTGAAGAAGGGTATTTACGTCCTGACTATATCACCTTGCAAGAACACGGGATTAATGGCTATTCACGTTTAAATATAGAAGACATCAAAGCACTTAAAAAGGCTAATGATCAGCCGCTATACACACACAATCGTTTTTATCGGTTGAGTATCGCTGCTATTGTTTATTATATTATTGCATGGATGTACAAAGGACGCTATCCACACTATTCGCATTACCGTGGTATGACAGCATGGCAAGAAGCGATTGCTTGGCTGAGAGCACCATGGCGCAAATTGCGAGATTACATACCTGATAAACAACTGCAGAATAAATTGACTAAGAATGAAAGTAATAATTACTTCTTGATTAGCTTACAAGTGCATAATGACTCACAGATTACGCATCATAGTGATTATCGTGATGTGGTACAGTTTATTGATGAGTCTATTGCAAGTTTTGCAACTTATGCCGATAAGCAGCAGTTGTTGGTACTTAAACATCATCCGTTAGATCGTGGTCATCGAGACTATCGCGAGTTAGTATCTAGCTTGGCAGTGCGTTATCAAGTAGCTGACCGTGTTTTTTATGGTTGTGATATGCACTTGCCAACTTTAATGAAACATAGTATTGGTATGTTGACTATCAATAGCACTACGGGTTTGCAATCGGTATATCATAAAAAACCAACCAAGATCATGGGTCGTGCAATTTATAACACGCCTAAGCTGACCGATCAAAAACCACTTAACGATTTTTGGCAACAGCCTAAAAGTCCAGATAATGAGTTTTATCTAAGATTTCGTGAATATTTGATAGAGCAAACTCAGTTGAATGGTGCTTTTTATGGTAAGTCATTGTGGATGTATAAATATTTGGGTCAAGCAGGAAGTAAGTCTGTAGAGAAGAGCCACCCTAAATCCAATATATCTCAATAGCCTTTACTTTCGATTGATTGTGAGTCGTTTTGGTAGATTCTTAGCACTACAGAAGACAATAAAGTCCTAATAAGCATCATACTTTCTCTCTGTATGGTTATCAGCTCGTAACTTCACTTGTAAATCATCTCTCTGCTCACAAAATCGCCTTACTTTGTAGTGGAAAACTGCTAGAATACTCTTTTACATCTGCACGTAAGTAATAGCCTATTTAGCTATTGATTTGAGATAGCAGTTTTAGTGTATAAGCTGATTTGAGCTATTTTCAGTAATACGCAATTATGATATCGCTTGCGTGTGGCAGCATTTATTCTTTTAGTTTCATTATTCTATCACCCTTAATTTAGTAGGCGCTTTGTGACTGCATTAGCCAATATTCGTAACTTTTCAATCATTGCCCACATTGATCATGGCAAGTCGACACTTGCTGATCGTTTTATTCAGATGTGCGGTGCCTTGCAAGATCGCGAGATGCAGGCGCAAGTACTGGACTCCATGGATATTGAGCGTGAGCGCGGTATCACTATTAAGGCGCAGTCAGTAACTTTGTTCTACGATCATCCTAATGGCGAGCGTTATCAGCTCAATTTTATCGATACACCAGGACACGTCGACTTTTCTTATGAGGTGTCGCGCTCATTAGCGGCTTGTGAAGGTGCTCTTTTGGTCGTTGATGCCGCGCAAGGCGTCGAAGCGCAATCAGTAGCCAACTGCTATACCGCAGTTGATCAAGGCCTAGAAGTCATGGCTGTACTGAATAAAATTGATTTGCCACAAGTTGAGCCAGAGCGTGTTATTCAAGAGATTGAAGACATCATTGGTATAGATGCGGTTGATGCACCGCGTGTATCAGCCAAGTCAGGTTTAGGCGTTGATAAACTACTAGAAGCATTGGTTGCATTTATTCCAGCACCGACTGGTGACCGTGAAGCACCGCTACAAGCCTTAATCATTGATTCGTGGTTTGATAACTATTTGGGTGTGGTGTCATTGGTTCGTGTGCGCGAAGGAACCATACGCAAAGGTGATAAGCTCTATATTAAATCAACTCAAGAAGCGCATTTAGTGGGTTCTATTGGTGTGTTTACGCCAAAGCCTGTAGATACGGGTATTTTAGAGGCGGGTGAAGTTGGTTTCATTATTGCTGGTATTAAAGATATTGCCGGCGCGCCTGTTGGTGATACGATTACCCACGCCAAAACGCCTGATGTCGATCGTATTCCGGGTTTTAAGCAAGTAACCCCGCAAGTCTATGCAGGCATGTTCCCTGTAGAGTCTACTGACTTCGAAAAATTCCGTGAAGCCTTACAAAAACTGCAAATTAATGATGCATCACTATTTTTTGAGCCAGATACTTCAGATGCGCTTGGTTTCGGTTTCCGCTGTGGCTTCTTGGGTATGCTGCACATGGAGATTATCCAAGAGCGTCTAGAGCGTGAATACGATTTGGATTTGATTACTACAGCTCCCTCAGTTATCTATGAAATTGAGAAAAAGAATGGCGATGTTATTTATGTAGATAACCCCTCACATTTGCCTGAGCCAAACAATATCGAAGAGTTTCGTGAGCCGATTGCTCGCTGTCAGATTCTAGTACCGCAAGAGTACTTAGGTAATGTGATGACTTTGTGTATTGAACGTCGTGGTGTTCAGGTTGATATGCGCTTTATGGGTCGACAGGTACAGCTGATATTTGACATTCCAATGGGCGAAGTGGTCATGGATTTCTTTGATCGCCTAAAGTCGGTCTCACGTGGTTTTGCCTCGCTCGATTATAACTTTGAGCGCTATCAAGCCGATAAACTGGTGAGAGTCGATGTGCTAATCAATGGCGATAAAGTCGATGCCTTAGCGATGATTGTGCACGAAACCCAATCACGTTATCGTGGTAATGCACTAGTCACTAAGATGAAAGAGTTAATTCCACGTCAGATGTTTGATGTGGCCATTCAGGCGGCTATTGGTAGCCAAATCATTGGTCGTAGTACAGTAAAAGCTATGCGTAAAGATGTACTAGCAAAATGTTATGGTGGCGATGTCTCACGTAAGAAAAAGCTATTGTCTAAACAGAAAGCGGGTAAAAAACGCATGAAGCAAGTAGGTAATGTGGAAATTCCACAAGAAGCCTTCTTGGCTGTATTGCAAGTAGAGTAAGTATTGAGTCTTCATTGTTAGTGTAAAACTGACAATGATTAGTACAATTAATTGATAAATAGCAACCGTTAAAGCAGCAGCTCGTTAATAGGCAAACTAGTATGGATTTTGATTTTAATTTAATTTTAGTGCCATTAACCGTCGTTTTGGGTATTGTTTGGCTATTAGACAAATTGGCACTCAAACAACGTAAAACTCGTGGGCGTGGTCAAGAAGGCTTACTAGTACGCTGGGCTTATGATTTTTTCCCTGTATTGGCAGTGGTATTGATTGTGCGCTCATTCTTGATTGAGCCCTTCAATATTCCATCATCTTCTATGGTGCCGACGCTTTATACGGGCGATTTTATTGCTGTAAACAAGTATTCTTATGGCGTAAGACTACCGCTAACTTATAATAAAATATTGGATACCGGTTCGCCTGAGCATGGTGATGTTGCTGTATTTCGTTACCCTGAAAATCCTAGTATTTATTATATCAAGCGTGTGATTGGGTTGCCTGGTGATACTGTCAGCTACGATCAAGGGATACTTGCGATTAACGATGTTCCCATTGACACTCAGCCAGTAGATTTTTCGGCAAGTGCTGAATTGACGTCACAGCTTTATCTGCCGGGACAAATTGCTCCAGGGCAAGAGCTGACCGAGGAAAGTGCAGTTGCGATGGGTCAGCAAGAAGAAGGTGAGGCACAGTACTTTGAAGAGACGCCAGGTGAGAACAAGCATCTTGTTCGCTACTTGACTGGTATGAACAGTGCTCAGTACGCACCCTTTCTACAGCAGCAGTCACCAGAAGTGGTTAGCTCAGAAGGGACGGAATGGCGTATCAATGTGCCAGAAGGTCATTATTTTGTCATGGGTGATAACCGTGACCGTAGTGCGGATGGTCGGTTTTGGGGATTTGTACCTGATGAGAACTTAGCGGGCAAAGCAGTTTATATTTGGATGCATAAGCCACCAGGACTTAACTTACCAACTTTCCAACGCAATGGTGCTATTAATTAAGATGGTAAGAATCTCTATTGGTTGATTTTTCGATAATAGTTTTGTGCTAATATTGTTGCTATCTAATAAACGGATATCTAATGTTTAGGTATTTACTATAAAAGCAACTTATCGGTAGAGGAATACAATAATGCAGCAATTATCTGGATTGGCCACTCAGCGTGGTGCTAGTGTGACAAGCATCGTGTTCATCATTATGGTGTTGGGTGTTGCTGCTAAACTGACCGTTGCTATTGTGCCAGCTCAGATTGGTGATTATCAATTGACTAAAACTTTGAGTACAGAACTTCTCGAGTCAAATAATAATAACGAAACAGCCAAGCAGTTTGTTGCACGTGTTAATAGGCAGTTATCTATCAATGCTGACTATAATACTACCGCAGAAGAAGTTTTTACTTTTACTAATAAGAAAACCGGTCAGTTAGCTATTTACAAGCAATATGCAGTAACCAATAATTTCTTTAGCAATATTGATATCGTCAATCGTTTTGAAGGTGATATCGATATGGCGGCAGCAGAGTAATTGAAAGAGGTGTTAATATCCTCTTAAATTTTCCTTATAACCTTAGTCGATAGATATTATGACTAAATTCGTAAAACAGAAGGGATAACCACAAGCCACGCATGAAACCAACTTCGCAGCATTCCCAAGCGGTTCCTACTCCTCAACAAAATAGCACGTCTGTCGACACGCTTGTTGTTAGCTCAGAATTCATTCAGCGGCTAGCGGTATTAACGCGTAAGTTGGGCTATGTGTTCAACGACTTGAGCCTTCCGAAACTTGCATTGACGCATCGCTCGTTTGATAGCAAGAAAAACTATGAGCGTTTAGAGTTTTTAGGCGATGCCTTACTAGGTATGATTGTCGGTGAGGCTTTATATCACCGCTATCCTAGCCAAAATGAAGGCCGATTAACTCGTATGCGTGCAACGTTGGTACGCCAAGAGTCACTGGTCATCATTGCGCAAAACTTAGAGCTCTCTAATCACCTTATACTAGGAGTGGGCGAGAGGAAGGGCGGTGGTCGCAATCGTGCTTCTATACTGGCCGATGCGGTAGAGTCTCTGATAGGGGCTATATATTTAGACAGTCAAGATATGGATATTACGCGAGATTGCGTACTCTCTTGGTACGGAGATTTAATTGATAACGTCAATGATCGCAAAGCATTAAAAGATGCAAAAAGTCGTTTACAAGAGTGGCTTCAATCTAAGCAGTTTGACTTGCCACATTATGAGCTAATGGAAACACGTGGTAATGCACCGTATCAAATATTTGTTGTACGTTGCCATGTTAATATCATTAACTGCCCTGATATTACTGAATCTGGTGAGAGCCGCCGTATCGCTGAACAAAAAGCAGCAGAGCTTATGATCAACCAGTTGCATAAACTTCCAGGCTCAGCTAAAAAGCGTACATAACTAACATTTAGTGATTTACTACCAACGCAATTTTAAACTGACGACCCATATTAAGTGACGTTTGAAAAACTGCTGATTTGCTTTCTTTCAAACGTCACATACTTTCAAACCTCAAATATTTCCCAACCAACAACGGTTTCTCTTTTTTAGTGCGGATAAAACCAATTCATCATTAAGTACCGTTTGACTGGTTATAAAACCTACAGGATTACCCTATGAGCAATCATACTGATTTGCCCTCAAATAATGAAGATAACGCCGAAAATATGACTGAAAAAAAAGATATCAACTTAAGCCAAGATAATACTGATATAACGAACGACGGTATCGATCACTCAGAAGATGTTACGTCAGAAAACGATATGGCAATTGAAGAGTTCTTTTCGCCTAGTCGTCATGAAGGTATAGCTGATAACTTCAAGACAGGTTATGTTGCTATTGTTGGACGTCCAAATGTCGGTAAATCGACCTTAATGAACCATTTGTTAGGTCAAAAGCTGTCTATTACGTCACGCAAACCGCAAACGACTCGTCATCGTATTCACGGCATTCTGTCAAATCATGAGATGCAGGCCGTATTTGTAGATACACCAGGTATTCATCGTAATGAAGTGCGTGCTATCAATGAGCGTATGAACAAAGCCGCCGTATCTGCATTAGTAGATGTTGATTTGGTACTATTCGTTGTTGATTCAGACCAGTGGCGTGACGATGACTTGTTGACCTTGCAGAAGCTCGGTGAGACTGATTTAACTGTGGTATTGGTCATTAATAAATCAGATACCTTAAAAGATAAAGGCAGTGTATTGCCACTTATCGAAACTTTTAATGCCAGTTTTGATTTTGCTGATATCGTACCCGTATCTGCTCTAAAAAACCAAAATCTAGACCGTTTAGAAGAAGTGATTGCATCACATCTGCCCGTTGCTGCACCTATTTATGATACTGAACAAATCACCGATCGATCAGAGCGTTTTTTGGCCAGTGAGATTATCCGCGAAAAAATCATGCGTAGTTCAGGTGATGAAGTGCCATATGATCTAACAGTACAAATTGATGCATTTAAAGATGAGCCTGCACATACTGATCCAAAAACAGGTCGTCCACGTAAAGCTTGTACTTTTATAGATGCGACTATTTATGTCGAGCGTAGCGGTCAAAAAGCGATTGTCATTGGGGATAAAGGACAGCGTATCAAGCAAGTCGGTATGGACGCTCGTAAAGATATGGAGCAGCTTTTCGATAAAAAAATCATGCTCACATTATGGGTGAAAGTGAAGCGTGGTTGGTCTGATGATGAACGTGCATTGACCAGTTTGGGGTATTAATTAGACATTAGCATTTTGAAAGTTTCTTTACGTGCTAAATGCTAAGGTAATAAAAAATGCGTAATGAAGCGCTAGTCGGTTACTTATTACATCAGCGTCCCTATCAGGAAAAGCGCGCTTTATACTATTTGTTTTCTCAGCAGCATGGTGTGATACATGGTATTGGGAAAAAAGGCGCGCCATTATTTATGCCGTTACAACTCTTTGCTAACGGCAAACGTGATTTAAAGACGTTCAGTCAAATCAATATCACGTCACAAATTGACACTTCAAGAAGTATAGAAGATAAGGATAATATCGCTGCTACCCTAGAGTCAGTGCCTTATGGAAATATCACTGGCCAGCAGCAATACTCTGCTCTGTACTTAAATGAAATCTTGTGGCGGTTGTTACCTACTGAAGATCCTATGCCCATATTGTGGCAGCATTATCAAGACAGTCTACATCAGCTTAGACAGCCTTTAGATGCCGATGAATTAAGATTATGTCTGCGCCAATTTGAGTCTCACTTATTTAACGAGTTGGGTTTTAGCTTAATTTTGACCCACGATAGTGTCCAAGATATTATCGAACCGGATTGTTCTTATCGTTTTTTACCTGATGTGGGATTTATGCCTGTCTTACAGAATGAGTCACAGTTTGAACATTTAGAAAGTACCTTAGAAAGCACAACTATGAAAACTGTATTCATGGGTGCTGAATTGATAAGAATGGCAGAGTTGGGTATTACTAAAGTGACTCTGAACCATTGGTCAAAACTATATCGACACCTCATCGATCACTTGCTCGATTATCAACCATTGCAAAGTCGTTTATTATGGCAGCAGCAGCAACGTTATCAATAGTTAAGATGCTCGTTGTGTCATATTATCTATAAAAGTTGTTTCCCTCAAAACACAGGCTATCTCACATATTGTTTTAGAAATGTGATTAGGGAACGACTTACCCCTTGTTCTAAGTGTATCTCTGTTGTAGATGAGCTATACGTCAAAATTACTAAAAGGCGTCGTATGCCAAGCTGACTAGCTATCGCATTTGGTAGGGTGGTTTTCATTAAGTTTCTGCTTTATATGGCCTGTTTGACTAAACGATATAAGATACGTGGTCTTATTATAGTCAACGGTTGGACAGTATTTTATATGTCCAAAGTGTCCTCGAGGCTTACCACTATCACCCCAAAACTTGGTGTAATGGCGTCTGGCGCCCACTCTTAAACTTAGCTTACTGTATTTAGGGTTTAAGGGCTGCTGAGAGAGTAGGGAATCTATTTGGTTATCAAAATGCTTGTTATTATTTTCGTCTATAAAGAGCAATAATGTTGTGTCGCTATCCCGGTTACAGCGACCTCCACTATCAGATAAACAGACAATCACATTCTGCCTTCTAATATAACTCTCAGCCTTCGCTAGAGTCAGCGAGCTTTCTAACTGACCCTTAATACGCTTGGCTTCCATATGTGCTAATTGTGTTTGTATGAATGGCACGGCAATCGCCACCAGAATCCCTAAAATAACGATGGTAAAAATAAGCTCGACAAGCGTAAAACCTTGTCTATCTTTAAAGATGTTTGTCTTTGTTGTGACTTTATCAAACGTGGATTTGTCAGAAAACGACATATGAAGTCGCATTACGAAAAAGATAAATCTCTTATGGACGTGTTTATACTGAATCAATATCAATAAAAGTGATAAAAACGCAAATAGCTTTCTATAACTTGATAATATTCTATATAGCAGTGTCATAAGGTCTTATTACCTATAGTGAGTAACTTATTTCAATAAAACAATCTCGCTTTTTATCATTGGCTGTTCAAGTATTTTAGAAAGACCTTATAAGAGCATGTAGCTTTAGTATCTTGATCGCATAAAGACTTAAAAATAGGTTGGGATTTCACATATGCAGAATAATGTTGGCTATCCTAATATATACAGAATATATGTCTACTGTCAAAATTTGTTTCAATTAGTGAATGACAGGTTTTAATAATAGAGAAAAATTGCTTGTCGTATTAAAATATACTCAGGCAATAGGTGCTATTAGGTTTACTATCTATGGGAAGCTAACACACAAAAGATAGAATGCGTAAGGCGTGTTAGTTCTAGGTAACTCCAGCAAGCTATTGTGTTTTAGTTACAACATTATCGTGTAATAATGTGTAGCTCCTTAACGAAAAAAGTTGTAAACTGAATCGATAATCGCTAAGCTACTCCTTAATTGGTTTTGCTTTGTCACTTGAAATTCGTAAAAGATGTCTATTTGAAGCATCTTGAGAAACGGTTTTGCTTAATGCATCACTAAAATTATCCTTTGGAGGAAGTCCATGAAATTGAATAAAATAGCTCTAGCATTGGTTGCAGTAGCAGCAGCACCTTTAGCTGCTAACGCTGGTGTAACGATTAGCCCATTATTACTAGGTTACCATGTTACTGATGATATCAGTGATACAGCTGACAAGCAGCGTGATATCCTTCGTACCGGCAAAAACTTGCAAGAAAACACGGATCGTGATGGCAACTCTAACGGCGGCGTAGCTAAAGAAAGTAGCCTATATACTGGTGCTGCTCTAGGTATCGAGCTTACTCCTTCTACTCAGTTCCAAGTTGAGTATGGTGTATCAAATGCTAATGGCGAAGCTTCTGAAGATTCAGCTAAATCTGGTGCTAATCGTTTTGATGTTGAACAAACCATGCTTTCTGGTAACTTCTTAATCGGTACTGAAGAGTTTACTGGTTATACTGATAGCGCATTCAAGCCATATGTATTGGTTGGTGCTGGTCAATCTAAGATCAAAGTAGAAAACCAAGAAACTTATGTTTCTGATGTAACTGGCGAAACAGTTACTGCTGGTACTGAAGTATCAAGCTCTAAAGATACTATCGGTAACCTAGGTCTAGGTGCTATGTATCGTATCAACGATGCTTTAAGCCTACGTGGTGAAGCTCGTGCGATTCATAACTTTGATAACAACTGGTGGGAAGGCATGGCTTTGGCCGGTCTAGAAGTTGTACTTGGTGGCCATCTAGCACCTACAGTAGCAGTACCGCCAATGCAAGAGCCAATGGTTGACACTACTCCAGTAGTAGTAGTTGAATCTGATCTTGATTCTGATGGTGATGGCGTACCTGATAGCATCGATGCATGCCCAGGCACTCCAATGAACGTTGTAGTAGATGAGCGCGGTTGCCCAGTACCAGTAGATATTACTGATGAACTGAAAATGGAACTACGTGTATTCTTTGATAACGATAAATCAGCTATCAAAACTCAGTACCAGCCAGAAATCGCTAAAGTAGCAGAGAAGATGCGTGAGTATCCTAACTCTGTAGCACGCGTAGAAGGTCATGCTTCTAAAACTGGTCCTTCAGCACGTTACAACCAACGTCTGTCTGAAGCTCGTGCCGTTGCGGTTAAATCTATGCTAACTAACGAATTCGGTATCGCTCCAAACCGTCTATCAACTGTTGGTTATGGTTATGACAACCCAATCGCTCCAAACGACACTGAAGAAGGTCGTGCTATGAACCGTCGTGTTTATGCCATCATCACTGGTGACAAAACAATGACTGTTGAACAAACTAAAGACATGGTTGTTCAATAAGTAATAGCCAATTGGTTATGTGATTAAATATATAGTTACAAAAAAAGCTACCCACTGGGTGGCTTTTTTTTGTTTATGTATTGAGAAAAGTGAGTTATTACATAAATTTATGAATCAATAATGTTATACTAGCTGCCCAAACATTCTGTAAATTGACAGAATGTACATTAGCATAGCTATCTGTATGATGAATTTATCAGTGTAGATTCTTGATTATATTGAAATTATTTGATTAACAGCACTTATGGTGCAGTCGTCTAAAAGTAAGTATTCAATATCTATCTGGTTGATGATAAAGGTTTATCCGGCGGCGCTTACTGCTACTGCATTTTTTAAGACGAAACGAGCATTTTATATGGCGAACGATATCAAACACCTGCGTAACATTGCAATTATTGCCCACGTTGACCACGGTAAAACAACTTTGGTTGATAAGTTATTACATCAGTCTGGTACTTTTGGCGACCGTGCAAACGTTGCTGAACGTGCAATGGATTCAGGCGATATTGAGCAAGAACGTGGTATTACTATTTTGGCTAAAAACACAGCTATCCGCTGGACAGATCAAACTGTAGATACAGAATACCGTATCAACATTGTTGACACCCCAGGTCACGCCGATTTCGGTGGTGAAGTTGAGCGTGTTATGTCAATGGTTGACTGCGTATTACTAGTTGTTGACGCTGTTGATGGTCCAATGCCTCAGACTCGTTTTGTAACGCAAAAAGCATTTGAGCAAGGTCTAAAGCCTATTGTTGTTATCAATAAAATTGACCGTCCTGGTTCGCGTCCTGATTGGGTAATGGATCAAATCTTTGATTTGTTTGATAACCTAGGTGCGACTGATGAGCAGCTTGATTTCCCAGTTGTTTATGCATCAGCATTGAACGGTGTTGCAGGTTTAGAAGCTGATAATTTAGCTGATGATATGACGCCACTATTCAAAACTATCGTTGATGTTGTACAGGCTCCACAGGTTGATGCAGATGCACCATTCCGCATGCAAATCTCAAGCCTTGACTACAACAGCTTTGTTGGTGTTATCGGTATTGGTCGTATCCAGCGTGGTAAAGTTAAATTGAACACGCAAGTAACTGTCATTGACAAGCATGGCAACACGCGTAATGGCCGTATTCTAAAAATCATGGGCTATCATGGTCTTGATCGTATTGATGTTGAAGATGCACAAGCTGGTGATATCGTTTGTATCACTGGTATTGACGCACTTAATATCTCAGATACGATTTGTGATCCAGCTAATGTTGAAGCATTACCAGCACTAACGGTAGATGAACCTACCGTATCAATGAATTTTCAAGTAAACAACTCACCGTTCGCTGGTCGTGATGGTAAGTTTGTGACGTCACGTAATATTCGTGAGCGTCTTGAGCGTGAATTGATTCATAACGTAGCACTACGTGTAGAAGACACAGAGTCTCCTGATAAATTTAAAGTATCAGGTCGCGGTGAGCTTCACTTATCTGTACTTATCGAAAACATGCGTCGTGAAGGTTTTGAGATGGGTGTTTCAGGCCCAGAAGTTATCGTTAAAGAAGTTGATGGTAAGTTACAAGAGCCGTATGAAAACGTTGTGTTCGATATTGAAGACGGGCATCAAGGTTCTATCATGGAGCAAGTTGGTCTACGCAAAGGCGAGATGACTAACATGGAACTTGATGGTAAAGGTCGTATGCGTATTGAAGCGACTATTCCTGCTCGTGGTCTGATTGGTTTCCGTTCTGAGTTCTTAACTCTGACTTCAGGCAGCGGTATCATGACTTCTAGCTTCTCACATTACGGTCCGCAAAAGATCGGTGATGTTGGTGGTCGCTCTAATGGTGTATTGGTTTCTATGGCTAAAGGTGTTTGCCTAGGCTTTGCACTATTTAACCTTCAAAAACGTGGTAAGTTATTTGCTGAGCCACAGCTTGAAGTTTACGAAGGTATGATTGTCGGTCTGAACTCTCGTAACGATGACATGACTGTTAACCCAACGACAGCTAAACAGCTAACCAACGTACGTGCTAGTGGTACTGATGAAGCATTGACGTTGACGCCAGCAGTTAAGTTTACGCTTGAGCAAGCACTTGAATTCATCCAAGATGACGAATTGGTTGAAGTAACCCCTAAAGCGATTCGTCTACGTAAGCGTTACTTGACTGAAAGTGAGCGTAAGCGTCACGGCCGTGGTAAAAAAGGTGCTTAATATCAATAAGTGGGTTACTTAGTAATTCATATCATTGATGTTTGACGCTGAAATTCAATGTCAGTAAAGATTTTCTGACATTGAAGCCGTTAAAAAATTAGCAGTATAAGGTGAGCGAATAGTGCTTCACTTTATACTGCTTTTTTTTGTGTTGTAATTTTGCAAAAATAGAGACAGAATGAATAGTCATATTAATATATTCAATAATTACTATTAAAGCCAATTGTGGCGATAACTAGACAGTTATATCTGTTTATAGATAAATTTTGGGGAAAAATAATGAGTATGGTATCTGAGTTTAAAGAGTTTGCGTTAAAAGGTAATGTGATGGACCTAGCAGTTGGTGTCATCATTGGTGGTGCTTTCGCAACCATCACAACTTCTCTCGTGGCAGACATTATCATGCCTATCGTCGCCTTTATATTCGGTGGCGAAATTGACTTTAAGAACATGTTCTTAGTATTAGGGGACGCACCTGAAGGTATTGCTATGACCTATGACGCACTTAAAGAATCGGGTGTTCCAGTATTAGCATACGGTAACTTTATTACGGTGCTTATTAACTTCCTAATTTTAGCGTTCATTATCTTTATGATGGTCAGAACGGTAAATAAAATGCGCCGTGCTCAAGAAGTAGAAGAAGTGGTAGAGGCCATTGTGGAACCTTCGGAAGAGGTACTATTACTTCGTGAAATTAGTGCCAAGTTAAGTAATACTGACATCTCTAAATAAAGTCATTTAATGTAGTGAATAAAACAATAAAAAAGGCTAACGTCGCGTTAGCCTTTTTTATTGTCAATTTACAAACAAATTAGATTTAGTATCTATATATTATAATGCAATATACTTAAAAATAACTGCTTATGGATTAACGATTACGTAGTCGTTTGTATTGATTAAAATTTCTGATGGTTGGTCGACGACGATACGCACAAGGTTGTTATCATTTGCTTGTGACTTATAATAGTTGTCTTCAGCAACAGAGCAACCTAAGCAACGGCCCATCGCACCCCAAGGCTCGACGAATAGCTTCTGCTGCGCTTGATCTGCGTTACCACCGATTAGGGAGAAAGGCAGGCTAACAAGGTAGAGTGCAGTACCAGCAACGGCACCGACCAGTTGAAGAGGCTTACCTACGGTAGCATCCGCAACCATGGTTCCATAGGAAGGCCCAAAGTCAGTTTCATCAATCTCTATTGCGGCCAAGGCTGGCTGCATGCTAGCGACCAACAGACTTAAGCTGGTAGCAACAGTAAAAGCTTTTTGCTTAACTGTGCGTTGTTTCTTGGCTTTAACAGTCATAACGATATCCTAAAATTCACAATTGGTATGATTAGTGGCTGCTGATATTTCTACAAAAAAATATCCTCGCAGCGATAGGTAAGCTAAATATTACAGATAAATAAACCGTATGCACTATTTATGTAAGTGTTATTACTATTAAAGCAAGATGTGCGTTAATAAGCAACAAAAATGCGCATGATATGCTGGTTTGAATGAAAAAATATAAGACATTCAAATGAAATTACTACGCTGTTGATTGTAGATCGAAACGGGTAGGTAAAATTACTGAAAATTATGGTTAACCCATTGGTTGACAACTAGGGCAAAAGACACTGGCTCGGCCATTAAGCTTGATATTCTCAAGTGTTGTCTGACAATGTGGACACGCTTCACCTTGTCTACCGTAAACGTTTAGTGTCTGCTGAAAGTAACCTGTTTGACCGCTAGCAACGGTAAAATCTCGTAGTGTCGAACCGCCAAGTGCTATCGCTTTTTTTAGGATAACTTTAATGTGATCAACTAAAATGACAATCTGATCATACGATAGTTGATGAGAAGGTGTGGCCGGGTGGATGCCTGATAAATATAAGCTTTCTGTGGCATAGATATTCCCTACACCTACTACCACTTGCTGTTCCATGATAACTGACTTGATAGGGCGGGAGATAGGTTGCTTTTTTGATTTAGCTTTATTTGTGACTGTGGACTCGGCGTTTTCACCAGATACGCTTGTACGTTGAATCAAGTGGTATAGATAGTCCGCAGTAAATTCATCTGAAAGTGGCTCAGGACCTAGGTGGTCCAATAGCTTGGCACTATAATCTTGATACCATAATACCGAGCCAAATCGTCTTGGGTCATAATAGTGTAGCTGGGATTTGGTATTATCAGCATTATTGAACACTATTACTAAATGGTCGTGCTTGCGTTTATCCGTGCCATAACTATGCTGCTGTAAGCTACCTGACATGCCTAAATGAACTAAAAGCTGTCGAGGTGCTAGCTTATTAGATTGCGCCACTGAGCTACTATCATTAGATGACGCAGGTAAAAAGTTCAGTATTAAATATTTTGCTCGGCGCTCGACACTATCTAGTGTGAAATTAACCAAGATATCTAAGTCATCGGGCATCGCCCAGCGTAACTTCGGCTGGAATATTTTTACATCGATAACCTGTTGCCCTAGTAATGGCGCTAGGCTAGTTTTGGTCGTTTCTACTTCAGGCAATTCAGGCATGATATTTCTATGGCAACTTTATGATTAAATGGATATGTATAGCTAGGCTTGTATTTAAACGACGGCGCGGCGAGCATGCAAGATGCCATGCTGTTGCTCTAACTTAGCCAAGAGCTTAGACAAATGAGCCAGTCCCGAAACTTCAATATGAAATTTCAAAAAGGCAATATTATCGTCATTACTAAGTGTCTGAACCTGACGAATATTGACGTTTTCTTTATCAATAATTTGTGTCAAGTCACGCAATAGCCCTCGTCTATCATAAGCCTCTACATGGATGTCAACCGGTTGATAACGACCAGATTGTACTCGCCAAGCGGCTTCTATCGCACGCTCAGGGTCTCGCTCGATGAGACGCGAATACTCAGGGCAGCCACGATTATGGACACTGACCCCTCGTGACAAAGTAATGTAACCAGCAATTGGCTCACCGTGTACAGGGTGACAGCAACCTGCTAAATTAACTTCAATATTATCCAGACCGTCAACGTGAATCTTATAGGCATCAAGTTTGCCAGTGTCTCTATTATCTACACTGGGTATAAAGTCTTCAGGAGGCCTTTCAGGCTCTAGATGTAGCTGTCGCGAGATATGGCTGGTTAACTGGTTTAGACCGATATCACCGGTGACCAGTCCGACGATAATATCATCGGTAGTATTGGCATTGAAATGCTGAAGATAATCGTTCAAATCGATACTGTTTGGATGTACCGATAGTCGTTCCAGCTCTTTGCTGAGCATTTGACGACCAATCTCAATATTCTTATCACGGTCTTGTTTGTTAAACCATTGTCTTAATTTCGAGCGTGCACGGTTGGTGTGAATATAACCGAGCGAGGCAACCAGCCAATCGCGATTAGGTTCACGTGATGCCTTAGTGATGATTTCAACTTGTTCACCCGTTTTGAGCTGATAGGTGAGCGGTACATAGCGTTGATTGACTCGAGCAGCTTGCGCACGATTGCCAACTTGAGTATGCACGTAGTAAGCAAAATCAAGAACGGTCGCACCTTTTGGTAATTCGGTAATATCACCATCACGGCTGAAGATATAAATACGTTCTAGCTCATCAAAATCAACGAGTTGTTCTTCTTCGTCGAGTTCTATCTCATCTAGATCCTCACCTGTTAACGACGATGACCGTAGCTGATTGCGTGTTTCATTATTAATAGATAAAAGTTGACGCAGAGAGCTGATTCTTTGATTAAGGTAATTATCCTTTTTATTCTTCAAACCTTCTTTGTAGTTAACATGCGCGCACATGCCAAGCTCTGCTTCAAAATGCATCTCATGTGTACGAATCTGTACTTCGAGAGATTTATTTTTCGCAATCACGGCAGTATGTAGCGAGCGATACCCGTTAGATTTTGGATTGGTGATATAGTCATCAAACTGTTCAGGGATATAACGCCATAATCCATGGACCAAACCTAAGACGTGGTAGCAGTCTGAAGGGTTGGTAACCAGTACTCGCAATGCACGAATATCATAAAGCTGATCGAATGATAAGCCTTTGAGCTTCATTTTTCGGTAAATCGAATAGATATGTTTGACACGCCCAGAAACCTCACCTTCGATGTTGGCTTCTGCTAACGCTTCATTGAGTTTGTTTTGCACGCGCTGAATATAGGACTCACGCTCACTGCGTTTTTCAGATAGTAGCTTGGCAATCTCTTTGTAGCGATCAGGTGCAAGATAGCGAAAAGCTAAATCCTCAAGTTCCCATTTCAGTTGTGCGATACCCAGTCGATGCGCTAATGGGGCGTAGATAGTCATGACTTCACGTGCGACACGATTTTGCCTGGCTACACTAGAGAACGTCAGCTCACGCATGGCAAAGGTACGCTCAGACAGCTTAATCAGTACGACGCGTACATCGTTAGTGACAGAGATGAGCATGCTATAAATATTGGATAGCTGGTCACGCTGATTGTTCACGAAGTGATCTTCTAAGCGCTTATTACTCTCGATAATCTCAGACAGCTTACCCATTGCCAAGGCATCTTTGACTAAGGTGGATATATCCGACCCAAAGTTTTTTTCTATCTCAGCGAGGCTAATAATAGATTTACGCGCACTGCGATAGAGCATGGCAGCAACAAGTGCATCTTCATCTTGATAAAGATAGGTCAATATGTCGGTCATACCAATACCAGTGACATAAGCGCCTGAGCGTTCAGACTCGCTAGTATTCATATGATTGCGAATAAATTCACAAGCAGCATGCAGGTTAGGGACAGAGTCTTGACCAATACGTTTGGCCACATTGTCTAGCCAAGTGGGGACGTCGATATTAACCTGATCCAAGTCAATAGCTTCAATTTCTACTTCAGAGAGCGTATTGTTATCATCCAACAGCGGATTATCAGAATACTCGTTCTCAAGCTTTGGATCATGGCTATGAAAAGCATGTAAGGCTGAGCGATCAAAAGTGGTGTGTAGCTTATGAGTTGCTAGCTGGTATTTGATATCGAGCGGGATTTGGGCATAGCTATTGGCAGACTGATGAGAGCGTTGGCTCGCAACCAGCTGGGCTGCAAGCGTTGCACTATCGGCTTGTGTGGTCTGTCCATCCACTAGCGGTAATCCTTCACGAATTTTTACCATAGCCGACTCCTCTTAGCTATTTTGAATTGAGTATAACCCCGTCTACTGTACACACATTTCAAATTCGTACTTTCATAAAGTATCAGATATAAATTAATACGACTGCTAAAAAGCGATTTTTAGCAGCTAGAAAATGCGTGTAAAATATATAAAGCTATGAGTATGAACGTTTACTAAGTTCTGATTTTCTAAACATAGAAAAGTTGTTTACTATTATCCCATTTTGAGATGACAAATCAAGCAAGGCTATGTAATGTCTGCTGTTAATCAGGGCAAATAGCTGTTATTTATTAATGCTGCTGCATCCAAGTTTTGGATGAGCATAAATTGCTATAGTCATTCCACCATAAAAGTATTGCTGCGTTGATCTCGCTTGACGTATTTAATATATAGTTAATTCTCTATAAACTGGATACGGTGTCAGTCTACTATTTGTAGTACTTTCACTCGACTTCCTTGTATCCAAATTATATTGAATCTACTATACGCCGACACTCGATTGCCTTGTAATACTCTTAAATTGAAACGATTATATAAACACAGCTATTTTGCACACTCAATAGTTCACTTAAGAAGCAAGAGGTTAAACAGCTACTTTTTCGAAGCGAGCGATAGATTCAACATGGCCAGTATGGCAGAACATATCCATCACGCCAGCATGTGTCAGACGATAGCCCTGTTCTAATAATGCTTTTGTATCACGTGCAAGTGTTGCAGGATTACAAGAAACGTAAACGATTCGCTCAGCATTAAATTTAGGTAAATACTGCATAATCTCCCACGCACCAGAGCGCGGTGGATCGATTAGTAACGCATCAAACCCTTGGTTGGCCCAAGGTTTATCAGTGCAATCATGTGTCAAATCTTGGCTATAAAACTCAGTATTATTGATACCATTGCGACGTGCATTATCTGCTGCACGTGCGGTCATGGCTTCGCTTCCTTCCACGCCGACTACGGAACCTGTCTCACCGACGAGTCGCGCAAGTGGTAAGCTAAAGTTACCCAAGCCGCTAAATAAGTCTAGTACGCGTTCACCTGCTTTTAGGTCTAATAAATCGCAAGCGAGCTTGGTCATTTGACGATTCACAGATAGGTTAACTTGAGTAAAGTCAGTCGGGATAAATTCAAACGTCAGATCGTACTCTGGCAACTGGTAATACAGACGTCCAAACTGCTGGCTCATGTCATCAGCATCTGTTAATGCAATGCGTTGGATGCTATCAGCACCTTTAGACTGTAGATATAACTGCCAATTACGTGCTGCAAAAAATACTTTTAGCTTTTCTACATCACCGTCTGATAATGGCTCTAAGTTACGCACAATAAGGGCAACTGGCTGATTGCCATCTGGCAACTCAGGTATCTGCTCACCCATGGCCAATTCAAGCTGAGCAATCTTGTTACGACTCTCTAACGTGCTGATCAACGCTTTTAAGTTTTCAATCTCAAACCCAATGCGTGGGTCTAAGATATGACATTCATTCAACTCAGCTAAAAAGTTACTTGAGCGCTCACGGAAACCAACCAAAGCCGTTTCTTTTTTGGTGACATAACGTACACCCAATCTTGCTTTGGTACGATAACCAAGGCGATCACCAACGACTGGTGCAAGCCAATTGTCAGGCTCTATATTGGCTTGGTGTATAAGCATCTCGGCTAGTACAGATTGCTTAAAGCTAATTTGACTTTCTGGCTGCCAATGTTGCAAGTTACAGCCACCGCAAACGCCAAAATGAGGGCAGGGTGGTACAGTACGTTCAGGATTTGGGTTGGCAGTGATGCTGACTGCATCGCCTTCCTCAAAACTGGCACGGCTATTGGTGATTTTGACCAATGCGCTTTCACCTGGCAGCGCAAAACTGACAAAGGTTGTTTTGCCATGCTTGTCTTCAGCATGACCATCGTCAACCCCAAAACCATTGCCATAGATAGCAACACCGCGACCATCATGCGACAATCTATCGATGGTAAAAGGAATCGGTTCTGCATCTTTTAGGCGACGACGTGTTTTTGATGATGGCTTAGATTTTTTCTTATTTGGTGGAACGACGATGGATTGTCTATCGTCAGTTTGTGGCACTGCGTCAGATGCTATAGACGTTTTTGAATCGGTGGGTTGCATAAACCTGCCTTAATAATAAATGATAAATAACAAAGAAATAAAAGTAAAAGTGACTGCTTAAAATGCGGTATTTTTATGAGTTGGGTGCAGATGACCAGTCAGCTATGAAGGCTTGATGACGTATGCTGCCATCTGCTTGGGTATGTTTTACTAAATAGTCATAGCTCTGCTGCTGCCAACTATCAAAGTCTTGTGAGGACAGTTGCCCCGTTAGACGCAACCAGCGCAGATATATAAGCCACGTATTCATGACGTCAGACTCGCAATAGATGGATAGCGCTTGCCAATCCTCATTAGTAACCAGGTCACCAACCATGCTGCCATCAATATTAGTTTTGCCGGGTAGGCCATAAAGGCTTGCGACAATATCCATGGCTTCGCGGTGGCTGGCACCGTACTGACTAAACCTGTCCATCAAATCAAGATGACGAGTGTGGAAGCGGTTAATATAGTTATCAAAGCGCATGTTTTTGATGCGATCGCCTTCTTCAAATAACCATGGCGCTGACAAATCGTACTGCATGGCGCGATATATCAACACAGGGATATCAAAACCTGAGCCGTTCCAACTGATCAGTTGCGGTAGTTTTTCAAGATCGCTGAATGCTCGAACGAATTTAGTGAGAATGTCTTTTTCGCTAAATTTATCTGCAGTCAACGAAAACAATGAAAAATTGCCGTCTTTAATATATAAAGCAGAAATACAGACAATACGCTGTAATGGCAGGCGCATAAAGTCGTGCCCAGCTTCTTGCATACGGATAGCTGTCAAAGCACTTAGCGTATCCGCATCATTGAGTTCAGCCAACTGCGGATAGATACGGCGCGCCGCATCCGTATCGGCGACAGTCTCGATATTAAAAACCAGTATAGGGTCGGAAGGTCGAGCTTGTGACATAGTTAATCCTGACTATTTATCAATTTATCGTCAATCCAACATATAAGAGTGACAGCATTAATCTCTCTTAAATTGAACCAACGATATTGAGCAGCGTTGTCTGTTCGTTACTTAACTTCTAGGCTGCTATCATCGACATCGCTGTCAACAACGTTATACAAACCTGTTGATAAGTAACGGTCACCACGATCGCATACGATAAAGGCAATAATGGCATTAGGATTTTCTTTAGCGACCTGTACTGCTGCCCATGCCGCTGCCCCTGAAGAAACGCCTGCGAAGATGCCTTCAGTTTTGGCCAGTTTGCGCATATAGACTTCTGCGACACGCTGATTAATATCCATGACTTCGTCGACTAAGTCCGCATCGAAGATACCAGGCATGTAAGCGGCAGGCCAACGACGGATACCTGCAATCGCAGCTTCTTCATCAGGTTGCAAGCCGATGATTCTGATATCAGGATTTTGTTCTTTCAGATATCGTGAGACACCTGTGATAGTACCAGTAGTGCCCATTGAGCTAATAAAATGCGTGATTTTACCTTCAGTTTGCGCCCACAGTTCAGGCCCTGTGGTGAGGTAATGCGCCTGACTATTATCAGGGTTGTTGAACTGATCTAATACAATGCCTTCACCCGCTGTCTGCATTTGCAATGCCAAATCACGTGCTGCTTCTATCCCTTCATCAACCTCGATTAACGTTGCACCATAGGCAATCATGGCATCTTTACGCTCTTGGGTTGAGTTGGTTGGCATCAGCAGTGTTATTGGATAGCCACGCATCGCCGCGACCATGGCTAAGGCAATACCCGTATTACCGCTAGTCGCTTCAATTAACATGTCGCCAGGCTTGATGTTACCACGCTGTTCTGCTTGATAAATCATGTTAAAAGCAGGACGGTCTTTGACGGAGCCAGCAGGGTTATTACCCTCAAGTTTGGCCAATAACGTAGCACCATTGGTTAACTTCTCTGTCTCAGGTAGACGTTGCAATTTAACCAACGGCGTTTGACCGACGCAATCAGCAAGCGTCGTCACTTGAGTAATATAGTTAGCCTTTAACATAGCCGGAGCGGACATAAAGTATCCTTATTAATTTTAAAATTGATTTTTGAATAATAGTGCATTTCTTAAATATAATTTTAGTTTTTGCGTCAAGATGTCAATACGGTTGCTATCAGGGTAAGCTAATGATTTTGTAGTTGATTGTATTGTGACAATCACAAAAAAATGGTAACTGGTAAAAAGTTGCGTCATTATATCATTTTGTTTTTGGCTACGCTGATGGCATCAACAGATTTTGGTAAATGAGTGGTGTCTAGAAATAGCTAGACAGCTAAAAGACGGTTGCGGCATCAATCATTAGCCATATCACCTTCATCGATTAGAATCTATAAATGCTGTTAAAATAGCTGAGATATTTATAAAATTTATTCTTAGGCAAAATAGCTTGCCGCTGCTATTGATATAGTCGGTTCAATATAATTTAGATACCAGGAAGCCGAGTGAAAGTACTACAAACAGTAGACCAAGCGAGACTGACACCGTATCCAATTTATAGAGAATTGACGATACATAGCAAAACCCCCAGTAGAGAGTGACGATAGCATGGCATACAAAAAACGTTTTGATACTAGCAGTGCGTATGGCCAATTGATCATATTGGTGTTTTTACCAATTTGTGTGTTGGCAGCCGTCGGTGGTATTTTGGTGTTTTATGAAACCATGCGTGCCAGTAATTCAGAGCAAGGTGTCTTGGCTGAGGCCGTGCTGATTCGTTATACACCAGTGATTGCAGATCTCATTCCTGAACTATTAGAGCAAGAACGCAATCAAGACATCAGCGAAATTCATGTAGGTGAAACACCGCAAACTGTGATTACAAAGCTAGAAGGTATCCAAGATAAATTGGGTCGTATGCAGTCCGAGCAGCACGTACAGCGTATCGCTATTATTGATGAAAACAATCAAGTACTCGCAGCAGTCGGTTACGGATTAAATGAAGCGTGGCCTGCAATAGATACCAAAGCAAAGTTTTTATCGCAAGAACTAACGCCTATTGGTACCGCTTATGGCAGTGTGTTGGGTGAGTTTGAAGGGCAAAGACTGTGGTTGCTCGTCGATATGGACAATGAGCCGCTGTATATTGCGCGTTATCGTATTGCCATGGCGCTAGTGATTACAGGCTTATTCACTATTCTAATTCTATTACTTAGCTTAAATATTTATTCAAAGCGCTGGATAGCACCTATCTACGAATTGCGGTTACAGCTACAGCGTACCCATGTCGATAACCTATATTATCCAATTCCAGTAGAGTCAGATGGGGAGCTAAATCTACTACAACAAGATTTGGTTAGGACATTGCGCCGCTTGCATATGAGCTTTCAGGAGCTTAAAGACCATGCTGAGCAAACCGAAGATGATTTGCGTCTAGCATTTGATGAGATGGAGATGCAAAATATCTCTATCCGTAATGCACGTGATGCGGCCATCTCAACCAGTCAAGCCAAGTCAGCATTCTTGGCCAATATCAGCCATGAGTTGCGTACACCACTTAATAGTATTGACGGTTTTATTAATCTTCTGGCACGTCATGGTGAGCTAAATCCTGAGCAAGACTTATATGTGCAAACCATACGTAAGTCTTCTGCGCATTTGCTTGCATTGGTCAATGATGTCTTGGATTTCTCCAAAATTGAAGCGGGTAAACTGGTACTCGATCGCCATGAGTTCGATCTCTATGACACCATCTATGATGTGGTTGATATGCTCTCGCCAGTCTCAGCAGAGAAAGGCTTACGCATGGCCGTGCTCTTTTATAATGATGTGCCGATGCGTATCAACGGCGATGCCCTGCGCCTCAAGCAAGTATTGACTAATATCGTGGGCAATGCGATTAAGTTCACCGACAGCGGCGATGTGGTGGTGCGTGTCAGCTTGGATGACCACCGTGACAACTACTTGATGATTAGCGTACAGGACAGTGGCAAAGGTATTTCTTTAGAAGATCAAAAAATGCTGTTCCAGAGCTTTAGCCAAGGTGACCCATCAATTACCCGTCAATACGGCGGTACAGGATTGGGTCTGGTCATATCTAAGCAGCTGACAAGATTGATGGGCGGTGATATTGGTTTTCATGACAATGCGCAAGAGAATATTGCCAATCAAGGCGCAACGTTTTGGTTTCGTATGCCCTCACATGTTGATGTGCTAGAGGCCGCTACTGGTCAGACGATTGAGCTACCAGTGTTGGCGCCGTTGGCGAGTGAGACCGATGAGTTTAATGTGCTGGTATGGATCAATCATACGGCGTCTATCCAAGTGCTCAAAGCCAGCTTACAGTATTTACCGATTACCCTTACTCAAGCGAATTCATTACCGGGTGTGCTTGAGTCATTAAAAGAACGCGGCAACTATTGGGATTGGGTCATCGTTGATGATGATACACAAGACGATATGATGGCATTGCTAAAACAAATTCGTCTACATTATCAGGGCAAGCTTGCCGTGTTTGGCTATCAAGTGGCGGCCGACCAAGCGCTATTAAATCGCTATCACGCCAATATACTGTATGAGCCATTAGATAAAAGACAGCTCTATGCGATGCTAGATACGCAGAAACGCAGTGTTGTAAAAAGCCTGCAAGAGCCACGATGGAAAGGGGTGACGGTACTGGCAGTCGATGACCATCTACCCAATTTACTGGTGCTAGATGCTTTGCTGAGCGAGCTTGGTATACAGGTGGTGACGGCAAGTAGTGGTTTTGATGCTATAGAAATTATCAGTAAGCAACAAACCAAACATACCAAATCATCGAAAAGTGATAAGCAAAGTCTGTCAAATAAAACCCAGATATCTAAAGCAGAAGCGCGCGATGAGGTGAATAAAAAATCAAACAGTGCGCTTTATGAAGAGGCAAATACTGAAGATAAAGCGGCTACTCAGGATAAAGGCAGTATTGATTTAATCTTTATGGATATTCAAATGCCGCGCATGTCAGGGCATGAGGCAGCACGCCAAATTCGTAATATTGAGAGTGATGACAACCGTATTCCTATCATTGCTCTGACAGCACATGGATTGGCTGACGAGCGTGACAAGCTTATTGCCAGTGGCATCAATGATTATGTTGGTAAGCCCATAAGCCAACCGCAGTTACTGCAAGTGCTACAGAAATGGCTTGGACGTACAACACCATCAGAATCGATGCTGCTGCCTGATACTGATTTACAAAGTATTGGTTTGAATGAAAGCGATTTGTCAGAACAGGGCTTAGGCGCTATCGATCCGGTAATAGGCCACTCTATAAGCAGTAATACGCAATCTAGCGATTGGCAAAATAGAGAAATTGAAAACCAGTCAACTTGGCCTACTGATGCAACTGTCACGACAGGTTCTATGTCAAAAAGTAATGGGATTACTAGAGATGGCGTATCTGATAGCATAAATCCGCAAAAGATTACTCGCCCTTTATCATTGAAGAAAATTCGTGATGACTACCTGCGAGATAGTCAGCCTCGTGACGATCATAGACGAGAACCACCGCGCGAAACTCAGCCACGTTATGAGGGTTTACACTTAAACAAACATGGACAAGTGCCACTATTATCAGCACCAAAAAAACCGATAGGCAGCTCTTACAACAGAGTAATCGCTCGTACCGATTCGGTAGCACATGAACAAAGTAGAAAGGGTCTAGACAGCAGTAACTATCCCAGTAACCATAACCTACATGACGGTCATGTTGGGGCCAACGATATTAACGCTTCAAATATTCTAGATTGGCAAGACGCGCTCAATCGCTCAGCGAATAAACCTGATTTGGCAGCCAAGCTCATTATTATGATGCTTGACACCATAAATGATGAAAAGCAGGCATTAACTCAGGCATGGGAAACTGGGGATCGTAACATGCTGGCGCAAATTGCCCATCGCATATTAGGTGGTAGTCGTTATACAGGTGTGCCGCAGTTACGTCAGGCCAGTCAAGACCTAGAAGATAAATGCTTATTGAATGTTCAGCATACGACTCCCGCTCAGTTTGCTATGCTTGAGCCGTATTATGAGGGATTAATAGCAGCGTTAAATAATTTGCAGATGTTAGATTTATCTGGCTATCCTCAGCTTAATTATCATCGTTTAAGTGAAAATGATATGACGTGGAAAATGATCTAACCGAACAATAAGATAGGTTGTTAGCTATAAAGTCTATGATTTTTTGATAAGTGGCTTTTTGATAAGTGGCTTTTTGATAAGTAGCTTTTTGATAAATGGCTTTGTGACAGTTCATGAGCGTTTTATATACGACACTTTATATATAGTCGACTCAATGTAATTTGGATACAAGGAAGGTGAGTGAAAGTGTTACAAGTAGTAGACTAAATGAGACTGACACCGTGTCCAGTTCATAGAGGATTGAATATAGTACCGTCGCAGTCAGTTATTGCTGCGGTAGGGTAGAGATAAGCCTGCTAATATTGGGGTCTGTTGAACCTTAAAATATCAGCACTATATGTTATTCATTAATAAGGATTGTTATGAGCCCAATTGCCACTGACCAGTATGAAACCTTAAAAGTTGCTATCACTGATAATATATTGACGGTGACGCTGAATCGCCCACACAAAAAAAACGCCATGAGTTTCAAAGTAGTGAGTGAATTGATTGCTTTGGCAGGCCGTATTAGCAAAGATAAGATGATAAGAGCGGTTATTTTAAATGGTGCAGAAGGCACGTTCTGTGCAGGTATCGATTTGGGTGATTTAAACCATCCAAAAAACAAGGCATTTGCATTTTGGGAACTCATAAAGCCATGGCAGAGCTCGTTCCAACGCGTTTGTCTTGCTTGGCGCGATGTGCCTGTACCAGTGATTGCTGTATTAGAAGGTTATTGTATTGGTGCAGGGCTGCAATTGGCGCTGGCTTGCGATGTGCGCATCAGCCATCCCGATTGTCAGCTGTCTATTATGGAAGCCAAGTGGGGCCTAGTGCCAGATATGGGCTTGACCCAATCGGCGTTTGGCGTGGTGCGAGAGGATGTGCTCAAAGAGTTGGCCATGAGTGCACGTATCATTGATGCTAATGAAGGTAAGGCATTAGGGCTTGTCAGTCATTGTAGTGAGACACCACTTGAGCAGGCTCAGCAGCTTGCCGCTGAATTTGCAGAGCGCTCTCCTGATGCCGTACTAGCCAGTAAGCGTATCATCAATGCCATGCATCATCAGCCAGCGACAACCTTATATAAAGAAAAAGTATGGCAGCTCAAAATGATGCTTGGTCAAAATCGCAAACTTGCGCTCAGAAAAGCCAAGCAAGCCAGTACTGCATTTGGCAAACGTCAGTTCCGCTAAACGATTTTTTTAAATAAATCGTCATTCATATTTTAGGCATTCATTGTATATTCGATTCAATTTAAAAGTCGTATAAGGTAACCAAGTGTAGAGGTAGATTAAATACGTCAAGCGAGGTTAACGCAGTAATACTTTTATAGTGAAATGACTATAGTGATTAGCGATTGTTTTATTAACGTTATACTTCCATTGAAATACAAGCAGATAGTGCGATATAGCATTGTCTGTTTGTACAGATGTATGTAACTATACACTATTGTTGTTAATAGCCTTTGCTAGCGGTATTAAGTAAAGGCTAAAACAATGCAAGTATGAATAATAAAATAAAAATCACTATATAAAATGGCCTAAATATGTCTGCTCAAAAATCCTCCTTGCCTAACAAACCTATCGCTTCTGAGCGCGTACGCTCTGCTGATTTGCCCGTTGCATGGATTATGATGCTCGGACTTATCGTCGCGGTAGGGCCGCTGTCTATCGATATGTATCTACCGGCACTACCGTCGATGGCAGATGACTTTGGGGTCTCCACTGCCTTTATGGCCAACTCTGTACCAGCTTATTTTTTAGGTTTGGTATTTGGTCAGCTATTTTATGGGCCGTTTAGTGATCGTGTTGGTCGAGTAAAGCCATTATATATAGGCATGACGTTATATGTCATCGCCTCAATCGTCTGTGCGACCACTGATAATGAGTATGTGTTATTCGTTGGGCGAACGATGCAAGCACTTGGCGCTTGTGTCGGAGCGGTAGTTACTCGTGCAGCGATTCGAGATCGTTTGACTGCTAAACAAACAGCAAAAGCATTTTCTATTATGATTTTGGTGATGGGACTGGCACCAATATTAGCACCATCGCTGGGTGCGCTGTTTTTACAGTTCTCTAGCTGGCACTCTATTTTTTGGTTTTTGGCGGCCTTTGGTACGCTTAATTTGTTGCTTACGAAGTTTTTCTTTTTTGAAACACTGACTGAAGAAAACCGCAATGTACGCCCTGCAAAAGAAGTGCTTAGTCAGTACTGGGACTTGTTAAAAGACAAAACATTTAACTATCCGGCGATTGGTGGTGGTTTGCTGATGGGGGCTATGTTTGTCTATATCAGCTCAGCTTCTGAATTAATTATGGATACTTATGGCGTATCGGCAACGCATTTTGGTTGGTTGTTTGGTATGAACGCAGCAGGCTTTGTGGGCCTGACTCAGCTAAATCAATGGTTGACCAATCGCTTTCGTATTCTAAGTATCTTACGCTTTGGTGCGATGATGCAGGTTATTTCTGCAGGCGTACTTTTCGTCGTAGGATTGTTTTTGGGTACAGATGCTTGGTTACCATTGGTGCTCGCCTGTATTTTCTTTTGTATTTCGGGCTTAGGTCTGACTCAGCCAAATGCTTCTGCTATTGCACTTGCTTTTCAAAAGCGCCGTGCTGGTATGGCGAGTGCATTACAAGGCTCACTGATGTTCTCAGTTGGTATTTTCGGTGGGTTATTATTAAACCTATTTCCGGTCAATCCAGTACTCAAAATTGGTATTGCCATGTTTGCATTAATGGGCCTAGGTTGCTTCTTGATCTGGCAAATAGATCGTAACTTAAATTTGGATGATGCTGAGTAGGCATAAAATATGCAATATTTTTTTAATTGTATTTTAAGAAGCATTTATACGTTCGGTACGTATAAATGCTTTTTTTATGTATCATGGTTTCTTTGAAATATATAAAAATCAATTATTAAACATAGGGTTATTGAAAATTAGATCCTAAGAAATAAACTTATATATATGGAGTAGCTTTCTTTTTGCAGAGCGTATTTTATGAATTACTAAACATAGTTATTGCAATCATAAATTTAGATAAGTATTATCAATACGTAACTTTCTGTAAGGAAATATTACGAACATATTGTATAACCTTGCTAAATTATTTTTCACTGAAATGTATAACAACGTTAAGCGTAAAGGGTAGATTATGATGCAGTTATATCGAGTGTTACCAGTTGTATTGAGTGTCGGCCTATTTGGCTGTGGTAACTCTTCCACTCAAGAAAATACTAATTCGGCTGATGCGCCAGTAACGGAAAGTAAGAATGACTTTGTTAGCAATCTGCCTGATACAGCACCAGTTATTAAGGTTGGTACTGAAGCCAATTACGCTCCCTATGAGTTCAAAGATGAATATGGAAATGTAACGGGCTTCGATATAGAGCTGATGCAATATATTGGTGAAAACCAAGGTTTTAAAGTTGAAGTTTATAATGATCCTTGGGAAGGGTTATTTGACAACTTGGATAATAAAAGTCGAGATATGGTAGCAGCAGGTCTCACTTATAGCAGCGAGCGTGCTAGCAAATACCTACTTTCGGATGCTTATGCACCTCTTCCTACTAGCCTTGTATATTTAGACGACTCATTAAATATTAAATCATTAAATGACTTGAGTACTTTAAGAGTGGGTGTGTTGACCAGTTCAGAACCTTATGAATACTTCGCGCAAGGTACGTATAAGCTAGGTTCTTTAGAGCAGTATCCGACTACGTTTGCAGCAGTAGAAGCGATGGCACAAGACAAAGTTGATGCTGTAGTTGATGATTCTGGTGTACTGCGCTATACGTTAAATGATTTGCCAAGTTTGCAACCACGATATTTTGATTATGAAAGTATCAGAGCAGATGGTGCTCGCAAAGTGTTTTTAGTTGATAAGAGCCAACCTGATTTACTCAAAAAAGTAAATACAGGATTAAAAGGCCTAAAAGAAGATGGTACGTACGCAAAGTTAACCACCAAATGGTTCGGTACTGATTTGACCAAAGCCTCTTTGGAGCAACAAGAAATGTTGCAGTAGCCTCAAGCGTAGTCGTTATGGAACGTATTATTTTTAAATAAACCATAAATATAAATTTATCTATAGTCAATTCAATATAATTTGGATACAAGAAAGCCGAGCGAAAGTACTACAAGTAGTAGACTCAGCGAGACTGACACCGTATCCAATTTATAGAGAATGGACTATATACATTGAAAGGATTCTGCTATGACTATATCAACTCACAACGGTAACTCCCGTTATCGGGGTTTGATCTTGTCGATTGCTGCCTTCTTGGCATTGATTGGAATACTGCTCGCTTTTACGTTTTATACCTCAAGTGTTCTTGAGCGCAATACCACATTAGTAAATATATCGAATAAAACAGCCAATAATGCTCAGGCTATTATTAAAGATTTGTTCGATTTACAAGGTAGTGTGGGTGAGCATATCAATTCTCCTCACCAAAAACGTGTAAGAGAAAGACTAGAAAACAATACACAAGGTATTGATCAACTACTTGCGAGTATGCGTGAAGGTTCTGAATATATTGATGCTTCTGGTAATGCTCATCAGATCCCTAGTATCAAAACGGCAACGGAATTGGCTGCATTGGAAGGGGCACAGCAAGATTGGAGTGAACTAAAACCACTGATCGCAAAATATCTCGAAGGCGCTGGTGATATCCGGGTTGACTCTTCAGATGAGTTGGCATTGGCTTATGAGCAAGCGAAAACCTCTAGCTTGAGTATGAACGATGCGCTAGACCAGTTGACTAATGAAGTTTATGAAGAAACAGAACGTCAAGCGACGACCATTCGTCTTATTCAGGTACTTGGTGTTGCCGCTATCTTCACCTACTTTCTAATCTTCGTATTCTTCTTTGTACGCCGTTTGCGTGAAACGGATGCTGAAGCATTCGCTGCTCGTCGCGAGACACAAGAAATTATGGAAACGGTAAGTACGGGTCTATTCTTGCTTGATAAAGATCTGAATATTGGTCAACAGCATTCTAAAGCACTAAACGGTATTATCGGTTCTGATCAGTTATCAGGAGAGAACTTTGCCAATGTTTTACGTGGCCGTATTTCTGATAAGGATTTGAAGACAACAGAGCAGTTTATTGAGCAGCTCTACAATCCACGAGTTAAAGAAAAATTGGTGAATTCTCTCAATCCTTTGCATAAGGTGATGTTGCATAATGCGTCTGGCAGTAAAGCAACAGATAATCGCTTCTTAGACTTCAAGTTTTCACGAGTTTATGATGATAAAGACATTGCCCGTATTTTGGTTAACGTCAATGATGTATCAGATGCCGTTTACTTAGAGCAGCGTTTAGAGAAAGAGCGCTCACAAAATGATATGCAAATTGAGATGTTAACCACTATCTTGAATGTAAATCCGAAGATTATTAATGAGTTCATTATTAATACTCAGATGCATATCGAAAAAATGAATAATATCTTGAAAAATCCTGGTAGCTCGCAGTATGAGCTTGAAGGGAAACTAAAAGCTATTTATCGCGAGATGCATAGTTTAAAAGGTGAGGCATCTGCGCTAAAACTACACAGCTTTACGAAGATTGCTTCTGATGCGGAAGATAAATTGCACGCATTACAGAACCAAGGTCAGCTATCTGGCAATGACTTCTTGCCATTGGCAGTACATTTAGATGACTTATTAAGCTTATCAAATACCATCTCGACGTTAGGTGAGCGTATCAACCGCTCAGCACCAACGACGTCAAAACCTGCAGAAGAATCGCTTATACTAAGTGATGATATTGCTAAAAATAGCACATCAAAAACAGTCATGGTCGAGACGTCAGTATCAACTGACTCAGTCGATAGTGTTGATATCGATGGCGGTCAGGATATTGATTTAGATAGTGACGACGATGATAGTCTTTTGTCTTTTTATGAAGGATTTGTAAAAGATATTGCTGAAAGACAAGGTAAGCAAGTGCAGGTAAAGAGTAGTACACTAACGCAAGTGCATATACCAGAACATGTAGCAAAGCCATTTAAAGAAATGAGTATTCAACTGCTACGTAATGCTGTGGTGCATGGTATCGAAGCGCCAAGTGTTCGTCATTTGACTGGTAAGGCTGAGGTAGGAACCATTGATCTAGAAATACAAAATAATGATTCGAACTTCATGCTGATTGTACAAGATGATGGTCAAGGTATCGATTATGATAGCATTCGTACTAAATTAAGCACAGAAGGTCGTTTTAGTATTGAAGAAGCCAATAAGTTGACTAAAGGTCAGTTACTTAAGCAGCTGTTTTCTTCAGGATTTTCTACCAAAGATGATGCAGATGAAGACGGCGGCCGCGGTGTCGGTCTTGATATCATCAAAGCGAAAGTAAAAGATTACGATGGTAAGCTTAATGTGAATAGTGAGCTGGGTCAGATGACACGGTTTGTTATTACATTGCCTAAAGCTTAATTAAAAATAGCAAGTTATATTGTCAGGGACGACAAGCACTTCATTAAAGGTAATAAGTCAGTTATGTATAAGTTAATGATTGTTGATGATTCAAATATTATTAGAAATCGTATTCAGCGCGCGTACGATTCAGGGCAATTTATGTTGGTTGCTACGGCCACCAGTGGTGTTCAAGCTATCGAAAAGTTTAATATTCATCGTCCTGATGTGATCACGATGGACTTGACCATGCCACAAATGGATGGTCTCGAATGCATTGAAAAAATCATTGAGATTGATCCTGATGTACGTATTTTAGTAGTGTCAGCGTTATCTGACAAAGCCACTGGCATTGAAGCGTTGTCGTTGGGTGCCAGCGGATTTTTATGCAAGCCTTTTTCTGAAGAAGAGCTTGTCGAGTCTTTGTATGAATTGATGCAAGACTAAACCCTTCAACGACTTAAGTAGATGTTATTATGAAAGAACAAAAGCTACAGATTTTTTTAAATATTATCAGTAACTATTTTAATCAGTTTGGTGGAGAGGAGCTCGTCGCAGACACTCCTTATTTGTTAGAAAACAAACAGCCAAAAGTTCATGACTATACGGGTGTCATCGGTATATCAGGTGGGCAAAAAGGCGTGGTGTATTTTTCGGCAACCCGTCAGTTATTGTCTTCTATATTAGACAGCATGGGTGAAACGGACAAAAGTGATGAAAATTATATAGATTTGGCTGGCGAAGTGGCCAATACTATCGCAGGTAATGCACGCAAAGAGTTTGGATCAGAGTTTCATATCTCTGTGCCACTTGTGTTCAAAGGCTCTCCACAAAGTATTGTGTTGCCGAACAATGAGCGTTCTTTTATTATCCCCATCACTTGGCATTCACAAGTTGGCGAGATTGTGGTTTGTTTACAAGATTAACGACACTGCCGCGTAATAAAGACGGATATTAATATATTATGGTCAAAGTAGAAAAACTAGGTGTGTTTCTTAGCTCAATCAATGCATTTTTTGCACAGATTGATGGCTCAGAAGTATCTATTGATACCCCTTATCTGAATCATAACAGAAGTGCTATTGGTTATGATTATAGTGGTGTGATTGAAATATCTGGCCCTCTCGAAGGCTGCGTGTACGTGAGTGCACCAAGCGTGATGTTACGAGAGGTGTTAAAAGTCATGGGAGAGCCTGACTCATCAATTATAATGATGAAAGATTTGCTGGGTGAAATGGCCAATACTATCTCTGGTAATGCTCGTACAGAGTTTGGTTCTGAGTTCATTATCTCTCCACCGCATATTGTAGAAAGTGCGCCTAGCGTGTCTTATTTGCCTAAAGACCGCCAAAGCTATGTCACGCCATTTACTTGGCATGGTCATAAAGCTGTGATAGGTATTTGCATTGCATAGCCTAATATAGCGCAAATGATATGCAGCCAAAGTAATTCCCGAAAAAGCGACGCATCTGTGTCGCTTTTTTTGTCTGTTAATATGGTGATATCTCACTTTTACTTTGCTGCGTTATACTGATAAATTACTGGCGATTACAGTAAGTTATATGATAAAATACGGCGCAGCTATTTTATAATTTGCTTTATAGTTTAGGTTTGAGAGTATTTCTGAAATCTGAGCATAGCTTCTTTTTTAAACCAACCAATGACACACACATCATGGCAAAGAATTGCTGGGTGTTTGGCGACTTGATTAATTTGCAAAAAAGTTAGTGCTTTCTCAATAAACATTAACCATTAGCAGATGCGTGTCGCTAGATAGGCAGTTTTTGTGATGTGGAGGCATAACCCAACCAATAGGAATATTTCACATGGCTACAAAGAATCCAACCAAAATCGAAATGCGCGACTTACTACAAGCCGGCGCTCACTTTGGTCACCAAACACGTTTTTGGAACCCAAAAATGGGACCATACATCTTTGGTGCACGTAACAAGATTCACATCATCAACTTAGAGCACACAGTAAAAGCGTTTAACGAAGCATTGACTTACGTAAACGGCTTAGCTGCTAAGAAAAACAAAGTATTGTTTGTTGGTACTAAACGCGCTGCAAGCGGCATCATCCGTGAGCAAGCTGCTCGCGCTGGCATGCCATACGTTGACCATCGCTGGTTAGGTGGTATGTTGACTAACTGGAAAACACTACGCCAGTCAATCAATCGTCTAAAAGAGCTTGAGAAGCAAGCAGAAGACGGTACTTTCGCTAAGCTAACTAAGCGTGAAGCGTTAGAGCGTACTCGCGATATGGAAAAACTTGAGCGTTCACTAGGCGGTATTAAAGACATGGGCGGCCTACCTGACGCTATCTTTGTTGTAGACGTAGATCATGAAGCGATCGCTATCAAAGAAGCCAAGAATTTGGGTATCCCAGTTATCGGTATCGTTGATACTAACTCTAGCCCAGATAACGTTGATTACATCATTCCAGCTAACGATGATGCTATCCGTGCTGTGACTTTGTATGTTACTTCTATGGCTGATTCTATCATTGCCGGTAAAGAATACGCACAAACTCAAGCTGGCGGCAAAGCTGAGCAAGAAGCACCTGCTGCTACTGAAGAAGCTCCAGCTGCAGAAGAAGCTGCTACTCCAGCAGAATAAATAGCTGGCCTGAAAGGTTTAACGTTGTAAGGATAACTTGATAGTACCGTTATCAATATCCATATAACGTTATTAACAGCGTACAAGCTTACAATAGGCATGATGTAGTTTTACTCGTCATGCCTTGTTGTTGATGGATAGCTCGTTAATAGGCGAGTATTATCGCCTATACCTTCTGTCGCTATATACAGTTCCTGTGATAACGACATAACGGACGCTTTCCTCACAATAAGAGCGACACCGTACAACTTGATTGTATAGCTAGATAGTAAAGCAACATCAGCAAAAATTAAGCACGATAGTTGAATTCAAATAATTCTGATACAACGATGTAGCGGATTTATATGGACTTAACTGTACCTCACATAACAATACTAAGGTGACTCTTATGTCAGAAGTAAAAGTATCTGCCAAAATGGTAAAAGAATTGCGTGACCGTACTGGTCTTGGCATGATGGAATGTAAAAAAGCGTTAGAAGAATCAAACGGCGATGTTGAAACTGCCATTGATAACTTGCGTAAATCTGGTCAAGCCAAAGCAGCTAAAAAAGCGGGTAACATCGCAGCTGACGGCGCAATCATCATCGCTCAAGGCGAAAACAAAGCATTCTTGTTAGAAGTTAACTGTCAGACTGACTTCGTTGCAAAAGACGAAAACTTCAATGCTTTTGCAGAGCAAGTAGCTAGCATCGCTCTAGAAAACAACGAGACTAATGTTGCTGCTATTGCTGAATTACCATATGGTAATGGCCAAAGCGTTGAAGAAGCACGTGTATCACTAGTACAAAAAATCGGTGAGAACATTCAGATCCGCCGTGTTGAAGTACTTGAAGGTGCAAACATCGCTGCATACCGTCATGGTCTACGTATCGGTGTAGTGGTTTCTTTCGAAGGCGGCGCTGCAGACACTGGTAAGAACCTTGCCATGCATATCGCTGCGTTCAACCCTGTTGCGATTGATGACGAAGACGTTGCTGCTGATTTGTTAGCGCGCGAAAAAGACATCATCGAAGCAAAAGCTCGTGAGTCTGGCAAGCCTGACAACATCGTTGAAAAAATGATCGAAGGTGGCCTGCGTAAGTACCTAGAAGAAGTTACTTTATTGCGTCAGCCGTACGTTATGGACAACGACAAAAAAGTTGGTGATGTATTAAAAGCTGAAGGCGTAAAAGTACTTGGTTTCAAACGTCTAGAAGTTGGCGAAGGCATTGAGAAGAAGCAAGAAGATTTTGCTGCTGAAGTTGCGGCTACTCAAGCAGCTAACAAGTAAGTTTTTACATTGGAAATGGCTATGCGTGTGGAGTGAAATTTTATTCAGCATTCATAGTCTGACTCTATCACCTGCATTATAAGAGGTAAGATAGAGTCTCCAAATATAAAAAAGCCCGTTAATTTATTAACGGGCTTTTTTATGTCTGATTGTTTGTACATGGTTTTTATGGTTTAACGTAAGGCAGCATAAGCAGAATTGGTATAACTGGCATTATTACTACTGGTGCCATAACTGACATTTTTTAGACCACCGTTCGTATTACTAGTTTGGTTACTGGCGCTCATGCTCGCACCAGACAGCCCTGAGTCATTTTTATATAAGCTATGGTAGCGGCTCATCACTTTTTTAACATAGTTCTGTGTTTCTTTAAAAGGAGGGATGCCACCGTATTTATCGACGTTTCCTTCACCCGCATTATAGCCTGCGACTGCATACTCAATTCTATTGTCAAAACGGCGCATGAGCCAAGCGATATATTTGGCTGAGCCTTCAATGTTATCAGCAGGGTTCCAAGGGTTGTTCACTTTGAAACGGCGAGCTGTCGCTGGCATAAGCTGCATCAGACCTTGGGCACCGACTGGTGAACGCGCGTTTGGATTAAAAGCTGATTCTGTATGCATCATTGCTTTCATGAGGGCAGGGTCTACGCCATGACGTTGGGCAGAGTCACGAATATAGCTATCATAAGCGTTACGGGTGCCACTGTTACTAGCAGCGCTGCTACCGTAATTATTATTGCTGCTATAACCATTATTACTGCCATCATACAACTTAGAGCTTTTGTAGTAATTCACCTGAACTTTTTTGGTAAATTGATCAAAATTACCACTGGGATTGACGTTAGTCAGTAATACCTTTCCACTTTCATCCTTATAAATCGTTATGTTTCCTGCTTGAGCAACGATAGGTAGGCTAGAGAGGACGACGGTAGTAAGTAGAACAGGAGACAAGCAGCGAGTCACTAAGGTTGCAACGTTTATCATAGGGTTATCACTTTTTATCGAGTAATAGCAAATTACTTTGCCTATAGGCGCTTCGTTTTTCGCATTTAAGCGGTTATTGGGCTTGTCGGATTTTATAGCTATAAGGAATATAGCAACCTAGAAAAACCACGTTTAACTAGAAACCACTCGTAATATATACAAAAAATAATAGTTGTTTACTATAGCATACAATAACTTTTCATCGCATAGGATTGTCAAAATAAGATGTAAAAATAGAGGTTGTATCTTGGGATAACTTTAGAAAAATCAATATGCTATGATTTTTCAGTTTGTGTTTTAAGCAAGTAGGTCAGGATTTATATAGCTTTATACATATGAAAAATTGGCCATAAAAGACTGCTTAGATAATTTGAGCAAAGGATTTCTGAGCAAGAGACTTTTGAGAAAGAGACTATAATCATTTCACTATAAAGATGTTACTGCGTTAACCTCGCTTGAAATACTAAATATAGATCTACAGTCAGTTACCTTATACGACTTTTAAATTGAATCAATTGTATTTAAATACTGGAAAACAGTAAGGGCTGTCCTAAATAACTAGTTCAGCCCTATCATATTATTGAGGATTTAACTGATGAGTGCGCTGATAAAAATAGGTACCCAGATGGCTGTTACCAGACCGTTTACTGCCAACCCAAATGCAGCGTAACGTCCGGCAGTATGACTGATTTGCCAAGCCTCCACGGTACCAAAAGCATGAGCGGCTAAGCCAAGTGCTAGGCCTTTAGCACGGTCATCATCGATACCACGAAACAAAAATCGCGCTAAAGCCCCACCGATAAGCCCTGAGACAATGATAATTAAGTTCGCCATGGCAAGTGGTGCTTTAATCAAATCGGCGACACTCAGACCAATCGGTGTGGTCACTGAACGTGTCGCAAAAGCGAGTATGGTGTCGTGACTTAACGAAAACAGATATGCCAATGACATGGGTAATAATGCACCCACAAGACTCGCAATAGTGACGATTAACATGAGCTTTTTGACTGGTAACCCTTTAAAGCTCATCGCTGCCAAAGGCACTGCCAATAATACGGTGACATACCCTAACAGACGATCAAATACCGGCTTTGCCGCACTATAGTAATCATTGTAATCCCATTGCAAAAGGAACAAGAATAAAAGAACAAGTGCTAACGCGGTAATCACCATTGGCAACCATGAAATCTTACGTGCCAGCAATCGAGCAATGACATGCGCCGCCAAGGTTAATACGATGGCTGCTAGGGTCGTCACAAATACACTGTCAAAACTCATACCTTTTCCTTGTTCATATTGCTCACAGCTATTATTTGTGCTCTTCAACAGAGGTAGGGTTAGTACCAACATTGTCGTTTAGCCAGCGATTGGAAAGAATCGCCAAGCCCCACAGTGGAATCAGCACACTGATAATCATCGTAGCCATCACGCCCCATAGCTCATCACCTAAGGCAAAGAGTAGCAATCCTGCACCAGCAGAGACGGGCAAAAAAGCAAAGCCACTATCGACCAATAGGGTATTACTGGCTTGCGTTAGCCAGCTTGGCAAACCTTTGAGCAATCGCCAGGACATCAAGATACAAAACATAGCGACCAGCCCGACAATATTGGCGGCTTTTTCGATGCCTGCCCATTGGCAGAGGATAACGGCTGATTCACGAACAAGAATAACTAGCGCCAAAGTCAAGATTACGGCGAGCCATAGAGGCATACTAGATAAGTGAGTAGATTTCATAAGAAATGCTGGCCAAGTCAGAGATAAATAGAATAAACGCAAAGTCAGTATAGGTAATAATGCCTTGTTAAGCGTGTCCTATGTCTCAATGTTTGTTGAATGTATAACAGGCGATTATATACAGAGTAGACAAACTAATAAAGTCTATAAGGTAATACCGTGCTTTGTTGTTTGGACTAGATATCAATTATCATGATACATAGCCCATAAAAAAGGATGATATCGATTGATATCATCCTTTCATTTAGAGCAACGTGATTCCAAATGGTTCCAAGAAACCCACTATTTCTAAAGGTCGATTATTTTCATAAGCCATTAGGTCTAAAAACTCAGACATTTAACTCTATGAGTCAGGATGCTGTTTTTCTATGACCGACGATGTTTCTAGACTTTCTGCTTCAGTATTCAGCGCATCAAATTCGTCAAACGCTTTTTCTTCTGCTTCAGTAATTGTCTGCTCTTCAACCTCATCAGGCTGCTCAAACTCTTCAAGTACAGGCATCAGTAGCGTTGCTTGGGCAAGCGGCAGTACATCTACTGGATCTAGATCCGCTTGACCAAGGAGTTGTCTCAATCTATCGCTTGGCAAGCGAATCGTTAAGCATTCGTGACCACTGTCATCATAGCTTTCTTCTTGGATAACACCGAGCTCGTACAAAGCGTTTTTTAATTGCCCCGCATGATAAGGGAGTGTCAAATCAAAAGTGGTTAGTGTACCTGTGAGTAATTGCTGCACGGCTAATGATAATTCTTCCATGCCCAAGTTCTCTCTAGAAGACACATAGACGCGGTTAGGTTCACCTTCACTGGCATAGCCGATACGTGCAGGCTCATCGGTTAAATCGATTTTGTTGTAGACATTGAGAACTGGCACATCATTATCGATTTCAGCCAGTACGTCTTTAACCGCTTGAATTTGCTCATGCATGTCTTCGCTAGAGGAATCGATGACATGTAATAATAAGTCTGCCTCTAATGTCTCTTCTAGTGTCGCATGGAACGACTCAACCAACTCATGTGGTAAATGACGAACAAAACCTACTGTATCGACCAGTACCACACGTCCCACACCTTGCCAATCTAAGCGGCGTAGCGTCGGGTCAAGTGTTGCAAACAATTTATCAGCAGCATAGATGTTTTCATCGACCAAACGATTAAACAAAGTGGACTTGCCAGCATTGGTATAACCAACGAGTGAAATAGTTGGCACATCTGATTTTTGACGGCGGGCTCGACCTTGCGCACGTGTCTGTCTAACTTTCTCAATTCTACTTTTAAGCTGCATGACGCGCACTTGTAGCAGGCGACGATCGGTCTCAAGCTGAGTCTCACCTGGTCCACGCAGACCGATACCACCTTTTTGACGTTCTAAATGCGTCCAACCACGGACCAAACGCGTCGATAAATGATTAAGCTGTGCCAACTCAACTTGTAGCTTGCCCTCATAGGTGCGGGCACGCTGAGCAAAAATATCCAAAATCAGACCAGTACGGTCTAACACGCGGCACTTCACCAACGCTTCGATATTACGCTCTTGTGAGGGCGATAAACTGTGGTTAAAAAGCACGATATCGGCATCATGCTCGCGTACCATTTCTGCTATCTCTTCTGCTTTACCGCTACCAACAAAATATCTGGCGTCGGGACGTGCACGTGAGCCTGTGACCAGTGCCAAGCGATCTGCGCCGGCTGAGTCTGCTAATAGCTCAAATTCACCCAGATCGTCAGGATCCTGAATTTGGCGGATGTCTAAATGTACTATAATGGCGCGTTCGCCACCTTCATGTCTTTCAAAATAATCCAAAGAGTGTCACCTATTTAATAAAGTAGATATATCGCTATTATCAATTTAATAAACGTTTTAACAAACGTCGAAATAGCTTTTGTATGACCTTCTATATGTGGTCTTATCACTTGATGTTAAAGCGTATTAGCCTAAATATCGATGCTTTTATGTTACAAGGTTGGTAATTAGGCCTCTTTTATTGAATATATGCGTACTATAGCCAATCCTCTATAAACTGGATACGGTGTCAGTTTCGCTTAGTCTACTATTTGTAGCACTTTCACTTGGCTTGCTTGTATCCAAATTATATTGAATCGACTATACCATCAATTCGTTTAGTGGACTTTTAATCATGCTGAGATATTTAATGTGGGTAGCATCAAGGTGAGGGAAAGATGATGAGTGTCCAATGCTAACAAAAGGCATCCATAACTCAGTGAACAAATCATCACTGAGTTCATAAATTTTGTTATACTCACTGCGTTTATTTAAGATATACAATCATACGTTTTTAACCACGAGGGATACAGATGAGCCAATCTAAGTCAGGCTTTTCACTCAGACAGCAGTTCGGTCGCGGTAAACAAATCGCTGGCATGACTACCACTATTGCTGGTGGACTACGCGCAGCTCAACGTATCGGTGCTTTCAAACAGCCACCACGCGAAACACTACCACGCTATATTCAGGCCTTTTGCCGTAAGATGGCAGGCTCTTTCGGTGTAAAAGTCATTGCAGTCGAGCGAGTAGAGCAGCACCATGGTCTGTGGGTATCTAACCATGTGTCATGGATGGATATTCCTGTGGTAGGCACTTTGAGCCCAGCCTTTTTCTTATCCAAAGCAGAAATCGGTGATTGGCCAGTATTTGGTAAATTGGCTCATGCAGCAGGTACGGTGTTTATTGAACGTGGATCCGGTGATGCAGGCACGGTCGCGATGCAGATTGCCAATTTCCTAAGTAAGGGGTTTTCGGTTATCTTTTTTCCAGAGGCAACCACTACCGATGGCAAAAAAATCAAGCGCATCCATGGCACCTTGCTACAAGCTGCGATAGATGCTGATGTTCCTGTGCGTCCTCTCGTGATTGCTTATGTTAATAAGGACGGCACATTGAGTGAAGAGCTGCCTTATTATGGCAAGCTGACGATGAAAGATAGCCTGAAAAAGGTACTGGATAGTAAGGATGTGACGGCTTACGTATTGCCACTTGAGCCAATAGATCCTAAAGGCTTAAATAAGAGTGAGATTACCAATATATTGCAAGCACGTATGCAAGAAGGATTGGCTGAATTGCATTCGAGAGTGCTGACAAAAGCCTCTCAAGAAAAGCTGGTTCAAGAAAAAACATCTAAAGCATAAGTTTTCTTAAGTATCAGGCTTGCTTGAATTGATAAGTAAGCAGAAATAAAAAAGGCGCAAATCGCAGTGATAATTCTCGCGATTTGCGCCTTTTCTTTTAAATAGCTATGAGCCAGACTGAGTTAAGGTGACGGATTAGGATGCTGAGTATGTACTGCCTCAATCGCTTCTAACACATCTGCGCTTAGGGTCAAATTAACACTGTCGATGTTAGATTTAAGCTGCTCGAGCGTGGTTGCCCCAATGATATTACTGGTGACAAACGAGCGTGAGTTAACGAAAGCCAATGCCATTTGTGCCATATCCAATCCTGCATCAGCGGCAATCTTGGCATATTGAACGGTGGCTGATATTGCCTCTTCATTGGTATAGCGGGCAAAGCGATCATACATAGTAAGGCGCGCACCTGTTGGGCGTTTGCCGTCCAGATATTTACCAGATAAGACACCAAAGCCGAGTGGAGAGTAGGCGAGCAAGCCAACATTCTCACGATGAGCAATCTCCGCCATGTTTATTTCATACAAGCGGTTTAACAAACTATAAGGGTTTTGCACAGTAAGAGGTGGTATTAAACCATTTTTATCCGCTTCCCAAAGATAGCGCATGAGTCCCCATGCAGTATCGTTCGATAGACCATAAGCACGAATGCGGCCTTTTTTAATCTCATCGTTCAATGCTTGAATGGTCTCTAAAAAAGGCGTCAAATCATCTAGCGGTTGCGATGCCATCTCTTCAGTATAACCAAGCTGACTAAAAAAGTTCGTTTGGCGTTCAGGCCAATGCAGTTGATAAATATCAATATAGTCTGTTTGCAGACGTTTAAGATTGTCATCAATAGCGCCACTGATTTGCTCAGCGTTAAAACGTGTTTGCCCATCACGCAAAAATCCCATAGGAGATATTTTGCTGGCAAGAACGACTTTGTCACGTTGTTTGGTTTTATTAAACCAAGTGCCCATGAAGCGTTCAGTGTCGCCTTGCTTGTCTTTATCCGGTGGTGATGGATACATCTCAGCAGTATCCCAAAAGTTTACACCTTCACTCAATGCCATGTCCATTTGCTCATGCGCTTCGGACTCAGTGTTTTGCTGTCCCCATGTCATCGTACCCAGACAAATTTTAGAAACATCTTCATCGATTTGTGGCAGTTTTTGATATTGCATGTTGTGTCCTTATTATTGTATTAGATGAGTTTTATGCCAGTCACACCAGGTGGTGTCACTTTAAATATTTTTACTTTAAACAGCAGCGATTGCCCGGCAAGTGGGTGATTGAAGTCCACTTCGACTTGGTCGTCATCGATGGCACTAATCGTACCAGGCAAGGTGTTTTTGCCTTTGTCTTCAAACTCCACCATCATGCCAATCTCAGGATTGTCAGCGATCAGTGCAAATTGGGTACGGCTGAAATGCTGAATGTTATCAGGATTCCAATCGCTAAACGCTTGCTCTGGCTCAAGATGAGCGGAGCGCGTATCACCAGCACGTAAATTCATTAGAACTTGTTCAAAGCCTGGTAACAAGCTCTCATCACCAATGGTCAAAGTCACAGGGGCGTCGCGGCTAAAAGTAGAGTCAATCACCGTACCGTTTTCTAGTGATACTTGAAAATGTAGCTTTACAAGACTGCCGTGAGTGATACGGGTGTCTTCATTGGGATTGATAAATTGTGAGTCGGTCATAGTCAGAGGCCATTCGTTGCGAAATTGGAATATTAAATCAAAAAATAATATGAGAAATGATAAGTCATCTGACAGTGTATGTAAGCGTAAAAAGTGTAACGCAAATAGTGTACTATAGTTGGTTCAAGACAGCTTAGATATGAGGAGGGCGAGTGAAAGGACTATAACGCATAGGCTGAGCAAGCATGAAAGCGTATCTGATTTATATGAGATTGACTACGTATTTAGTGAATTTAAGAGAGAGCGGGCATATCGATGGCTAGTAAACAGCAGGGGCAAGTTAAAAAGTGGCAAGACGATAAAGGTTTTGGGTTTATTGAAACGAAGAATGGTGACTCAATATTCTTTCATATCAAGGAGTTTAAGGCGCATCGTCGTCCTAATGTCGGTGAGCAAGTGGTTTTTACACTCGGTCAAGACAATCAAGGACGTATGCGAGCAAAGGATGTGCAAGAACTCAGCTTTGTACAACGTCAAAAAGCACAAAAAATCCGTCAGAGTAATCATAAGCATAGTACTCAAGAAGACTTTGAAGCAGGAAAAAAGAAACGTTTGTTTCTTGGTTTCGGATTTTATGCGGTTTTGCTATTTCTAACAGTAATATATGAGATTAGCTGGCTAGTGGCAGGTTGGTATATAGTGCTAGGAGTTATCACTTATATGACGTATGCCAAAGATAAAGCCGCTGCCCAAAGTGGTGACTGGCGAACACCCGAATCAACGTTGCATCTGTTAAGTGTGCTTGGCGGTTGGGTGGGAGCAATGATTGCACAGACTTATCTACGTCATAAGTCACAAAAGCGCGAGTTTCGCATGACATATTATTTGACCGCAGTGATTAATTTTACAGCACTTTTATTTGTATTGAGGTATAGAGCACTATTACCTTTTTAATTTGTGAATCATCGCTTATTTAAATTTTATAATAGGTAACTATAATATCCACGTCGAAAAACCCCCATCATAGATCCTATGATGGGGGTTTTGTTTAGGCTGCTAAATATGAGTAGATATTAGCTAGTACGCTTCTTTTCCAAGAACAGCATATCAATGACAATCATCGCCACGCCAATACTGATACCCATATCTGCGATATTGAAGATAGGGTAATGCCAGACATCGGCATTATGCACATGTATAAAGTCAATGACATGACCATGTAGCAGTCGGTCAATGAGGTTGCCAACGGCACCGCCAAGCACCAATGCCAGCCCTAATGATAATAGCGTGGCTTTGCGCGGAGCCTTAATCAGATACACGATTAAAAATAGTGACGTTACCAATGCTAAGCCTGAAAAAAACCACTTTTGCCAACCACCAGCATCGGCCAAAAAGCTAAAAGCAGCGCCATAGTTATATGCCAATGTCCAATTAAGGAACGGCTCAATTACAGGCACTGGCTCATGAAAAGTCAGCTTGGTTTCAGCTAACCATTTCGTCCACTGATCGATGATAACCACGACCAATGACAGTAAATACCACGTAAAGGCGCGACTGCCATTAGCGAGAACTTTTGGTGTTTTCGTTAGGCGACCTTTCGGCGTTGATGAATTCCCTATCGTCGCATGAGCAGGCTCAGGTGAGCCATCGCTCTGAGTATGCACCTGCTTTTGCTCTAATGGGTCTGTTGAGTTAGGCATAATGACGCACCTCGCCATCACCGCTGACGTTAGTCACACAGCGTGCGCATAACTCAGGGTGTGCGCTATCTGTGCCGATGTCATCACGGATATGCCAACAGCGTACGCATTTGGTACCAGCAGCGGCACTAATATCTACCACCAAATCTGTAGCTTCTTCTGCACTGCCCTCGGTTTGACTTTCTGCATTTACTTTTCCAGCAGGTGCATCGCTCATTGGTTTTAAGGTGGCACTACTGGTAATGAGTACAAAGCGCAGCTCTTCACCAAGCTTGGCTAAGCTTTCATGCATCGCACCATCAGCATATAAGTTCACATCAGCTGATAGGTTGGCATTGATGATTTTCTCACCACGTGCGGTTTCGATGTTTTTATTCACCATATCTTTAGCGCGCATGATACGTTGCCAGTCATCATTGCTAATAGCACTTAGCTCAAGAGCTGGGAACTCGTACCAGCCTTCGGTAAACACATAGCCAGCTTCATTTCCATTTTTACCTTCCAACACTTCCCACGCTTCTTGGGCAGTAAATGACAAGATTGGCGTAATCCAGCGAATAAGCGCTTGAACGATATGGTAGATAGCCGTTTGCGCAGAGCGGCGCGGCTGACCATCAGTCTGTGTCGTATATTGACGGTCTTTAATAATGTCTAAGTAGAAGCTACCCAAATCTTGCGAGCAAAACGCGGTGATATGTTGAGTGACTTGGTGAAAGTCCATCGCATCATAAGCGCTGATGATTTGTGCTTGTACTGTCTGTGCACGCTCGATGATGAATTTATCAAGGCTTACTAGCTCATTGATATCAACACTGTTGGTCGCCGGATCAAAGTCATCGGTATTGGCAAGCAAGAAACGTAGGGTATTACGGATACGGCGATACATATCGATCGCACCTTTAAATACCGTTTTACCGGCGCTCATCTCATAACGATAGTCGCTAGAAGCAATCCACAAACGCAACATATCAGCGCCTGTTTTATTGATCTCTTCTTGCGGGGTGATGATGTTTCCGAGTGACTTACTCATCTTGCGACCGTTTTCATCGACCACAAAACCATGGGTTAATACTTGCTTGAACGGTGGACGCTCGTACATGGCTTCTGAGGTTAGTAATGACGTCTGGAACCAACCACGATGTTGATCAGAGCCTTCTAAGTACATGTCAGCTGGATTGGTCAATTCATCACGCTGATCAAGTACCGCAAAATGCGTCGTTCCTGAGTCAAACCAAACGTCCAAGGTATCAGTCGCTTTGTCATAGTCAGCCGCTTCTGCGCCTAAGAAATCTTCACAGCTCGCATCAAACCAAGCTTCAACGCCACCTTCATTGATTTTTTGTGCCGCGACTTCCATCAGCTCAAGCGTGTTTGGATGCAACTCGCCTGTTTCTTTGTGAGTAAAGAAAGTAATTGGCACGCCCCATGTACGCTGACGTGAGATACACCAATCTGGACGACCATTCATCATAGATTCGATGCGGTTCTGACCCCATGCTGGCGTCCAGTTGACTGAAGGAATGTCAGCAAGCGCACGATCACGTAGGCCTTTGGCTTCCATGCTGATAAACCATTGCGGTGTTGCACGGAAGATAATCGGTGACTTATGACGCCAGCAATGCGGATAGCTATGTTCAATTTTGGTGTGGCTGATTAAGTGACCATTGTCTTGTAAGGCGGCGATGATTTGTGGATTGGCTTTGTAGATATGCTCGCCAGCAAATACGGCTGCGCTTTCTAAATAAACACCAGTACCACTCACTGGATTTTCAACTGGCAAATTATATTTAAGACCGACGATATAATCGTCTAGACCATGGCCAGGCGCAGTATGCACCAGACCAGTACCACTGTCAGTGGTCACGTGATCACCTAAGATAAGCGGTACTTGGCGGTCTTCAATCAATGGATGCTGGGCACGTAGGCCTTCAAGATCACTGCCTGATACCGTCGCTAAGATGCCTTTATTTTCTAACTTAAGTTCTGCTACTGCCGTTTCGACCAGATCGGTCGCCAATAAAAAGTTGCCTTTTTCAGTCGCGACGACACTATAGTCGCTGTCAGGGCTGACGGCGATAGCTTGGTTAGCAGGCAACGTCCAAGGGGTCGTTGTCCAAATGATGGCGGCAATATTGTCTAAGTTAGCCAATGCAGCCACTTTGTCAGTATCGAGTACATCAAAGCTTACGTAAATGGCATCTGATACTTTATCTTGGTATTCGACTTCTGCTTCTGCAAGCGCAGAGCTACAGTCCAAGCACCAGTTAACGGGTTTCATACCGCGAGTGACGTGACCATTGTCATAGATTTTGGCAAGCGCACGTACGATATTGGCTTCTTGATGGAAGTTCATGGTCAGGTAAGGATTGTCCCAATCACCAAAGATACCCAAACGTTTGAAGTCAGTTTTTTGGAGCTCGATTTGGGTGCTCGCGTACTCACGGCACAGACCACGGAATTCTGTTGCTGAGACTTTTTTGCCGACTTTACCGACTTTGGCTTCGACCTTTTGTTCGATTGGTAGACCATGACAGTCCCAACCGGGTACGTAAGGCGCATCAAAGCCTGATAAGGTTTTTGACTTTACGATAATGTCTTTTAGCACTTTATTAACCGCATGACCTAAGTGAATCTGACCATTAGCGTATGGAGGGCCATCGTGCAAAATATATTTGGTTGCGCCAGTACGTGCCTGACGAATTTTACCGTAGACGTCATCTGCTTCCCAAGCTGCCAGCCAATCTGGCTCACGTTTGGCAAGGTTTGCACGCATCGCAAAAGGCGTGTCTGCGAGGTTTAGTGTGTCTTTGTAATCTTGGCTTGGTGTGTCGGTACTTTTATCAGTCATAGAAGGTATCTTTTTAAAGGTAGGTTTGTGTGTCGGTTCAAAACCGGATACAAGGCTCAATGTTCAATATAATACTGGGATTTATGCTGAGTTATTACTGCTTAATTGCTAATATAATAATAGGTATATTGCTCATCATAGTCGGTTTATCAACCATCATGTCAATAAATAACCATTGTCGCTCATTAGTCCGCAAATAGTGACGTCAATAATAAATGGTAATGAGACGATTGCAACATAAAATGTGCTGGTAAAAATAATGAGAAAAAATATTTGGATCGGCAGCTATTATATGACAAAAAGGGTAGGGTAAAAAGAGCTGGTCCATTTCACTCTAACTTTAGCAAAAATCAATCATGCCTATCAGTCATATGTCTTCTATTAAATCATACGTATTAGAATATTGATTATCTATTTGTTACGATTACATGAACTGTTTACTTATTAATTAAACACTAAAAAATAGATGATAACCACAGCCGTAACTTTAATGACCAAAGCGGCTGAATCCCCGTTAGTCCTTGCGTCATCTCACCATCTTTTAGAATGACATAGGAGGGTGTGACTTGTCCTTGCCAATCATCAAAGATATAACCTTCTTGATCATTTACCGTTGTAAAGTTAAAGTCTTTTTCAGTCAGGTAACTTTGCAACTCTTGGTTAGAACCTGATTGAACAGCGATAGTAACGACAGGATAGTTATTTGCGGCGGCCAGCTTGTTTATCGTTGGAGAGGTGAAGCTACAGACTGAACACCACGTACCCCAAAAGTATACCAGTGTCGGCTGCTCATTACTCAGCGCGGCTAAATCAACCGCTTGCCCTTGATAGTCCATCAATTGCAACTGTGGATTAGCTGGCATGACAGGTTGTCGCCACCAGTTAACCGCTGTGTAAATCACAATAAACATCAGACCGTATAACAGCACCGTCTTAAATGCAGACATTACTTTTTGTCTGGTTGTTTTTGTAGGAGGGTGCTCTTTATTATCAATATCAGTCGTCATAATGGCTACTTGGCTATCCTACATGTTTTTAGTAGATAAAATAAACGGCTGAAATATCAGCCGTATTATTCACAAATTTGATTATATGATTGTTAATAGATGGATTATCTACCCACTTGATTAAGGCTTTTGCGCGCGGTCCTGTAATGGGTTGCCTATAAGTACGCTGCCTGAGTTTTCACGGCGTTCTTCATCAGTCAGTTTGCTGGCTGGAATTTTGGCTTTCTTTTTCCATTTTAGACTGAATAAGTCATCACGGCGGTCAATCAGGTTATGAACCGAGCCTTCGTTACGCACATGGGTTAGTTTGTCTAGGTTCAAATCAGAGAAAAACACCATTTCGGTATTGGCTGTAGTTTCTGCCATGATCGCATCGTGCGGGAATGCAAAATCTGATGGTGAAAAAATAGATGATTGAGCATACTGAATATCTAGACTTTCTACCTGCGGTAAGTTACCAACTGAACCACAAATCATCACATAGCATTCGTTTTCTATAGCGCGTGCTTGGGCACAATGACGCACACGTAAGTAGCCGTTTTTCGTATCTGTCCAAAAAGGCACAAACAAGATATCCATGTCATCAAGTGCTAAGAGACGAGCAAGTTCGGGGAATTCAACATCATAACAAACCAAGATGCCAATGCGCCCAGCATCAGTATCGAACACCTTAACTTCATCACCGCCCTCGATGACCCAAGCGCTGCGCTCATGTGGGGTAATATGGATTTTACGCTGTTCTTCAACCGTACCATCACGGCGGCACAGGTAGCTGACATTATATAAGGTGTCATCTTCATCTAGTAACGGCATAGAGCCACAGATGACGTTTACGTTGTAGCTGACCGCTAGATGCGATATCTCGTTTTTGAACCACTCGGTATATTCTGCCAAAAATCGAATGGCAATGTTTTGATCCGTTGACTCGCATAGACCCATCAATGGCGCATTGAAAAACTCTGGCAAGCAGGCAAAATCTGAGTTGTAATCAGCCATGATATCGACGAAGAACTCGACTTGTTGTAGTAGCTCTTCTGGTGACTCTACTTCGCGCATCTGCCACTGGATACCACCGATACGTACTTCAGACTTACGGGTGTTTGGCTTGTAGTCCTTTGGCTCATAATAAATATTGGCCCACTCAAGCAGGGTGGCAAAACCTTTAGACTGAGCATCATCTGGCAGATAAGCAGTCAAGATACGTTTGACAATAAAGCCGTTTGACAATTGGAATGATAGCGCAGAGTCATGGATTTCACGAGCAGCAACCGCATCGATATAGTCGCCAGGGGTGAGATCTTGATGATTATGATAGTTAGGAATACGACCACCGGCTAAAATCGCGCGGAAGTTCAGCTGACGACACAGCTCTTTGCGCGCATCATATAATCTACGTCCTAAGCGATAGCCACGATACTCTGGATCAATCAAGGCATCTAGACCATAGATAGCGTCGCCTTCCGGGTTGTCTCTAATAATCTCTTTTTGACCAATTAAATCGTCATAAGTATGTGGGTTAGAAAACTTGGCATAATCCACGCGCATAGAGAGAACGATACCGATCAGCTGATCATGATCAAACATTGCAATCTGCCCTTCAGGAAAGGCATCAATCAAAGTATGGATAGTGGTTTTTGACCATGCGCCGCCTAAGTTGACATAAACACGGTCCATCAATTCTTTTAATTGAGGGTAATCTTTTTTCTTGATCTCAGCAATCGTTAGGTGAAGGTCATCTAGTTTTTCTATCTTGCTCATAATGTTCCTGTTTTGAATATTTATGGGTATTAGTTATAGCTAATAGGGCAGTGTAAATTCTATATTAACCTGATGCGTGGTCAGTCTGGCCGAGTGTGCTATTTGTCATATTTTAACTCGCCTTCCTTGTATATAGATTATCTTAATCGAGTTTAGCAGTCACGTTGGCAAGTTTTTATATAAAAAAGTGATAAAAACATTCCAATCGCAAAACATTACCGTTACAATAATTTATCATTGTATTTACAATAAGTTATGCGTGTATTTTATCTTATTTTGCCTGTTAAATTCAGCGTTACCACAATGGTTTTTAAAGGTAATATCGCTTAAAAATGATTGTTTGAAAATGACGATAGGAAGTCGCAAAATTTGTATGTGACGATCTTCACTATCGTTTATGACTATTTTCAGGTAATGCGTATGAAGAAAACCTCATATTGATTCGATAGCATTTTTATATAGCATTTCTTACTACTTGGTAGCTTAGTCGCTTTATGTCGCTCGTTATCATAGCAAGCTACACAAGCAATGACAGTCTAACGTGGTAACTATTTGCTACGTTTTTGTGAGTCAGTATCTTTTTTATTCGGGCATCGTTTTCCTTTGCTTGTTTTGTTTAGCCGTATTCAAACGGCTTTTTAGGATTGTTTTATTATGCCCTTAAGTCACACCGATAGAATCAGTACGTGGGACGAGATAGAAGACTCAACTCTGGTCCAATTGGTTTATGTCAGTAGCCTGACGATTGCCTCACGCTTAAGCGCCTCTATATTTGACGAAGTAGAAAGCCATGCACGTGACTATAATCAGCAGCATGGCATCACCGGTACGCTATGTTATGGTAGTGGCCACTTTTTGCAATGCATCGAAGGTGAGAAGGCTCACGTATATGCACTAAAGCAACGCATTTTTGCAGATAGCCGCCATAAAGATGTTGAGGTGCTGCTCTTACAGACCATAGAACATCGTAGTTTTGCTGACTGGCGTATGCGTTTGCTGTTTTTGGAACGTTGGTTATGGTCACCAGCGACCAAAAATCAAGCCACGCAACTGTCACCGTACTTGCCATTTGCACCGCATGGCTGGTCTCCTGATCGTACTGAGCAATTTCTGCACATCATAAAAACCTTCGATAGTCCACCGCATGTGAAAGCCGCAGGTATTACGTATAATGCTCTGGGTAATATGTTTCGCCATATCGCCGCCCCGCACCAAGCCTTTTTGATCATTCAAGGGTTTTTAAGCGTATTGCTTGTGGTGGCGCTGATACTCCTATATTTATAAATTATCGCTTTTATAAGCCAAAAAAAAGACGCTAATCTTCATGGTTTAGCGTCTTTTTTATTGAGGGTAGGTTAAACGTTTAAGATACCTTTAATCTCGTGAGTAATTAGCCCATCACATATCAAAAATCTTACCGCGGTTCATGATATTGTTGGGGTCAAAGACTTTTTTGACCTCTCGTAAATAATCAATCTCTGTCTCGCTGCGGCTATAACTCAGATACGGTTTCTTCGTCATGCCCACGCCATGCTCAGCAGACACCGAACCGCCATATTTTTGTACCGTCTCAAATACATATTTATTGACAACCTGACACTCTGCAAAGAAATCGTCTTTGCTCATGTTTTCAGGCTTTAAGATGTTTAGATGCAAGTTGCCATCACCGATATGACCGAACCAGCATACTTCAAAGTCAGGATAGTTACTGCTGACAATATGATCAATCTCAGTGATAAACTCTGGCACATGACTGATAAGAACAGAGACGTCATTCTTATAAGGGGTAAATACTGAAATGGTCTCAGAGATGTATTCGCGAAGCTTCCACAGCTCTTCAGCCTGTGCCAAGCTCTGACTCATGACGCCATCGATGACCCAGCCTTGTTCCATGCAGTGCTCAAATATTGCCATGGCCTTGTCCATAATTGGCTCATAAGGCGCTTCGAACTCTAGTAGCGTATAAAACTTGGTACGTGATTCAAATGGCTCTTGTACTTGACCGTGTGCCATTAGCTTGTCAATCGCGACATCATCAAAGAACTCAAACGCGGTCAAATCAATTTTAGCTTGAAATGCTGCCAGTACATTCATGACATCGTTAAAGCTGTCCATGCCAAGTACCATGACGTTTAAGTCTTGTGGTTGGCGCTCAAGCTTGATTTGCGCGTGGGTGACTAAACCTAGCGTGCCTTCGCTACCGATGAACAATTGGCGCAGATCATAACCCGTGGCATTTTTCACCATACCGCGGTTGAGGTGCAAGATATCACCTTTACCCGTGACAACGGTCAGGCCCATAATCCATTGACGGGTCATGCCATAACGAATGACTTTGATACCGCCTGCGTTAGTACCGATATTGCCACCGATTTGACTAGAGCCTGCTGAGGCAAAATCAACAGGATAGTACAAGTCTTTAGACTCTGCGAATGCTTGCAACTGCTGAGTGATGACACCGGCTTCGACTTCAACTATTCGATCGGCTGGATAGAACTGTCCGATACGGTTCATCTTGTCCATACTGACGACAATCTCGCCATTAGCAGCGACTGCGCCAGCTGATAGACCAGTACGGCCACCACTAGGTGTCAGGACAACATTGTGTTCGTTGGCAAGTAGGACGATAGATTGCACTTGTTCGGTAGTTTTCGGAAAAACAATGGCGGCAGCAGCAGGCGCAAAATGCTTGGTCCAGTCCTTGCCCCAATGCTCTAAACTCTCAGCGTCAGTTTTGATTTGGCTAGCGTCAAACTGATGAGTCTCAAGCAGGGTACTTAAAATAGTTTGGACAGCTGCGGTATGGGTTTCAGATGTGCTTTGGCTAGATAAAGAAGTCATGGTCAGATCTCGGTATAAACAAGCGCTATGTATAAAGGGGATTATTGTATCGCTAAATTGATAGAAACATACTTATCATAACTGTAGTGACTTACGCATTGTTGTGACAGCCGCACTTTTAGGTAAGTGTGTTCAACTCAGTAGGCGTTGGTGATTGTGGTAATTATAGAGCGATATGATGGCATGTGCATGCACAAGCGTAAATAGTATAGTAAAGAAACTATTTAATAAACATTGAAGGATATAATTCACTATAGCATAAAAAAAATTCAGGATAGATAATCAATAATTCATCTAATCTGCTAACATCGGCGTTGAATTTTGTGTAAGATATCTAGACTGTTTTCGTTTCATCCATCATAGATTATCGCGCAGATAATTTTATAAGACAATTATAGGACAGTTCCCACATGGCGTTATCACTACAAAAAGACAAAATCCGGTTTTTATTGCTTGAAGGTCTACATGCCAATGCTCTAAAAGTATTGGAAGGCGCTGGCTATCATAACATCGAAAATATCAGCCAAGCTCTAGATCAAGATGAGCTGATTGAAAAAATTAAAGATGCCCACTTCATTGGTATCCGCTCGCGTACTCAATTGACACGTGAAGTGCTTGAGCATGCACATAAGCTGATCGGTATTGGCTGCTTCTGTATCGGTACCAACCAAGTAGATTTGGAAGCAGCTCGCGACCTAGGTATTCCTGTCTTTAACGCGCCATACTCAAACACCCGCTCGGTGGCTGAACTGGTATTGGCTGAAGCTATTATGCTGTATCGTGGTATCCCTGAAAAGAACGCCACCGTACATCGTGGCGGCTGGGGCAAGTCTGCGACGAACTCACATGAAGTACGTGGTAAAACCATCGGTATCGTTGGTTACGGCTCTATCGGCTCACAACTGTCAGTATTGGCAGAAAGCTTCGGCATGAAAGTCATTTATCATGATGCTGTAACCAAATTGCCACTAGGTAATGCCGTGCAAGTAAGTAACTTAGAAGAGTTATTGTCAACTGCCGACATCGTGACATTGCATGTGCCTGATGTACCAAGCACGCGCTATATGATGAAAGCTGAGCAGTTCGCACAAATGAAAGAAGGCAGCTACTTTATCAATGCCGCACGCGGTACTTGCGTAGATATTGATGATCTTGCTGCTGTGCTTGAGTCTGGTAAAGTATTGGGCGCGGCAATTGACGTGTTCCCGAAAGAACCAAAATCTGCTGACCAAGAGTTTGAATCACCATTACGTAAGTTTGATAACGTGATTTTGACACCGCATATCGGTGGTTCTACCCAAGAAGCGCAGGCTAACATTGGGCTAGAAGTAGCAGACAAGTTTGTTCGATATTCTGATCAAGGTGATACAGCGACTGCTGTCAACTTCCCAGAAGTATCGATTCCATTTAAAGAAAACTCGCATCGCCTGCTTCATATTCACAAAAACGTGCCGGGCGTATTGTCACAAATCAACCGCCTGTTCGCTGAAGCGCATATCAACATTTTAGCGCAAAGCTTAATGACCGAAGGTGATGTTGGTTATCTGGTGATGGATGTGGATTATAACGATTCAAGTGCCGCTTTAGATCAGCTAAAAGACGTAGAAGAAACGATCCGCGTACGTATCTTATTCTAGTATAGTCAATCCACTATAAAAGCGTTGCAGCGTTAACCTCGCTTGAAGTATTGCATATACATCTGCACTCGGTTGCCTTGTACCACTTTTAAATTGGATCAACTATATCAGCGTTGATTGTTGCGATAAGCACTGATAATTTGTTATAAAAAAAGAGAGGCTCTAATAAATAGAGCCTCTCTTTTTTTTTAGCCTGAAAGTAAGACCGTTTATCTCTTTTTGGCTTGATTTGCTGCATCAGCTAAACGTTGTGCTTCAACCTTAGCGGCTTTGCGTTTCTCTATCACATCTATCACGTCGCTGCCGATATGCGCTTCGCCACGTTTTTTGGCCAATTGCATTTGGTGCTCACGCTCACGAAAGCGCGCCTTTTGTTCGTCAGTCGCTTTATCGATACAATGCGGGCATGACTCGCCTTTAATGTAAGCACTGCTTTGCATCTCTTCTTGAGTAATGGGCATGCGACATGCGAAACATTGCTCGTAGCTGCCTTTTTCTAAGTTGTGATTGACCGATACACGGTTGTCAAAGACAAAGCAATCACCTTCCCACATAGAGTCGCTAGCAGGTACTTCTTCTAGATATTTTAGGATGCCGCCTTCTAAGTGATAAACCTCTTCAAACCCTTGCTCACGCATATAAGCAGTAGATTTTTCGCAGCGGATACCACCAGTACAGAACATCGCAACTTTTTTATGCTTAGCTGGATCCATTTCTTTTGCCACGTATTCTGGGAACTCACGGAAGGTCTCAGTATTTGGATTGACAGCATTTTTAAAGGTACCGATTTGCACTTCATAATCGTTACGAGTATCGATCAGAATGACATCAGGATCAGAGATTAGCGCATTCCATTCGCTTGGTTTTACATAGCGGCCGACTGATTGCAAAGGATCGATATTTTCGACACCCATGGTGACGATTTCTTTTTTGAGTTTTACCTTAGTGCGATAAAAAGGCTGTTCGTTGGTATACGATTCTTTAAAAGTAAACGTGCCAATCGCTTCGATACTACGCAGATATTCAAGGACAGTATCAATACCTTGGCGCGTGCCAGAAATCGTACCGTTAATACCTTCAGCGGCAATCAATAAAGTACCTTTTACATCATTATCGAGCATGGTATTTAAGATTGGTTCACGGTATTGCTCAAAGTCTGCAAAGCGCGTGAATTTATAGAGTGCCGCAACGACAATATTATTGGTCACGCTATCGTAAGCGGGCGCTGATTTGTTGTCAGTTGTAGTAGGGCTGTGAGTGGTGCTATCTTGGATATTGCTACTTTGAGTAGTACTCATGTTTTTCTCCTGCTGGCTAGGTCGTAAACCTAGTGCGTTGGGTTAACAGTTTGGTTCAAATAAATACGCTATTGTGTCATCCTCGCTTGATGTACTTTGGGTACAATCTGCGCTCGGCTTCCTTATATTGCATTCATTTGAAATAGACTTTGTCAGTTAAAAATGGGTTATAACACTAGTCTAATTGTGGAATTAAATAATGCGCGCGTAGTGTAGCAAATTTTAGATGGGTTTTGAAACTTAACAATGCAAAAATATCAGTACTATATACCTAAGAAAAACCTATATTACGGGTTTCTTCTGGCTTAAGCACAGTTTTGGAGAATTCGCTGATACTTTTATCAATATAGTTACCATTAACATTTAGCTTTCGTATGTCGGGTGTTTCAACAAACTCTAACCATTTATTTTTCATCCAAGTTTCAATAATATCTTTATCAAGTATATCTATCAGGTTGGATAGTTGTGCATGTGGCTTCGAATAGTAATAAATGATGACTCTAACTGATGTTTTTTTTCCTTGATTAAAAGAAAATATTTCATGAATATAGTCGTTGTCTGACGAATCTAAAGAGTGCCCCCAAATGTAAATTTCAATGGGATGGTACTTCGTGAGACTTGAAATTTTCATTTTATTCTCTATCTCTATGATAGAGGACTTTGGTCTAAGAAATTGATAATCAGTATTGTTGACAAGCTTTTGATAGTATTTAACGAACCCGTAGGCTTTATTGTCTATTAGTATTTGATTTTGAAGCTCTGAAATACCTAAAACAATTTTTTTATTACTATCTTTACCAGCTTTCCCATGTATAAAATTGATATTGGAATGACCGTACAAACGCTCAATAGTAGATGAGTAATTGAAGCTATAAATGGCATCCAAATCTTTTTCAAAAATTTCTGGATTTTTTAGAATGTTTTTTAATTCTAGTTTGTCAATAAAGGCAATGTATTCAGAGAATATCTCAATAAAACCCATTAAATCTTCTTCTAAGTGCTTCAACAAGCTAGAAGAACATATATCTACAGGTTGTCCTGAATAGTATTTTACAAAAGCTTTATTAAATATCATGTGCGTGTCGGCATGTATGCTATGTTTATCTGTTATAGAAAATTTTTTGAGTAAATTATTGATGAATGGATACTTTCTCTTAACATCTTTATTGAATATTTTAGGACTTAAACTTAAGCTTTCAGTTGGAAAATGACGGAGATATTCTACATTTTTTTCTATTTCCGATATTATATAACAGAGGGCACTTAGCACCACTTCCATTTCGTTCTCAAAGTCTATCCATGTATCAATACCGCTATCAATATAGCTTTTAAAATATTGAAACCAACCATTCTTGTCCAGTTTATCTTGAAGCTCTTTAACTTCTTCCAAAGGTAAGGTAACGTCCTCAGTCTTATAAAAGTTGATAGTATTCTCAAAGAAGTAACTTTCATTACTTATCAAGTCTGTATATAACTCCTGAAAAGTCATTGGAGTATCTTTATCATAATTTTCCACATTACGCATGACATGCATAAAGTGGTCATACTTGGTCGGTAAGAAATGCGCTAAATCAAATCCATTACCCAATAGTAGTATTTTTCTTGTTCCACTCATACGAATGTTCCTTAAATTTTTATTATTCAATATCTGTTTTTTAAGAACATTGATTTTGCTCTATATATAACTAGTAGTTCTTTCTAATCCAAATCTATTTAGGCTCATATCACTTTGCTTAATAACAGAAACCAACTATAGCACCAAACACAAAAAATCCAGCTCAAAGGCTGGATTTTTATTTTTAAACTAAGACTTTATGTTGCTAGATTTACTTGCTCTGGAACCACGTATCCGCTTTGCTACGAGCGCTAGCGATGTCTGAGCTTGATAAGTTCAATGCCAACTGACCAATTTTACCGCGAGCTTTGTTGCGTACTTTTTCATCTAGCATGCCATCACGGGCAGCCAAGTCATACCATTTATAAGCATCGACCAAATTCTTTTGCTTTTCATCTAACAATGCAAGCGTATAGCTGGCACGGTTATCACCACGCATGGCGGCTTTTTCTAGCCAACCACGGGCTTGTTGTAGGTTAGGCTGTACACCTTCACCACGCAAGTACATGATGGCCAAATTTAACTGAGCAGGAGCAACACCTTGCTGAGCTGCTTTGGTATACCACTGAACGGCTTGTTGAGTGTTTTGTGCAACACCTTCACCTTTCTGTAAGCGTTTGGCTAAATAGAACTGAGCATGGTCATTGCCTTGGGCAGCACGACTAGATAGCTCGCTGATTGGCATTAGCTCAAAACGTGACGTATCAAGTGGTACGTTTGATATTAACTCAGCGTTGGCAAGACCTGCACAAGAGAACAATGCAGTAAACAACGCAGCTTTTAATAATTTCATAGCAGCTCCAAAATTAGGCAGTTAATAAGCAAAAGAGTTGCACCGCTAAAGAAATTTAGACGGCGATAACAATTAGGGGACATCCAGCGAGACTAACTGACCTAATTATTAGCAATATATTTAATGTTTGAGGGTTGGTTAACCTTAATTGACACGATAAACGGTCGGAATTAGGGCGTGGCCAACATTATTTTGCTAGCTTAACATCCAAGTTTACGAAACTCAAATACTAATTACCTAAGTTAACGGTAATTTACCCAATATTGTTTGTAACAAAATCATACAGTTACTCAGATATCAATATTTTTAGGCTAAGAGGCAAACATCTAAATCGATAATATTAATCTGATGTACGTTTAGTCACTCTGTAAATAGCGACGTCTGCTAACAGATTGGGAGCTTGTCGAATCAATGCTTTCATCAGTGACGTATGGCCTTTTTCAGAATCACTGACGGCAAAACGATTGACGATATGAATATCATGTTGCGCGCATAACAGCTCAAAATCTTTAAAGGTACACAGATGAATGTTTGGCGTGTTGTACCATTCATAAGGCAATGCCTCTGACACAGGCATCATACCTTTAAGCCCTAAGTGCAGGCGGTTTTGCCAGTGGGCAAAGTTAGGGAAGGTGATGACGGCTTCGCGGGCGACACGTAGCATATCAAGCAATAGTACGTCAGGCGATTTCACGGCTTGTAGCGCACGGGCCATGACGACGGTGTCGAAACTGTTATCAGCGAAGCGCGCTAGACCATCATTGAGGTCTTGCTCGATAATAGACAAGCCTTTTGCGATGCCATCGTTGATTTTTTCTTCGTCAATCTCAAGTCCGTAGCCAGTCACGCCGCGATTTTGTTGTAGATGAGCGAGTAGTTCGCCATTACCACAGCCTAAATCTAACACATGCGAGTGCGGGGCAATCCAACGCTCAGCCAGTTGATGATCCATTCTCATGAGCGGTCTCCTGTAGCGGTACTTTTGCCAGAAATAAACGGCGCAGTTAAAAATCCTCTGACCGCACCCATATAACGTGGAATATCAAATAAGAAAGAATCATGGCCATGCGGCGCATCAACATTGATATAGTTGACAGGTTTGCCAGTCGCCATTAGTGCATCGACAATCTCTTGTGAGCGCTCCGGTGCAAAGCGCCAATCAGTGGTAAATGAGACCACTAGGTATTGGCATTGAGTATGAGCAAAGGCCGCTTTGAGTGCAGACAGCTCTTGCTGACGATCAGATTCAATATCTTCAATCGTCGCTACTGCATCTTCTAGCTCAACTTGCGTACTGTTCTTACTAGATTCGACGGAAGCCGCGATTGAGTCTTCAAGTTGTACTGCTGATTCTGTGGACCCTATCGTATCTGTTGCTGCGACTGATGGGTAGTCGTGTGTTGGGTAGCTGCGTATTGGATAGTCACGTGTCGGATCAAAATAATCTAAGGCTTTGGTCATGAGCAGATAAGTATTGGCATCGAAGTTTTCACTAAAGCGTTCGCCTTGATAGCGCAAGTAGCTTTCGACTTGGAACTCGACATCGTAGCCATACATGAACTTGCCGGATTTTAGATCACGACCAAATTTTGCCTTCATTGCATCATCGGTCAGATAGGTAATATGGCCAACCATACGCGCCAATATCAGCCCGCGACGAGGGTAGGTGCCTGCTTGTAAGTAGCGACCATCTTTGAAGTCAGGGTCAGACAATATAGACTGACGCGCCACTTCATTAAAGGCGATATTCTGTGCAGAGAGCTTTGGTGTACTAGCAATGACGACACAGCGTTTTAGCCGCTCTGGATAGTCAACCGACCACTGTAGTGCTTGCATGCCGCCCATAGATCCGCCAACGATGGCGTGCCATACATCAATGCCGAGACGATCTGAGAGCATGGCTTGCGTTTTCACCCAATCTTTAATCGTAACGAGTGGAAAGTCAGGGCCATAAACCGGCGGTTCGCTGCCAGTGCTTTCGTCATCTGCGCTAATGCTATCAGGGTTAAGCGTCGTTGGGCCTGTCGAGCCAAAACAGCTGCCGATGTTGTTCACGCAGACCACATAAAATCGATTGGTATCGATGGCTTTATTAGGGCCAATCATATTGTCCCACCAGCCCGCCTTTTTATCATCGGCACTATGCAGTCCTGCTGCATGATGGCTACCAGATAAGGCATGGCAGATAAGTATGGCGTTTGATTTATCGCTATTGAGTGTGCCGTAAGTCTCGATTATTAAATCGAATGAGGGCAAGGTGCGATTACACTCTAAGGTCAATGGCTCAGCAAAATGAAAAATTTGGGGCGTCACGATTCCGACTGAGCCCACCGTGCTAGCTGCACTGGTTGAGTCAATTGAATCGGATGTATCTGTGGGGAACTGGTCACTGGTATTATCAGGGCGTGCGTTCAAAGCTACCTCGCAAGACAACAATCATCAATAAAATAAAAATGGCAACACATCGACAGACTATTGCGCCGATACCGTCTTACCTACACTGTGTTTATAATGCGCCTGCCTATTGTATGGCGATGCGCATATGAGTACAACCTTCGATCTAGGTCTTTCGTGCTTGGTTGTTATAGCAGATGCATAATGGGTAGATAATAAACAAATAGCAACTGAGTATCAAATTGTATAAGTGCGCTTTTACCCTGCGTTATTAATGGATAAAATGCTACACTAATAAGGCATTTATTTAATAATGACTTAATAATCTTTTACCTGATGTCTTTTTAATTAACCTAATAAAATAGTGCTGCTATGAAACCTAAACTGCCACCACGTATTGCCGTCCTATTAGTGAACCTAGGTACACCAGATGAGCCAACAGCACCTGCTGTACGTCGTTACCTAAAACAGTTTTTGTCAGACCCACGTGTGATTGAGATTCCTAAATTTTTATGGGCGATTATTCTCAACTTGTTTGTATTACCCAGCCGCCCTAAACGTGTGGCAAAAGCATACGCCAGTATCTGGGAAGGCGACTCGCCGATTCGTAAGATATTAAAAAGCCAAGTTGAGATGTTAGAGCCACGGCTAGCAGATACTGCTGCACCATTTCGCGTGTCTGTGCATCCTGCGATGAGTTATGGCAATCCTGGTTTGCCTGACGTGATGGATAATCTACGCAGTGAGGGTGTTGATCATTTTGTTATTTTGCCATTATTTCCGCAATACTCAGCCTCTTCGGGCGGCGCGGTTTATGATGCATTGACGAAATGGACACTGAAGCAACGTAATTTGCCAAACTATACGATAGTCAAAGATTACTTCGCGCATCCACTTTATATCGAAGCATTGGCAGATTCGATTCGTCGCTTTCAAGCTATACATGGCAAGCCTGAAAAGCTGATGTTTAGCTTTCATGGTATTCCGCAGCCCTATGCTGACAAGGGTGATCCGTATCCCAAGCGTTGTAAATGTACCGCAGCACAAGTTGCTCACGCGCTTGGTCTAACAGAAGATGAATGGATTATCAGTTTCCAGTCGCGCTTCGGTAAGCAAGAGTGGGTCAAGCCGTATACTGATGTCGTATTGGAAGATTGGGGCAAGTCTGGCGTGCGCTCGGTACAAGTGATTAGTCCAGCATTTTCAGCGGATTGCTTAGAGACACTAGAAGAGCTGGCCATCGAGAACCGTGAAAACTTTCTCCATGCGGGCGGACAAGAATATCACTATATTCCAGCCTTGAACCTTGATGATGCGCATATTGATTTGCTTGAAGCGCTTAGTGCACCATTGGTTAAAGGTTGGGCAGGCACACTGGATGGTTGGGCTTAGTCACTGAATTTGACGGCTAGATGTCATTGATATAATGGCTATAATGAATAAATCATAAAAAATACCGGACATAATGTTCGGTATTTTTTTGTATGCGTTCTATCAATAGAATAAAGTTGAGATTTTTTGTTGCTGGTATGTAACAATGTGCCAAGCAGATTTTTGTTTTGTGCTGTTTGCTATTTTTACATAGTTGCTTAATTTTATATTTGTACCACTTTATTTTTGAGGATAAGCATGTCTAGCTTGAACGATTCACTGAACCCTATATCATTGCAAAAACCTAACGGCCAACCACCGAACTTACCGCCAATGGATGAATATGGTAATTTGTTGCCACAGTTATTAGCAGAACCACGAGTTTGCCAAGCAGGATGGGGTGTAAACTGGATTACCAAGGCATTTGCAATATTTAAAGATCAATTCTTATTGTGGTTAGCGATTGGTGTTGCTTACCTAATCATCGCTGTCATTGGTAGTAGTGTCCCTGTGATAAACTTTATTTTCCCTTTCATATCTTTTGTATTTGTTGGTGGAATCATAAAGGGCTGTGCTGACCAAGCTACGGGCAGAGAGTTAAAATTTGATCATCTCTTTTCGGCCTTCAATACTCATCTTATGCCATTAATTGTTTTATTTGTACTGTATCTAGTGGCTATGATTGTCATGATGATACCGATGCTGATCGTATTCGGCAGTATGTTTGCATCCTTAGCTCAAGAGTCAAGTGATGTTGCGATTGTAGGCATGGCGATAGGGACTTTATTGGTTTTTTTACTGTTATTCCCTGTATTAATGGCCATTTGGTTTGCACCTGCTTTAATTGTACTTCACGACATTGAACCTGTTCGAGCGATGAAAATGAGCTTTAAGGGCTGTTTAAGAAACATTCTACCGTTTTTGGTTTTTTGGATAGTTGCTCCCATAATTATGATATTAGCCGTCATCTTTACATTGGGACTGGGTATTCTAATACTGCTCCCAATAGGTATGATTACTTATTACACCAGTTATCGTGATGTGTGGACCGATCAGCCGTTATCAGCGGCGTAAGTCATGTTTAGTAAAAATGGTTTTTAGCAAAATCTAATCTATTTTATGATCGATAAAAAAGCACGCTTAATATAATTAAGCGTGCTTTTTTTTGACCAAAGTGCTGTATCAACAGTCGTATTAATTGCTAAAAATCATCATCGTTGCTACGTTCAGCCGCTTCTCTATCAGCGATATCCATCGCATCTGGATAATCGCTATCATCAAGATTGTCTTGGACTAAGATCTCATCGACACGCGACTCATCAATATTTTGGCGATGCATCGGGGTTAGTCCTTGCGTCGCATCACTGCCTACTTGTGAGTTGTCAAACCCTGCACTATTATCAATGACATCGTTATTATCAATGGTATGTAACATCGGATTGTCTAAATCAATTTCTTGGCTGTTATCATTGATACTGGTATCACCTTCTATGTGATCCATTTCTTCTGGTAATGGGCTTTTAATGTTATCCATAATGCTTTCCTTATTATTATTGATCATTGTGATTTGTCTTATTTATCATGATCAGTGTGACGCGTTATGGGTATCACTGATAGTATTAAGGTGTCACAGGATGTTCAAAAAATGTAAGGCACAACTTTTAAGATGAGAACATACCAGAGTAAGAAAAAAGGCCACCGAAATTCGGTAGCCATTTTTTATACTTTAATGGGCGTAGTGTTGCTAGCCTAATGCGCTACTATGCACCCACTTTAGTATTTACCCAACGTATCAATGAGTCAGGGGCCACTTGTGCTAGTGTCTGAAACAACTTAGCTGGAAGGCCGACAGAGTAATGCGTGCTTCTAAGCTTGCGATTAGGACTCGTGGTGAGTTTACATAGAGTTTTTGCGACATCATTGACGTCTAGGTTGATGCCTAAGCGATCAATACTGGTTACTTCGATGTCCGCTGTCATGTCAGATTTGACCCATAGCGGCATGACGTCGATAACCTTGATGCCCAACTTTTCATACTCAATATTAAGTCCTTCGGTGAGACCTCGTACAAAGAACTTACTGGCAGCGTAATTCGCAACTTCAGGCTGACCATAAATAGCAGACGCAGACGATACATTAATGATTTTGCCGTTTTTATTATCGGCTAAATAAGGTGCCAGTTTATGACAGCCAATGAGTACGCCTTTACAGTTGACGTCAATGAGAGCCAGTTGGTCATCTAGGTTAGTTGTCGGTAATGCGCCAGTGACCAGTACACCAGCATTATTAACCAACGCATCGATACTGCCAAAATTATCAATCATCTGAGTAATAGCATTGTCCCATGAGTCAGGCTGAGTAACATCAAGCTGACCCGTTATCACACGCTTTTGTTTGAGCGATTTTTTAAATGCTTTATCGGTAATAGCCTGTCCAAGCGTAGTAGTGTTAGTAGCAAATAGCCCGACATTATGACCTTTTGCCGCCAGCTTTTTTGCCGTTGCCAGACCAATGCCTCGTGATGCGCCTGTAATCAATATGTTCATAGTCATTCACTCAATAGTTATTCAGATGCTGTAAATTAAAGGTTAATGCCAGACGTCAATATTGAGCGACAACACTAACATGATGGCCACAATTGTCATTGTTTTTGGTGTTTGCATTTCAGTATAGCAAACTATGGCTCAAACATTACAGCTGTACTGATTTGATACTTTGCGATGGACATATGGCAATACTTACATGACAATACTTATATGATGAGAACTATATCGTGATGACCTCTAATAGAATTTAATTGCATCACAAATTAATCGGCATTATCTGCCGTTATTGTCGATTTAGCACAGTGAATTTTTGCTGATTGCTTGGTAGGTTGTCAAACGTCGATAATTTGAATTGTAATAAGTAAATCAGCGCAATTATATAGATAATATTCTCTGACAGCTCTTCGACGACCTCGCCAAACTCATGTGGGAACATAATCGCATTTTCACCCATATATTGCAGTACTGCTAAGACAGCAACACCCAGATATAACGATTTTGGGACATTTTTCAGAACGCTCCAAAAATAATGGCGCGCACGAACTAGCAATATAAGCGTAGCCACAATGATGACCAGTAATACCCTGTCTTCCCACCAGTCGTAAGAATGGCCGAGCAGCACAAAGTCTTCTGGTACCAATAAATCAGACAAATAACTCAGCTCTCTGCGAATAACACTGAAGAAAACTAAAACGGAGGCAAGCCAAAAGTGGCGACCCTGTAGGACGCGGCTTTGCACTGAATATTGTAAGCAGCGTAGCAAACATAAGGTTAAGATAATGGCTTCACCAATTTCGATAATACTATTTTCAGTGATAATGGTGGTCTCCTGATTCATAAAATACAAAAAGTGAGCCCAAGGGCTCACTTCAGAATGAAAATTATTTGGCTATATATAACTCAATAGGCCGCTACTATAACGCCAAATCCAACCTCATGTTGTTAATTAATATAACTAATCGGTCATAATTCATTGTTAATGTAGGCAGCCTAATACTCTTTAATGTAAATATAACTATCAATGGTTGCTATTGATTTTGGTTCAGAAAACTTGACTGGTAGTAGGGTTAGAACAAAGCTTCCATACGTAGCAAGGCAGAAGGGTAATGGTCTTTATCTTCTGTTTTGTCATTATAGTAATTTAGCTCTGTCTGCATATATAGCCATTCGCGCCAAATGGGTTGGCGATAACTAATGGCAGGACCATAACTGTTTAAAGTTGACTTATCACTTTCAAAATAACCACTGGCAGAGAGTCCGTAGGCTAGCTGTTTCTCATTACCTAAATAATGCACCTGTCTCAGGTCGTTATCCCAGTCTTTGCGCTCTTCTTCGTCTTGATTACGATAACGAACAGTGGTGTTATTATTGATAAATCGCTTGGTATCTGCGCCATATTGTAGATTTAATCCACCTTTGACATAGTGCTCACTATCAAGTCCATAGCGATAAAAACTATCACTAGTCACTTCTAGTTTTTTGCTTTTATACCAGTCTTTATCGATACTTACTTTTAGATAAGGATCGTCCAGTGAACGAATCCCGATATCGACATCTGTGTTCACACCTAATTGATCTTCGAGCTCGTCATTAAAACGTGTCCAACGTAGGGCAATAGAGGCGTTGTCTTCTCGCGTTTTTTTAGTATTAATAAGTCTGTCTTGATTGTTGGAGGTTGCTTGATAAGTATTGCCTGTCGTGCTTTGTTTTAAAAAAGTATCTTCATCCAGCTCTTCATCACCAATAATCAGACTTAGTTGTCTCTCTAACACAGGCAAGCGTAAGCGACCACGAATCCTCGGCTCAACGGTGACATCACTACCTGTTTTGGGATCATTGGCCCAACGTGTATCTAGCACGACTCGTAAGCTGGCTTTGGCAGGCTTTTTGGGATCGGGTTCTCCAAACCAGCCGTCCATTTTATGTGCCCATTCATGCAATTGGTCTTGAACATCTTCACGGCGTTCATCTGTCCAGCCTTGCTCTTCTTGTACTGATGGGAAAGGTTGCTCGACAAGTTCTTCAGTAGGTTGATAGCCAAGTTGATCAAGAATTTCATCGCGATTGGGATCGTTATCATTAGATGACGAAGCCGTTTCTGTATTTACAGATTCTAGCAATTCTGAATCTGTAATGGGCGTAGCATCTGCCCATACTGGCGTGCATAAACCTAAACTGGCAATTATATAAACGGTACAGGTGTTAAAGTTTGCTGATGTCGTCATGAAGGGTTTCAATTGTTTTGGTCTCTGAAAAGGGTAAACAAAAGTATTATGCCATAGGTCGTTAATTATAGGGAAGTTGTGGCTAGGAATACTTTACTTCTGATGAGCGAGGGATGACTTTTACTTATAGCTGCATAGCAAGGGAGTTTATCTTTCATGATGGAGGAAGGGACTATTGCTGATATTAGTGCATTACTTAATAGGTCTTCGAATGTAAAAAAGGCTAAGCAAAATGCCTAACCTTTTTTATTAAAAAGTACATAGAATAAATTCTATACTGTAGCTATTAATGCGCCTCATCCCAGTTCTGACCACTATCCGTCTCAACCAATAGCGGCACTGCAAAGTCCACATTCCAGCCTTTTTCGACCGCAGTAACTGTCAATACATCTTGCATCGCATCGGTAATCAACTGGCTAATCTCATCAACTTTATCTGCATCAACTTCGAACACTAATTCATCATGGACTTGTAGCAGCATTTTAGCTTGCTCTTTTGGCAACACCTTATCCACGGCAATCATAGCAAGTTTGATTAAATCTGCCGCTGAGCCTTGAAGTGGCGCATTAATCGCTGCACGTTCAGCACCTTGCTTGACCATGCGGTTACTGTGAGTGATATCAGGGGTATAAAGCTTGCGGCCCAATATTGTCTCGACATAGCCTTGTTCGTGAGCGCTGGCACGCGTATTGATCATATAGTTTTTGACACCCGGGTAGCGCTCAAAGTACATATCGATATAGTCTTGCGCTTCATTACGACTCATTTGTAGCTGCTTGGCCAGACCAAAAGCACTCATGCCATACAGTAGTCCAAAGTTGATGGCTTTGGCATTACGGCGCTCAGTTGACGTGACATCTGTGACATCTTTGCCAAGCACTTCAGCGGCAGTCGCAGCGTGAATGTCGAGACCTTCGTTAAAGGCATGCGTTAAATTATTATCGCCTGAAAAATGCGCCATGAGACGCAATTCAATTTGTGAATAATCCGCTGCGAGAATCACACGACCTTCTGGAGCGATAAAGGCTTGGCGAATTAATCGACCAGTCGCGGTACGAATCGGAATGTTTTGTAAATTGGGATCAGTAGAAGATAAACGCCCAGTGCTGGTCAGTGCCTGATGATAGCTAGTGTGTACACGATCAGTTTCGCTATCTGCCACATTATCAAGCGCATCGGTATAGGTGCTCTTTAGCTTAGATAGGCTGCGATATTCCAACGTGATATCGACCAATGGATGGTCTATTTTTGACAGTACCGCTTCGCCAGTAGAGTACTGGCCTGATTTGGTTTTCTTGCCACCAGCGACGCCAAGCTTTTCAAACAGCATTTCACCGAGTTGTTTCGGAGAGCCTAAGTTGAATTCTTCACCTGCCACTTCATAAGCGCGTTTTTCAAGCGCGATAATTTCTTCATCAAAGCGTTTTGATAGTTCGTTTAAGAATGGACGTTTGATAAGAATGCCGTTCGCTTCCATTTGGCACAGTATTTCTGCCGTTGGAATCTCTAACTCATGTAGCAATTTGGCGTTATTGGCATCGTTCGCCAGCTCAACGCTGAACACCTCAAATAATTGATAGGTAATGTCGGCATCTTCACAAGCATAGTCACTGGCGATATCAATAGCGACTTGATCAAAGGTGACTTGCTTAGCACCTTTACCAGCGACATCTTCATAGCTGATGGTTTGCGTCTGTAGATAATGCCGTGCCAAGTCATCCATACCGTGACGAGTGGCGGCAGCGTTAATCACATAACTGGCAAGCATGGTATCCATTGTCCAGTTATTGGGTTGTTCATGAATGGCACCGACCAAATCGATATCATAATGACTGAGAATATGAGCATCGTATTTTAAATGTTGACCGATTTTACCGATGTTTGAATTTTCTAAAATTGGCTTTAGGCGTGTCAAAACGGTGTCACGGTCGAGCTGTTTAGCGGTTAGTTCATCACCTTCTAGACTATGCGTCAGCGGAATGTAATATGCTTCATGGGCTTGCACAGCAAAAGAGAGACCGACGATTTCAGCTTGACGCCAATAAATACTGGTAGTTTCAGTATCAATGACAAAATGAGGTACAGACTCTAACAATTGGACCAGACTTTCAAAGGCTGGTTCGTCGAGCACAGTATGCCATGCTCTATCATGCGATTTGCTATCTTGGATATTTTCAACACTGCTTGATTGTAGCGACTTAGCGATTTGCGCTTGTGATTCAGCATTCGCTTGACTGTCAGCGACACTCTGCGAGCCATTTGCAGGATGATTTGGGTGGTCGAGAGACGCGAGCTCGTTTCTAAACTCTAGCTCATTATACAATTCGCGTAATTCGTCGATGTGGGCACTAGGATCAGTATTGATTTTTAGATCGTTCCAATCTTGGCCGATGGCCAAATCTGTCACGATGGTAGCCAGTTTCCTATTAAACGGAATATCATCGGCGTGCTCAATCAAACCTTTAGCACCGCGACCTTTGATAAAACCAATATGCTTTAACATATTGCCGATATCGCCATACTCAACGAGTAAGTCTTTTGCGGTTTTTTTACCGATGCCAGGCACGCCTTTGATACCGTCTGAAGCATCACCCATTAACGTCAAGAAATCAATCATCTGATTTGGGTTAATACCGAATTTTTCGATGACAGCTTCTGTGTCCGTAATTTTACCCGTAAAGCTGTCTTCTAAGATAACGCAGTCATTGACCAGTTGCATCATGTCTTTATCACCCGTTGAAATGACGACATGATGACCTTCAGCGACAGCGCGATGGGCAAGTGTACCGATGATATCATCAGCTTCTGCACCCTCAATACGCAACAAGGGAAGACCTAAGGCGGTGACCAAACGATGGATATAAGGAATCTGTTCTACTAGCTCTACGTCGATGGGCGGGCGAGCTGCTTTATAGTCAGCAGACATATGATGACGAAAAGTCGGTGATTTGGTATCGAAACAGACGGCCATATGCGTAGGGTGATAACGGCGCATCAGCTTGAGCAGCGCATTGAGCGTGCCACGGATGGCGTTGGTTATCAGGCCTTGCGAGTTTTGCATGGTCTTTGGTAAGGCATGATAAGTGCGAAACAGATAGTAAGAGCCATCAACCAAGATAAAAGGTGGTTGGTTTTTATCGACGTGACTGGTATCCATCGTCGCTACATTTGGCATGGTCTCAAAGTTTGGCAATGCGGCAGGATCAATCGCTTGATGGGAGTTGTGGTCACTGTCGGTGATGGAGTCGGTCATAGGATCAGTCATAAAGGTCACTTATCAGCTATTAGATAGAAATATGTGCTTATTATAACGATAAAATCCGTGTGTGCCGAACTGCTTAATCATTACGAGATGTTCAATATCACCTATTGAATTGCCTATTGATATGAATGGTGCGTATGGGAAGACAATTGAATCACACATAAAAAAAGAACCCAGCGTGAACTGAGTTCTTTATTTCATAGCTTATCTAACAATCAAACAGCTTTAACAATCAGGCTGCTTAACCGTCAAGCTTGTGTTATTTTACTTCTGAAGTTAATTCTACATCGATGTTGCCACGTGTTGCTTTTGAGTATGGGCATACTTGATGTGCTTTTTCAACCAGTTGCTGAAACTCATCAGCAGACAGCTCAGTGTTTTCACCAATGACATGGATTCTAGCTGCTAGCTTATAATCAGGGCCTTCGCCTTGTAATAGGTCTACTTCTATCGACGTTTTTGAATCAAACTTTGCTTTTTCCATTTGCTTAACAGCGCCAAGTGCACCGTCAAAGCAAGCGCTGTAACCTATCGCAAACATCTGCTCTGGGTTATTGCCATCTTTGCCTGAGCCTGGTGCTACCATATTGATAGTGAGATCGCTGTCGCTCAAGCTGGCTGAACCCGCGCGGCCGCCAGTAACAGTTGCTTTGGTAGAGTATAGAGTTTTCATAACACATCCTTTTTTGTTGTCAGTTTTTATAGTTACTTTATATTTAACGGGTACGTTTTGATACGAGCTTCAGCATAACAAACCATTAAGTCAGCTGTATAGGTCAGGCGTAAATATATACTGTGGAATTGTAATTAAAGGATTCAGTGACGATTTTTGGATCTAGGGCGTGTCCTCATTTTAAAAATGGTGATAAAAATGAGATAAATCGCAGTCAAACAAGGAAAATAGCGCAGATAATATCGAGATATTAGTCAGCTATTTGACGCCATTTGGCAAGATTTAGCCATTTTTAACCCATTTAGATAACTATCGATTGAATTGAGGACACGCCCTAGTATTCGCTGAAAACATAGATGCAGCAGCCATTCGTTTGGCAAACGACATCAGATTTATCAGCGGCCCAAATTGAACGCTACTATTAATTCAAAAATTGCGCCAATAGGCTCTATTTGACTGTTAGGGAACGTTTTTTTGTATGCTAATTCTGCACCTTGACGCTAAATCCGCTACAATACGCCCATTATTTATTCTATTTATTCAGATTACTGTCTAAAGACAGCCTTTTTGAAGTTAAGGTTGAAGCCAAAAATTATGAGCGTAGATCCAAAGAAACTAAACAAAGAAGTCGCCAAACGTCGTACCTTTGCCATTATTTCACATCCCGATGCTGGTAAAACCACCATGACTGAAAAACTGCTACTGTGGGGGCAGGCGATTCAAGTAGTAGGCGAAGTAAAAGGCCGTAAGACTGATCGTCATGCTACCTCAGATTGGATGAGTATGGAGCAAGAGCGTGGTATTTCTATTACCACCTCAGTTATGCAGTTTCCGTATCAAGATCATATGGTGAATCTACTAGATACACCGGGTCACGCTGACTTTAGTGAAGATACTTATCGAACCTTGACCGCTGTAGATAGTGCGTTGATGATGGTTGATGGAGCAAAGGGTGTCGAAGAGCGAACCATCAAGCTGATGGACGTGTGCCGGATGCGTGACACACCGATTATCTCATTCGTTAACAAGCTCGATCGTCAAATTCGCGAGCCGCTTGAGCTACTTAGTGAAATCGAGTCAGTTCTAAAGATTAAATGTATTCCAGTGACTTGGCCTATCGGTATGGGACAGGATTTCGTTGGTGTGTATCACTTGACTGAAAACAAAACCTACTTTTACCAAAAAGGTAATGGCGGCAAGATGACGGTCTCTGAGACTCGCGAAGGTTATGATTATCCTGATATACGTGAGCGTCTGGGGACGTTGATGTTTGATGCCTTTGAAGAGTCGCTTGAGCTGGTACAAATGGCGCTAGAAGAGTTTAGTGTTGAAGCATTCTTAGCAGGCGAGATGACGCCAGTATTATTTGGTACAGCGCTGGGTAACTTTGGTGTCAATATGGTACTTGATACTTTGGTCAAATATGCACCGCCACCCAAGGCGCATCCGACTAATGAGCGTGAAGTCGCCGCGACTGAGACTGACTTTAGTGGTTTTGTCTTTAAGATTCAGGCAAATATGGATCCGCGTCACCGTGACCGCATTGCATTCTTACGAGTCTGCTCAGGCAAGTACGAAAAAGGCATGAAGCTAAAGCATGTACGTTTGGGTAAAGACGTACGTATTGCTGATGCTTTGACCTTTTTGGCAGGTGATCGTGAAGCATTAGAAGAAGCGTATCCAGGAGATATTATCGGCTTGCACAACCACGGAACCATCTCAATCGGTGATAGCTTCACAGAAGGTGAAGAGCTAAACTTTACCGGTATTCCACATTTTGCGCCTGAATTGTTCCGCCGTGTGATACTCAAAGACCCACTAAAATCTAAAGCGCTACAAAAAGGTCTTCAGCAGTTAAGTGAAGAGGGCGCAACACAGGTCTTTATGCCGCAGATTAACAACGATTTAGTCTTGGGTGCAGTTGGTGTGCTACAGTTTGAAGTGGTGGCGCATCGTCTCAAAGAAGAGTATAAGGTTCAATGTATCTTTGAGCCTGTATCTATTGCAACGGTACGCTGGATTCACTGTGATGATGAAGTGGCACTGGCCAAGTTTAAGAAGAAAGCCCATGACCAGTTATCGCTCGATGGTGGTGGCTATCTGACGTATCTTGCACCGTCACGGGTTAACTTGCAGTTGATGCAAGATCGCTATCCAGAAATCACTTTTAGTAATACTCGTGAGCATTAAAATCCATTATCCCACGATATGATTTATCTCTAAAGACACGCTAGCCGTGTCTTTTTTATTACCTATAGTTTATGTACCAGACGTTCAAAAACTGGTAATTTCTTAAAACACAAACAGTGTTCCTACAATAACTCACTATTGTTACGGTAGAATGTTAAGCAATGTTGTATGTTTATGAAAGAGGCTATATGAACGCTACGAATCCATTTAATATTAATAACTCATCATTACGTCTGCGCTCATCTATGAAAGCGAGTCACGCACGTCTGATGGGTCTATTGGCTAGTGGTTTTTTGCTAGGGGTCGTCGCTATACCTGCAAATGCAGGTAATCTCATTAGCAGTACCGATTATTTGAATTATGAGTTGCCAGAAAACATACAAGCACAATGTGTAGAGCATGAAAACTGTCCAGAGATTGATATTAAATATTTGAATACCAATCATCGTTGGATCAATGATATGACGAATGAGCGTATTAATGCGTTAGTCGTCAATAGTAAACCGACTGAGTCAGCACCTATCAAAACGAAACTGAATCAGGCAGCGGTAAACACAGCGATTGATGACTTTGCTGGCTCACAATTTATAGATATTCCTGAAGGCAGTTCATGGGCTTACAGCTTGATGGTTACGCCTGAGTATTTGGGGCATGTGAGTGATTTTGAATTGTTCGAAATTGACTCCTATGTCTTCACTGGTGGTGCTCATGGCATGCCTTATAGTGAGTATTTAGTATTTGATCTAAGCACCAAAAAACAAATTATACTTGATGATATGCTTCAATCAGGTAAAAAATCAAAGTTCGAAGCACTTGCATACGACGCTTATAAAACGTGGGTTAAAACGGTGGACGACGATGTCAGTAGTTATGAAAAAAACTGGCCGTTTACATTGAGTGATAATATAACGATGACGGATGAAGGTATCGACATTCGCTATCAGCACTATTCTATCGGTCCATATGCTTATGGTATGCCTGTATTAAGCATTCCATATAGCAAGCTTGACGGTATTATCAAGCCTCGTTTTATTATTAAATAGCGCAAATAGACACGGTATTATTTATGACGGTTAATACCAAAATAGCTGTCAAATCGCTTTAAAAATTGGCAATAATTTAGCTAAAATCATTTGAAATTTAATAGAAAAATAAGGAATAGCATCATGACAAACAATATAGACAGCGGAAACCCGACACCATCAGCGAGCACTTGGCAGCTTAATGCATTAACAGAAGCGCTTGGAGAATTGACCCTGACGGTCGATGACAGCCTATCTATCGGACGTGGCAGTGATAATGATGTGGTACTCGGCAGCAAGCAAGTATCGCGCAATCATGCCGTGCTCAGCGTATTAGATGGTCAGTTATATGTAAAAGATTTGGACTCATCGAACGGTACGTTTATCAATGAGCAGCGTATCGAAGGAAACCAGTCAAGCCTATTGCAAGTAGATGACACAATTGGCTTTGCCAGTTTTAGCTTTTTGGTGAATGCGCCTGTTGCTACGGAAGATGAGTCGTTAATACCCGTAGCACCTGTAGCGGCAGAGGATGCAGCGGCTAATATGAATACTGCTGATGACAGTAATACTGAAGCTGCTGTTACTGAGGCTACTGCCAAAGCAGATGAGTTCGAAGAGTACATCATCGAACACCCAACCATCGATGAACCTGTGGTGAAAGAAACAGGTATTAAAGATATGCTGCCTGCTACAAATGAGAGTATTGAGACAGTAGCTGCCGATACAGCGTCAGAGGCAGCAGTAGAATCAACAAATGAAACACCTGATACTAGCCTGCCTATAGAGAATGCTACCAAAATAGCTGAACTAACCCCACAAGAGCCAATTGTCAAAGAAACAAATATTGAGGAAGTCTTGTCTGCCGCAGAAAGTGTAGAGTCTGCACCAGTAGATGATACTCCAGAGCTTATAGTAGAAGAAACACTAGAAGAGCCCGTGGTGGCAGAAGAACCCGTGATAGCAGAAGAAGTGGCTGAGCAGCAAGAAGTAGTAGCGACAGAGCCTGAATTGTCAGTAGTGGACGAGAGTGAGCCATTAGTAGAGCAGTCGGCTGTACATGAAGAAGCCGTGCACGAAGAAGTGATACGCGAAGAAGAAGCAGATGAAGACGTAGTGAATGAAGATCCAGTAGTCGAAGCAGAACATGACAAAACGACGACGACTGAGCTGCAAGAAGAAGCTGATCCTGATGTCTTACGTGCTAAGCAAGCAGCCACGGCACAGTTTTCAGGTACAGCCAATCTAGGCCAGTCTCGTGATCTTGGTACCGAAGGTAACAACGCGGCAAATCAGGCAGTCAACAACCCAGCCAATGCAGGACACATAGAGAAAAAACCAAGCGGTGGTTGGTTTATATGGATATTTGTTGCCATTCTCATCGTTGGGTTAGCGCTATGGTTGTTTAATAAAGGCGTCGTATAGCCGATAGTCGCTTATGTACTAGCCAGATAGTTTATATCTGTCAGCGTTAAGCTGTAAAAGCGAGTTTCTATAGCGTCAGCATTCAGTAGAGTGTTGACGCTATATTTTATCTATAGTCAGTCTCGCTTAGTCTACTACTTGTAATACTTTTACTCGCCTTCCTTGTATCCAAATTACATTAAACCGACTATACCTTTTTATTGTTTCAATTCTTTTTATCTTTTGCCAATATGTTGCTAAGAGAGCCTTACTATGATGACCTTTGAAGAATATCAGTCTTTTAAAGACCGTGGCTTTAGTCATGCACCACTGGTAAAAAAACGCCTAATGGATGCACAAACGCCAGTATCTGTGTTTTCTAAAGTACGTGATCTGAATGGTTCGGCGTATTTATTTGAGTCAGTCGTAGGGGGTGAGCGTTGGGCACGATATTCGATGATTGGCTTGGGTAGTGATCTGATTTTGCAATATACAGATGGCAATATGACGGTCAAAAGAAACGATCAGACGGATGTAAATGCAATAGATGATCCATTTGATTATATTCGTCAGCTGATGGCTCAATACAATATGCCCACAGCAGCCGATATCGCTATGCTACCGAGCTTTAGCGGTGGGTTAGTAGGTTACTTTGGCTATGACATGGTACGCGTCATTGAGCCAAGCGTGGGCTTGTCTGATGCACCCAATCCAATGTCGATGCCAGACATGTGGCTGATGCTTTCGATGAGCGTGATAGTTTTCGATAGTTTAGAAAACACGTTATCTATCATCGTCTATGCCGACTGCAATAGTGAAGAAGGCTACAGTAATGCTATCCGTGAATTAGAAAAAATTGAAGAAAAACTGGCAGAGATGCCAAATCTAAGTGCACCAGTGATGCCGACGCCGACGTTTACTTCACAAACAGGTGCAGAGAAGTACTGTAGTGACGTGGATAAGATTAAAGACTATATCTTAGCAGGTGATGTCATGCAGGTCGTTCCTGCGCAGCGTTTGACAGCTGATTATACCGGAGATTCACTGGCTGTCTATCGTGCTCTACGGTTTTTAAATCCATCACCGTATCTATTCTTGGTGCATGGTTATACGCTCGACGATCACAAACGCTTTGACATCATTGGTGCATCGCCTGAGATATTATCACGTATCGAAAATGGCAAAGTAACAGTGCGACCATTGGCGGGCACTCGTAAACGTGGACAGAACCAAGCAGAAGACGAAGCGCTTGAGCAAGAACTGCTCAATGATAAAAAAGAAATCGCTGAGCATCTGATGCTCATTGATTTGGGTCGCAATGATATTGGCCGCGTCTGCGAGTACGGTAGTGTTAAGGTGACCGAAAAGATGTTTATTGAGCGCTACTCACAAGTGATGCATATTGCTTCTAACGTTGAGGGTACGATATTGCCTGATAAAGACGCACTAGATGTCTTTTGTGCGACGTTCCCAGCGGGCACCTTAACAGGGGCACCCAAAATCCGCGCCATGCAAATTATTGATGAGATAGAGCCAGTACGTCGAACAGTCTTTGGTGGTGCAGTAGGGTACTTGGGCTGGCATGGGAACATGGATACCGCTATTGCTATCCGTACGGCTGTCATGCGCCGTGGCAAAATCCATATCCAAGCAGGTGCAGGTGTCGTCGCTGACTCTATTCCAGAAGATGAATGGGATGAGACCAATAAAAAAGCACTCGCCTTGTTAAAAGCAGTAAAAATGGCGTGTAATGGTTTGCACATTCGCTAGTTAAATAGCCATCTGGATGGCAAAAACAAATGCTTTGAGTAAAAAGCCAATTTAATGCTATATCTTTATTTATAAAAATGCTAATTTAATCAACAGCTTAAATATTTTTATTAAAATAATTGAAAAAAAGATGAAAAAGAGCTTGCGCATCTCAAAATATTTGATAGAATAGCCACCACTTTAAGAGAACAAGCCGACTTAGCTCAGTTGGTAGAGCAACTGACTTGTAATCAGTAGGTCGCCAGTTCGATCCCGGCAGTCGGCACCATCTCTCTTAAAGTAGCTTTTTATGAATATGTCTTAAACTAAAGTCATTTTTGTTTAAAGCAACCTAAGGTGGGATTGGGGAGCGGTCAAACCCAACAGACTGTAAATCTGTCGCGAAAGCTTCGAAGGTTCGAATCCTTCTCCCACCACCATATTTTCTAAGTTTGTCATAGCGCCAAGCATACTCTATATATTTAGAGACTCTCGATTAGAGTCCTTTAGAATAAGAGTAAATGCGGGTGTGGTATAATGGTAACACCTTAGCCTTCCAAGCTAATGACGCGGGTTCGATTCCCGCCACCCGCTCCATATATACACCATCGCAAAAATTATCAATAATAAATCACGATAATCAGTTTATGATAACTGTATCGTGATATTTTTTTAGTAAATCTACAATATTATTTGTACTGTAGTTATTAAAAACATGCTCATATAGCTCAGCGGTAGAGCACTCCCTTGGTAAGGGAGAGGTCTCGAGTTCAATTCTCGATATGAGCTCCATTTATTGTTTAAGCTTTTTGTGTTTGCTTTGCTATCTTAAACAGCGTTGCATCGATATCGAAAGCATAGGATATTGAACATTATAAATACAGTACAGCAATTGATGATTTAAGGGTGACACTGAGGTGTTGCCCTTTAGTGCTGTCAATTTATTAATAAATACTAAGTTTATTTGTAGATGAGCTACAGTAAGATAAATTAGTGCAACAGCGATGTTATATAATAGCTGGCAATGTTCAATAGCTTGAAAAGTAAGTATAATATTTATCTGTATGAAGTTGAACTGCATGGTTTGAATGCATAGACTTTAGCAAGATTACAGAACAGTTTTAGTAGATAAACCATAGCGTCAACGGTTTGATGGTCTTACCTGCATCATGAGCCGTCAAACAGCTATTCACTGATCTTTGATTGATAAAGATTCACCAAAAAAAGAGGAAATACCCATGGCAAAGGCCAAGTTTGAACGTCTAAAACCGCATGTCAACGTTGGTACCATCGG